>CAZPLI010000087.1:0-799 GCA_964587325.1 uncultured Thermofilaceae archaeon | reverse complement strand
CTACTGGATCGAGAAGATACTAGGCATGTACCAGCACAGAATGATTGGTTACGCCTTGCAGAGAAAGTGGCTCGGCGTGGTACCGGGCTGGGTGCTGGCACTGCTCCTCTGGCTCCTTGTCTGTGTCGTCTGGATACTCCTAGCCCTCCTTGCCGTGACTGCGCATCACTTTTAACGCTGAGAGAAGCTTTTGCTTAGGGGGATGAAGAAGGCGTTGAGTGCAGAAATTAGTGAAGAAGTCCCCGCCCAGACCCCCGCCAAGCGCTGCTCGAGTCTCGGCGTCTTGAGCAGGCATCGGGCGGGAGCATATCTAGTCCTAATTGTTCTCGCTATTTCGTGTCTTGTAGGGTACGCTATTTCGACCTTGACCCTATGCCAGCCAGTTCAGCAGATCCCTCCCTCCAGCGTCGTTAATGTTACATTTACACTTGGAGACTTCGTAAGAAGCGGTGACCTCTACGCGGGAAGGCTCGTAATAGTGGCACCTAGGTACTCTACGTCGCCCGACTGCACGTGCTGGGCGGAAGTCACGAAGAAGGGCTCCGTCATTAGCTACTGTATAGCGGACATAAATAGGGTACTCCTCGTATTTGAGGACGTAAGAGCAGACGCCTCGAGGGGCACTCTTTGGGCTATTGCTAGACACGATACGAGCTACAACATACCAGGTAACGTCTACGTACTGAGACGCGAGGGAGAGACGTGGAGCGTAGTCGTCGTGATTCCCCACGAGAGGTACGGTGTTAGGCGTGTTGAGGGCTGGAGACTAGACGTTATGCCGAGAGGCACTCTCGTCCTC
>CAZPLI010000086.1:0-6709 GCA_964587325.1 uncultured Thermofilaceae archaeon | reverse complement strand
GTGTCAGACCATCGCGGCATACTAGTAGAGGCTCTAACTTACAATCGTATTGTATTTAAGATAAGGAAGAATACACCTGATACCCTTTACTACTATGGCGAAGACGGGAACCTCTATTCTATCACTAGGCCGTCCTTAACTCCCCACGAGATCTATACAATAGAGTTTAGCTCCGACCTGAGATTCTTCTGGCTAGACATGGAGCTACCTATGGACCCCAACCTTAAGATTCCACCGCTACCCTTCATGCCCATAAAGCAGCTACTCGTCAACGTGTCATACGACGGCACGCTGGACACCCTAGAAGAGAGACCTGTTCAGTACGAGAACTGGACGCTTAGGCACTGGCATGATAGAGACGTGTGGATACCTTACGGCCTGCCGGACCCCACAATAGACATCAGACCTTTTGTCGTTACGCCTACTGGTGAAGTCTTCGCGATACGCTTTGTCTTCCAAGTACCATTCCCAAGACTGGATATCACAGAGCAATGGGTGGTAATATGGTGGAATGACAGCTTGGACGCTGAACCTAAGGTCTGGGGTACTAGCATTAGGTACGAGTACGACCCCAGCAAGGAACTCAAAGACCTAGTCCATCCAGAGCTAAGAATAGAACTCATAGACACTGAGCATACGACAATGAGAGGTTACTTGGATTATGGCGGTGTGGCTGCTCTTGGTCTTAGAAGCCCTGCAGATGAAGCATTTGGGCCTTGGAACATACATGCTTTTGGCATGTTTTGCTCGGGATCATGGTGCTACTTAGGACGGTTCAGGCCTTACGGCAAGTGGGAGGTCTATTCACACTACCTTGGCAAGTATTCCTGGATGCAAGCTCCCATAAGGATATTTGCCGTGCTAGATACTGACTACGTTGCGTCTGTTTACGAGGAAGACCCCTACTTTGGCAATCCGACGACTGGCTACTACTCCACGTTAGCAATACTGGAGGTGATAAATGGGACGCGGTACGTGCCACTTATCATACACATTTACTGGCAGAAGGACAGAAGCGACTACAGCTACTGGCTCTACAGCATGATGGGCGCGGGTATTCCTGAGAAGTTCGCATACGCGACTGGCTGGCGTGCAGAGGGCTACACTGCTGAAGGTCAGAAAAGGACCTTCGAGGAGAACACCGTAAGAGAGAGAAGCTACGACGAACCGTGTCCTGCTGAGTGGGGGACGTGCACAGATTGCTACCATACAGGCTTCGTGGCACCAGGGAAGTGGGCTGCTCACTGGAGTAGCGACATGGGACGAGGCGTAATAGGTAACGAGAACCTAGTAGACCTCTTGAAAAAGTCTAGGGACTTAGGCTATACACCGGCGTTCTACGTGACTCGGTGCGGCGGGCCCACGGGTATACAGAACTCCCTGGAAGTCAAGCTTGCAGATGGCGACATAACAGTCAGCCGTGACAAGTTTAACCCGCTGTTAAACTACTGGCTCGTGCTAACAATGTTCGACCCGCCATCGCTTGATAAGGGATGGGTAGGACTATACTACTACGCGCCCATGTTCTGGAGAGCTTATGCTCCCGAAATAGTGTCCCCCTAGCAATATGCTGCCCAGAGTCCTATCGCTAAGGGTAAACAAACCTGAGACATTCGATTTTCACTTCACAGCAGCGGTCTACAACTTCCACTGGCACTTCGACGGCAAGTCTCTCTACCTAGCGTTTCCTAGCGAGCAAGCCACAGTACTCAGAGTGCGTGACAAGGGTAGGGAACTAGAGATAGCGGCTTATAGTGAGCAGAGGCTGGGCAAAGATCAAGTGCATGAGGCTGTGGAGCACGCATTAGGGCTAAGTGAGGACTTAGACCGGTTCTATGAAAGACTCACCGGAGACAGGCTACTATCGTACGCTGCTCAAAAGATGCGAGGGTTCCGTGTACGGTCAGTAGGGCCTTGGGTAGCTGTCATGATAGCAATATGCCAGCAGCGTGCTTCGTTCATACGAGGCTGGAAAATGCTCTACAGGATATATGAGAGCCTGGGTCGACCCGTCACACTGGAGGGCGGCGATTCGACCATACTACCCCCAAGTCCTAGTATCGTGCTTAACAGACAGGACGTGCTACCGAAACTTTCCCTAGGCTTTAGAGTGAGCGCGCTTGTTAGTGCAGCTAGAGCGTTCGTAGAGGGCGAGATCGCACTGGAGGACCCCGACTCGTTCGAGGCCGACCTTAGAGCACTACGCGGTGTTGGGCAGTATACTGCTAGGCTCGCTAGAGTACTGGGGCTCAGGAGCTACGAGAACCCACCTATTGACGACTGGACGGTTAAAGTGGTGGCTGAAGCCTACGGCGTTAAGCCTCGACAGCGTGATGTAGAGGAGTTCCTAGTAGCCAGGTACGGAGACTACGCAGGCCTAGCGGTCCTCCTTTACACTGTAGTGCTAGACGCAGAGCCTCTAACTAGAGCTCTAGAGAGAATCCGTAAGGGGCTAGTAAGCCCCAGCGAGCAGGCTTCCAAACCTACTCCTCTCTCGCTATGGAAGTTCGTAAAATTCTAGCTTAATTATGAATAAAGAATAAAAAGAAAAGATCAGCAAAGACCAATTTCCTCACCTCTCGGCCTGACGTGCAGTCATCACTCAAGTATTTAACCCGACTTACCCTAAAGTGTCTATCGAGCCAGCTCGTTCAGTAATTTCTCTATTTGCTTTACGCTAATCACTACGTATAGTGTATCGTTACGAGTCTCTAGCCTTAGGCCCTTACTCTCTAGCGCTTTTGTCTCCTCTGGTGTACTGAGTATCTGGTTGGCTGCCTGCTCTAGCTTGTCAAAGCCTAAGGACGGGTCGTGATACCTAAAGAGGGCACGCAGCTCTATGGCAACTTCCTCCTGTCCTAAGGTGCGTGCAAGAGCTAAGAGACGCCTACCGTTACTGGCTATGTACCCCAGGAGCGCTGTGTAGAGCGTCTCGCTCGCGCTCATTTAGGCACCTAGCTATCCCCGTAGAGCGCCTATATTAGCGCAAGCCATGAGGGGGACTTCCGGACGTATCTGCCGCGTATAGGTATGCGCTCGCCGCAGTACACACACTTGTGATCGCTTTCTAGCTTATACTCGACTACGTAGGGGCCAAAGCGCTTTATTACCGGCTTGCCGCACCGGGGACAGTATGTGTGCTCGCCGGGATGGCCTCTTACGTTGCCTACGTAAACGTACTTAATCCCCTGCCTTTGGGCGTACTTCCACGCCCACTCGATCCTATCGATCGGAGTCGGGGGCTCGCTGTACTCGTAGGCGGGGAAATAGCGCAGTATGTGAAGAGGCGTGTTCTCGCCCACGTGCTTTAAGTGTCTCTCTACTACGTCTTCAACTACTTCCTCACTGTCTGACAGCCCTGTGACCATGAGGTACACAATTTCTACGTGTACGCCCATCTTGAGCGCCGCCTCAGCGTTTCTCCACGGGACCTCGACGCTCGCTGACAAAACTTCTCTGTAGACTCTCTCATCTCCCTTAATGTCGATTTTGAGCCCGTCGAGGCCTGCGTCAATGAGCATCTTAAGGGCGCCTAGCGTCATGTAGCCGTTGGAGACGTACGTAGTGTAAAGTCCACGCTGCTTAGCTTTCCTAAAGAGGTCTAGTGTATACTCAAACTCCATGAGAGGCTCGTTGAAACTGGCACATACACCCTCATCGCCTACCCTAACTGCGTAGTCCACTACCCGCTCTGGAGGGACGTACTTCTCCCGCCCTGGCTCTGGTAGGGCCTTAGAGAGGTGCCAATTCTGGCACCACGGACAGGGTAGGTTACAGCTCCAAGTGGAGAACGTCATTGCGGTGCTACCTGGCCAGAAGTGGAAGAAGGGTTTGATTTCTATGGGCCTGCTCTCTAAGGCGCTGAGGTTGCCATAGTTGAGAGTGTAGAGTTTACCTCTTATGTTGGCTCTAGTCCCGCATATTCCCCTGTGTCCCGGCCTGATAACGCACTTCCTCTCGCAGACTAGACACTTAACGTTCTCGCCTAGTGACTCGAAAAGAGGAGAGGGTTTGACTGTCTCGTACTTTAAAACGTCGGGGGCTACGGGCTTGCGAGGCTCGCCCCACTTCGCTGCCATAGGCCTACTCCTTACTACCGAATAGTGCCTTGCCTACTCTTTCTAGCGGTTTTATTAGGCTGAAGAGCTCCATTGGTAGCACGATCTTTGTGGATGGAGCGGCTGCTATGTCTTTAAGCGCGTCTAAGTACTGGAGTAGTAGTGTTCTCTCGTCTAACTGTTTAGCTGCCTTGTTCACGATGTCAAGAGCTGTGGCTATACCCTCGGCCCTAAGTATTGCTGCTTGCTTTTCGCCCTCAGCCTTGAGTATTGCGGCCATCTTCTCGCCTTCAGCGACCCTTATGGCGGACTCCTTCTTGCCCTCGGCTTCTGTGACCATGGCTCTTCTAGTCCTCTCGGCACTCATCTGCTTAATCATGGCCTCTTGGACTTCTCTCGGAGGTATTATCTCGCGGATCTCTACCGCCGTGACCTTGACACCCCAGCGCTCTGTTACTTCGTCGAGCTTTGTGCGTAATACCTCGTTTATGTACTCGCGCCTAGCGAGGACGTGGTCGAGGTCTATGTCGCCTACAACTGCTCTCAGCGTGGTAGTAGCTATACCGACGGCAGCACCCCTGAAGTCGGCGACCTCTATGACGCTCTTCATCGGGTCTACTACTCTAAAGTATATCAGGAAGTCTATGTCCACGGGCGCGTTGTCCTTAGTGATGCATGTCTGGTGAGTAACCTCTATGTACTGCTCTCTTAGGTCTATCACGACACCTTTGTCTATTATAGGCCACAAGAATACGAGCCCCGGTCCTTTAACGGCGATTGCTCGTCCCAGCCTGAACACTACTATTCGCTGGTACTCCGGCACTATCTTAATGCTAGTGGCTAGGATCGCAGCCACGAAGACGGCTAATAGTATGAGTATAATGGACCCCACGCCAACAAATGAGATTTGAGCAGTGGCTACCAGAGCATTGATAATGAGTGATTCTATCAAGCCTTATCCCCCCTTTCCTCGTCTACTCTGCCTACAATTAAGGTTATTCCTCTAACTGCTTTCACGACTACTTTACATCCCTTCTCTATCTTCTCGTCACTATATGCGGTCCAGTCCTCACCCTCGACGTAGACCACACCGGGCGTGCTAGGGCCAATATCGGTCTTCGCGACGCCGGTCTTGCCTACTAGCTTCTTTTCGAGCGTGGGTCTTTCTAGTTGCGCAGCTTCCAGAGCTTTGGAGATCGTTAAGAGTAGGAAACCGGCAATGAATGCCGTGAATGCTGCTACGGGAGGCACGTACTCTAGGGGGTTGAGGTAGGGTGTCCTGAAGTACTCTAGCACTGTGGCGACGGTTAGCAGTAGAATACCAGCTATACCGAAGACCTGTATTCCAGGTTTCTTAAGCTCGGCTATTATGAGGACTATCCCCAGGGCCAGTAGCGATAGAGCGAGGAGATTAGGACCCACGATGTTTAGAGCGTAGAGGGCCAGAGCTATTAGCACACCGCCTACTACGCCCCATCCCTGAAAGCCTGCAGCTTTTACTTCTAGTAGTATTAGTAGAATACCGGTTATCAGCATCAGCATCGCAACGCCAGGATCTAGAATGATGGCAGCCACCTCGGCTATTAGATCTCTGTTGACCTCTACAATCCATGCTCCCGAAAGCCCCTCACGCCTCAAGACCTCCTCTAGGGAATCGGCTCTTTCTGCTAGACCTAAGGCCACAGCTTCTTCAGCACTAAACGCCTTGTTCTCGGTCACCATCTTGTTGAGCTCCTCGACAATCTCCTCTCCTCTGTCTCCTACTAAGCTGCGCAGCCTAGCCTTTACGTACTCAACTACTTTCTCGTCTTCAGGTATAGGCTTGCATGCTCCCACTACACTACCGGCAGCTACGTACAGCTTCTGAGCCCCCAAGGCGACTAGCGTGCCCGCCGACACTGCCTTACCGCCCGGAGGAACCCAGGCAATTACTCTACACTGGCAGCTACCGAGCTCCCTAACTATTCTATCTGCAGCGTCTAAGTAGCCACCATAAGTATCTACTATGACTATTAGTGCTTGCGCTTTTCGCGCCTTAACTTCCCCTACGGCTCGACTAACAGTGAGCCACGCTCCATAGTCTATTCTTCCGACTACCTGTACGACTACTACTGTCCCGTCTCCAGGAGGCTGAGCACTCACGAGTAAAAGCAGTAATGTCAGAGCCACGACCTGAGCAATAGCTTTCTCATCAAGATTAGAAAGAAGCTCCCGCTCTTAATGCTTTAGTCCAGCTATGACGGCCTGGCCTAAAGCTATACCACCGTCACCTGCTGGGACGCCTTGAGGAAGTAGTACGCGAACCCCATTCCTTGCTGCGGCCTTAACGCCCTTAACTATGTAGTCGTTAACCGCGGCACCTCCAGACAGCACTATGATCCGTGCCTCAAAGACTTCAAGGGCTGCCTCGGCCAGGGCTCTGCCTAGTTCGAACTGAGCCGTATATGCAATGTCTCTCAAGGGTAAGCGACCGAGTAGCTCAGCCGTCTTCAGGATGAACTCTCCTGTTAGAACTACTACCTCCTTACCGCGCGTCTCGTACTCTAGGCTGAGCTCGCTAACCCTAGTGCCGCCGCGTGCCGCGGCTTCAAGCTTCATTGCAGGCTCTCCCTCGTAAGTCCTGAGCCAGCATACGCCGAGCAGTGCTGACA
>CAZPLI010000085.1:1922-6745 GCA_964587325.1 uncultured Thermofilaceae archaeon | reverse complement strand
GTATTTGTAGTAAGCGACGAGGTCATACCGGAGACCCACAGGGTTGGCCACGAAAGGCTGGCCAGCTACGGTGTAATAGCGGGAGTTATAGTTATGGTCGCACTGGACGTAGCGCTAGCTTAACCCTGCGCGATTACTAGCCGAAGGCTCTGTCCCCCGCGTCCCCGAGGCCCGGCACGATGTACGCTCTGCTGTTCAGCTCCGGATCTACGCTCAGGGCGACTACTAAGGCGTCGGTCTCAGCTTCAAGGACTCTGTCAATTCCTACCTGCGTGGCGATAACTGAGAGGACGATCAGCTTCTCGTAGCGTCCCTTCAGGATCTCAATTACTCTCTTCAGAGTTGAGCCTGTTGCTAGCATGGGGTCTACGACTATCGCTACGCTGCTGTCTCCGGGAATATTAACGTATGGCACCTCCACCTCTAGCTCGAAGCCCTTGAGGTCTGCTCTCTCTTCCTCGAGGCGCCTAGCTGCTACAACTCCCAGCTTAGCCCGCGGAAGAACTCTCAAAACTCCGTAGGCCATGGGGAGCGCTGCTCGCATAACGGCAACGACGGTCACCAGGTCGTCACGGACCCGCACACCACTAGCCTTGGCTCCTAAGGGAGTCTCCACAGTAACTTCCTCTACTGGCAAGTAAGAGGCCACTTCGTACGCCATTAGCATACCAGCAAGCTCGAGTAGAGACCTAAACTCTGGCAGCGGCGTGCCAGCATCCCTTAGCTTAGTAAGCACGTCTTGAAGCAGAGGGTTAGACAGTATTCTGACCTCGCCCACAGTGCCCTCGCAGCCCCTTATTCGCTACGTTAATAACTCTATCGCATCCTAATGCCGCGCGCTTAGTCCCCAGCGTGCTGTATAGTGCTCTACGGTGTTAGGATGTCGCAGGAAAATCCTTAAGCATAGGCACGGACTAAGGCCCTGATATTCAGATCCTCTAAGACTGCCGGTGCTGCTATTCCTGGAGGCTGAAGTGCATGAGGAGTGTCGCAGAAGGAGCTTTGTCGAGCAAGAGTAGAGTAGTGCTAGACCTTCATGCACTCTGGCCCTACGTAGCCTCGTTGTGTCTACTACTGCTTGTTCTCTCAGGGTATCTCTCCTATATAGCGTCGGAGCGGCTGGGCATTAGGGTGCTGGATCCCCTCCTAGGAATTGTGGCGTCAGTCGCTGTGATAGCGGTACACGAGTTTCTTCACGCCGCTGTGGCGGTAGCTGCCGGGTCCGTGTCAGTAAAGTTCGGCGTTAGCAGGGTAGGGCCGTTTCCTGTAGCCTATGTAAGCGTGCGTGGAGGCATACCCATTAAGGCTTACAAATGGGTAACACTAGCTCCTCTCCTAGTCCTGACACCGGCTCTCGTACTGCTGGCGTTTCTGACAGCGGGCCTCAGCCGAGCGGTCTCTAGCGCACTACTGTTTGCGGCAGTACTGAATATTGCGGGGTCGAGTGGCGATCTCGTGATATTTCTTCTCACGGCCGACTGTCCACCGGAAACCCTCGTAGAGGACAAGGGCACGGTCGTCGAGGTATTAGCGCCTAAAGAGTGGAGACCTAGACTCTTACCGGTTCTCGCTTGGTTCTCGACCTGCACAGCCTTTCTTGTAGTAACGGCTGCTTTCTCCTTGTGTCTTGCTGCTATCGCCGGCGGCGAGGCTTCTCTCGGACCAGTTACCCTTGCTAGAGTAATCATTGAGTACGAGAAGAACCGCGGTTTCACCTTCGGGTGTGAGGTCTCACCCGGAACCGCACTACTAGCTGCTATTCTTTCGGCCGCGGTCATAGCGACTAAGAGGCCAAAGCCCGTTTACCAGTACTTTGCGGGTCGCCTCGAGAAAGTTCTCCTACGGCTAGGGGAGTAGTGAACTTTAAGCCTAGTATTGTTTCTCAGAGTTTCTCGTAAAGCACCACGTACTCCTTTTCCTTCCTAAATACGAGCCCAAAGCTTTCTAGGAGCGGGAGTAGGCTCTGCTCGAGCGCTAGGTGTAGCCTTTTGACTCTTCTTCTCCACGCCTCGCTACAGAGCCAGGCGAGGACCTCACCCAAACGCTCAGTATCACGTAACCACAGCAGAACTCTGCACTCGTCTTCCCCCTTCCACATAGTTTCTAAAGCGAAGACCGCATCTACCTCCCTAAGCGCACCCTCTAGCACGGTCTCTCTATAACCCTCTAGCGCGAAGGCCCATCTGCTCTTAAGCCAGGCGGCTATCGACGAGAAAAAGCGCGGGGACACTAGAGCCAGGTCGCGTATCTCCTCGTAGCTGCGCGGGAACTCCGAGACTCTGTACTCATGGTGGTGCTGAGGCTGTCTCTCCGTGTCGAGCACGACGTACGCCACTCTATAGGCCACGTCGCGGAGCCCGCACTTCTCGTAGAAAGGTACGGCTATCTCCTCCGGCCAAACACTGAGGGTGTCACAGCCCTGTGCTTTGGCTATCTCTCTGGCTTTCTCGACTAGGGCTCTCCCCACGCCTCTCCTCCTATAGTCTCTGTGTACTACTAGTACGTCTATGAAGCCGGTCTTGCCTAGCACGCCAGGCTCCTCGCCCACGTAGAGCTCAAGCTCACCGACCACCTTGCCCTCAAGCTCCGCCACCAGCGGGTACTGGCCCGACACCAGCACGTAGTTGAGGTGCACGGCACAGGTCTCCACGCTCATCCACGGCCCTCCGTGCTCAAACCTCTCCCCTACGCTCAGCTCCTCATAGCTCGCCTTGACCCACTCGTTCCCGATCCGCTTCCTCCACTTCTTGACATCAGAACAGTGAACCTCCGTTACCGCGCGCACGTCGTCGAGAGATGCCAGTCTAACCACGAGCCCCATATCGCCTCGTCCATAGACCCTCAAGGCTCAACGCTATTACTCCTTTGCTCGATGCCCGTGGACTTACGGGAGCCTAGCACTGCTCTCAAGAGAGCGTTTGCGCGATGCCGTACGCTGTTAGTAGTAGCTGGCACGTAGTTTATAGCTGGGAGAGCATAGCAGCGGACGCGGTGTCAGTGATGCTCGGTTACTGGCGCGAGCTGCCCCTTGCCGCGAGGAGATACATATTCTATCACTGCATGGTCACGCCGCTACTGTTTGTGTGGTACATAGTTCCCTACTTGATGTTAGAGTCGGGGTTGAGTGTTGCAGAGGCTGGTGTGATATTTACTATCGGGTCGGCAGCCAGCGCCTGCTTGAATTTCTTCGTCGGGAGGTGGCTTGACAGGGGATGCCCCAACACTATCATGGCCGTTATAAGCCTAATGGACGGCGCCTCCTACCTGCTCTACTACCTAGCTTTCACAACGAAGAGCGTCCTATGGATCCTGACTGGCGTTGTCGTCGAGAAGATAAGCTTCGGTCTTTATCCCGTCTACGCAGTCTACGAGTACGAGGCCTACCCCGAGGAGATAAGGGAGAAGGCCTACGTCTACCACAACGTGCTACCCTTTGCTTCACAGGCGCTAACATACCCCCTCATAGGCTACGTCTTAGGTGTCCTCTCGCCTACTCGGGAAACGATGCTGGCAGGACTGCTCGCGGTAGCCTTCCTATCGTTCGTCTATGCCCTGCTCCCTCTGTATTGGCTCCCGAAAGTTGCAGGTACCCGGAGGGTTGAGAGGGAGGAGGCTACTGGGGGCAGTATACCTCGGGAGTTCTACCCGGTGGCTTTAGCCCTCATCTTGATAGGCTTCTCCGCCTCGCTAGCCCCTCCCTTAATTCTCGTGAACTTGTTCCGGGAGGTTCTTGGGGGAGGACTATTCGAAGTCTCGCTCTACGAGGCTGTGGCGGCGGTCACTATGATAGCGTTCTCCTTACCGCTACTTAGGGTGAGGAAGGAGCTGGGCAGGTACATGGTTGCCCTGGGCCTAAGCCTCATTTGCGCGTCCGACATCGCCTTGGTGTGCGGCAGGACCCTCGGCCTGGCCTTAGCCGCCGCCTTCTTGGCGTCGGCAGGCTACGCGGTAATGGACCCTTTCTTCATGGACATACTGTTCTCTAAGATACCTGAGGATAAGAAGGGGGCACTGCTAGGGGGTATAGCGGGTGTCAGGAAGATAGTGAGCATAGCTTCACCGGCGGTTGCTGGGCTACTGGCTGAAGTACTATTCCCCGCGGCCCCGTACCTGGTGGCGGCGGTAGTGACAGCGGTGAGTGCGGTATTAGTCCTATACGCTACTAGGTAGACCGTGTGGTTCGTGAGCCTCTAGTGTTTGGCGGGCTACAACCTGTAGATGCGCCTTGACCGGAAGTCTGAGACTCTCTCTGGGTTCCAAGTCCTTACAGGCCTGTAGTACCCCACTACTCTGCTCCAAATGTCCGTGTCGCCGCCGCACTTCGGGCAGCTATCGTACACTCCTACGGCCCACCACTCGCACTTCCTACACACGCTCTGTGTCGGGGTTATGCTGAAGTACACGATGTCCGTGTTCTCAGCGATGCGTCTCACGAACTTCTTTAGGGCCTCAGGGTCTGGGCTCTCTTCTAGGAAGACGTGCATCATGACGCCGCCCGTAAATTCCCGCTGAACCTCGGCCTCCATGCGTACTCGCTCGTGTATCGGGACCTGGGCGTAGTAGGGCACTATCGAGTTCGAGTAGAAGGGTTCTTCGCCGGGTATCAGCATCTCAGGAATCTTCTTGGCTAAATGGCCCGCGTCGAGGCTAGCAAACCTGAACCCTGTGGACTCTCCAGGAGTCTCCTCGACGTTGTAAGGCGTACCGTCTAGTTCCTCGCACTCCCTAGCGAACTCCCTGACAGCCTCTACCATCCTCTTCTCGACCTTAACTGCGTCTCTCATGCCCCTATTGGAGCCCCACCATACGTTAGGGTCCCTGAG
>CAZPLI010000085.1:0-1912 GCA_964587325.1 uncultured Thermofilaceae archaeon | reverse complement strand
CCTCGGGTAGACCTATGAGACCGAAAGTGTTGAAGTGGTGCCTAAGGTGGCTCAGGTAGGTCAGCGTGAGGGGCATGAGCCCCGCTTTCAGGCTCTTCTCGTACCTCTCCCTCCAGGCTAGCAGTACCTGCCTAGCCTTCTCTAGGGTGCCTAGTAGTAGCTCTTCGAAGACCTCCCACTCGCCCTTACTTAGAGCCGCCAGCCTAGGCACGTTAATGGTCATAACGCCTATGCTACCAGTGGCGTCAGGAGGAGCCCACGACCCCCTAACGTTCCCTCCCTTGAGCCTCAGCTCTAGCTCCAAGGCGCGAGTTACGTCTATTGTCAGGCGGCAGCACATAGCGTAGAGGCTCTCGACGTCGGCCACATGGCCGTTGAGGAAGTACGCGGTCCCCCGCGTGGCGACGGCTTGGAAAATTACGTCTATAAGGTCGTCCCACCTCTTACCTGCCCAGTCGAAGTCCTTAGTTATCATCAGCGTTGGTATCGGGAATGTGAAGGGCTGCCCAGCACCGTCACCCTCGCGGTAGAGCTCGAAGAGCGCCTTAGCTACAGTAACGGCTTCGTCAACATAGTCGCTTAAGACGCCTGCGGGCTTGCCCGCGACGTAAGCCTCAGCGTCTAGCACCTGCTTGCTGGCGTCGAGGACGAAAGTGATGTTAGTAAAGGGACTCTGATACCCTGTCCTCGTAGGGTAGTTAAGCTCGAACAGCATTTCTCGGAGCATCTGCTTTACTGAGCTGTAGTCGAGAGCATCGTGTCTCACGAAGGGAGCTGTGCAGAGAGCGAAGGCCGTAGTGGCCTGAGCACCCGTCCACTCCTGAGTAGCCATGAAGAAGAAGTTGACGAGGTTGAACAATGCGCTGTTCAGGTGCTTCGCAGGCTGCTACTACGCGCTTAGTCCTACTGAGCCTAAAGAGACTCTTTATTGTTTTACGTAGAAACTGGAAATTCTCTAAGACCTCGTGGCGTGCCTAACTGCCTTCCTTAGTCTCCACGCTAGGAAGCCTCTGAGAAAAAGCTTGGAACAGTATGTGTCTCCTTACACCTGCTCCTCGGGGCCTATAGTGACTGATGGCTCTGCTGTGGCGGCTTTTCTAGGCCAGAACATCACCGAGTTATAGTTGCTCGGGTACTGGACGCCGCTGTAGCTCGATATAGTGTAGTGGCTGTTGTCTCCCTCGCTCACGCCTATGACTGGCGTGTCGTCCGTCGAGCTGGAACCGTAGATAGATCCATAGTCGAACCTGATCAGGCCGTTGCTGTACAGGACTACGGCGAAGTTCTGGTTGCCGCCGCTTCCTCCGTAGAACCTGGTATACCAGCGTATGTAGACGCCGGAGCCGTACTCGTCGCTGTACGAGTTGCTGATGTATATACCGTAGGGGGAGTAGGTCATCAGGTCTGCCCAGAACGGCGCGATCATGCGCCTATTTCTAAATGTCGTTGTGCTGCTTACCCAGTAGTTTCCGCCGGGGTACCATCCGAGGGCTATGAATCCGTTGCTGTGGACGTATACCGAGCTGTACTGTGAGCCGTAGTATGGGAAGTTGAAGGGTAGCGGGTACTCCCACGATGCGTCGTCGGCGTGCCAGTTCTGAAGAGTGCCTATAGTCTGGAACCGGTTTTCCGGCATTACCCACTCTTGGTAGTATATCTTGTACCCTGCCCCGTCGCTTGCGGGTAGTGGCTCTGCTACCGCCAGTAAGTTGCTCTCGCTCGTGGCCGAGGGATTGCCGTAGTAGATGTATATTTCCTTCTCGCCGTTGGCCGGGATCTCTGGGACCTTAACCCAGATGATCGACGTGCCGCTGGGGTCCCACTTTTCTATCCAGTAGGGCAGCGGGGTCGTCCCGTCGCTGTCTGTGAACCTTATATCGCTGCCGTCGCTGCTCGCCTTGCTGTAGTCGAA
>CAZPLI010000084.1:0-6836 GCA_964587325.1 uncultured Thermofilaceae archaeon | reverse complement strand
GCTATAAGTTCCTCAACTCTATTGATGATATTCTCGCGGCCTTCCGGACTCTGAGCTTTAGATGCTAATTCGCGGAGTAGCCTAGCGGCCTCACGCGTTAGCTGAGCTGCCTTCTTTACTGCCGCTACCGCCTCCCTAATGCGGCCCTCCTTCAGTGCCTGTTCGGCCTTCTTAAGTAAGGCACCTGCTTGCTTTATCAGGTCCTTGACCTTGCTTACGTTATAGCCCAGCTGCTCAAGCCTATTGGTGGCCTTCCATAGCCTAGCCAAGGTCGACGCTAGCCGGCGTATAGCCGCCTTGATTCTGTGCTCCACTTTGACTCCTAACTTGAGTCTCCTAGCAACGCCTCTTAGAATAATGAACGCCTTTCTGAGTTTAGCTGCAGCCGCAGTACAGTTACCACGCTCAGCCAGAGCCTTAGCTTCCTCAGCAAGCGTATCCGCCTTAGACAGTGCCTCCTTCACTCTGTCAACAACGCCTAGCTTCTCTGCTATGCTAAGTATTCTGTCTCTAGCACGCTTGTACAGTTCAAGACCCTTACTCACTCTCGGACAGGCAGACTGCGGCTGAGCAGCGACGCCTAACGCTGATACCACGATTAGTGCCACCAGTGCCAGTACAAGGACCCTCCTCACAACACCTCACCTCCGAGCCCTCAATGCATAGGGGCTTTAAGCGAAAAGCTGTGAAAAGGGCTGAAAAGCTATCACTTTTTGAGTTTGACTAGATTACCACGTGGAGTCCTCTCGACTTCAACAATGCCTAATTCCTCGAGCCTCTTGATCCTTCTCCACACGGTTGTTGTCGGAAGGCCTAGGTAGTCCCTTATCTCCGACTGATAGGCCCTACCGCCTCTGGCCTTGACAAACCTTACAATAGCCTCTTCCTCCTCAGTTAAAGGTACAGGGGGCTTATGCCTTAATCTTAGGACCACAGCTGTGACTACCACTAGGATTACTATTAGGGGGATGGCGTACATAATCGCCGGTATCGTCCTTTGAGGCTTCTCCTCCACATAGACAAAGTATTCTACAGTTACCGGCCCTTCGTCGAACTCTAGTTTCAATCCTCCATCAGTAGACTCTATGGCCGCAGGCAGAGGGTCCACGTATACTACGACGGTGCCATTAGGTAGCTCTAGCACTATTCTAGCGTCGAGATCAGGAAGCTCAAGCCTCCACACTCCCTCAGTCTCGATCGCTAGGTCCTCCACATCATAGACCACAACAACTTCCTTGCTCTCAAGGGTGAACGTGGTGAGCACACGACCAGTCAAATTGAACGGAAGAGGCTTCCCGTCGCTCTCAGCTACCAACAGATAGGAGGGCGTTCCCACAAGCTCTACTATTACGACACCTGGGGGCTCGACGGGCACCTTATGGACTACGTGGACAGACCCGTCCTCGTAGACCGTTATAGTGACTAGCGGTTGAGCGAGTACCGGCGAGGAGAGAAGGACCCCTAGGAGTAATGCTAGCGGTAGCCGCCGCATCGCGCTTAAGTACTATTAGGCCACTTAAAACCTGTGGGTACGTCAGCCCCCTGCTTCGTGTTCGACATCGACGGCGTGTTAGTTGACGCTAGCCGCAGATTGAGAGAAGCTAAGCGCATGAGCTGCGGGAATAAGGAGCGATTCTGGAAGCTGTTTCTGAGTGAGGAGCTTCTTTCACTCGACGAGCCCAGAGAGATCGGCATACGATTACTCCTTGACAGACTCAAACGTGGTAAGGTAGTACTGTTGACTGGGCGCCCTGAGAGCTTAAGAAGTGCCACTATTAGTCAACTAGAGACTTACGGAGTACCTATGCGCAGAGTAACTGCGCTTCTAATGAGACAAGCCAGTGATAGGAGAAAGGAATGGACAGTTAAGCCTGAGCTGCTTAGAGAGTACGCGTCATTGCACAGACTTAGCGTAGTGGAAATACACGATGATGAACCTAGAACTCTAGATGCACTGCATAGAATATATCCCCAAGCTCGACTAGTCCTACACAAAGGCAAGAAATACTATGAGTATAGGCCTAGTTCGTTACTCGACTTTCTTTAACCGGTCGAAGAGTTTAAGAACTCGGCCCATAGATGCCCGCATCTGGCACACTTATACACATAGGCTTCTAGTACGTCGGGCTCTCCCTCAGGAGAAAATACTACAGTAAATGAAGTCTTTACCATGTAGGCCTTTCCGTGGCCGCAATTAGGACATGTGGCGCTTACTAGCTGCACGCTTCCCTCACTCATCTTTTACCTCCTCTTAGCACAAGCGGTTTTAGGCCCTCAACGACTGCAAATGTTGTTATTGCCACTAGCAACCCGTATATCCAGTCCTCAAAGCTTGGGTATGCAATGTCGAAAGCTGCGTGAAGGGGTTCGGCATATAAGATAGCTATCTGCATGAGTAGCGAGATAGCGATCGCCACTATAAGGAACTTGTTCTTAGTAACGCCTACGCGGAAGACTGAGTACCTCAGCGAGCGGCACGAGAGCGCCAAGAAGAGTTCCGTCAGTACCATTGAGGTAAATATCGTTGTCCGCGCCTCTACGAGTGGCGCGCCGGTCTGTAGCTGAAACGCGAAAATCGAGACGAGAAGCGTAGTTGCCACAACAGGCGTTATTACGAGGAAAAGCATAACCTCCCTCATATTGAAGACCGGCTCGTCTGGTCTCCGAGGCGGTCTCTCCATAATGTCGGGATCTGCAGGATCCACGCCAAGTGCGAGTGCAGGGAGCCCGTCTGTCACGAGGTTTATCCAGAGGTACTGAATAGCAGTAAACGGAAGCGGAAGCCTAGCTATAGACGCTACCAGCGGGACGAGGATCTCTGCTATATTACACCGGAGCAGGTAGGCTAAATACTTCTTGATATTGTCGTAGATCTCTCTGCCCTGCCTTACGGCTTCGACTATCGTGGCAAAGTTATCGTCGGCTAGTATCATGTCAGACGCCTCCTTAGCCACTTCAGTCCCTGTGATCCCCATAGCTACCCCAATGTCAGCCGCTTTGAGAGCCGGCGCGTCGTTCACACCGTCTCCTGTCATCGCTACTACGTGCCCCTTCCTCTTGAGCGCCTGCACTATCTTCAACTTGTGCTCAGGAGACACCCTAGCATACACTTTGACATCTTCGACCACACGCTCGAGCTCCTCATCGCTCATTTTGTCAAGTTCCACGCCGGTGATCACAACTCCGTCGTCGTACATTCCCAGCTCTCTCGCAACAGCCACTGCTGTGAGTTTGTGGTCGCCTGTTATCATTGAGACCTTGATACCAGCACGCCTACAGGTCTCCAAAGCCTCTTTGACTTCGGGTCTCGGAGGGTCTATCATGCCAACAAAGCCTAGAAACACGAAGCCCTTCTCTACCTCCTCGCTAGCTCGTTCGGCCTCCTCCGGTAGAACCTCCTTATAGGCGAAGGCAAGGTTTCTGAGACCTTGAGACGCGAAGTCCTCTACTATCTTCAAAATCTCCCTCTTCTGCTCCTCAGTTAACTTCCCGACTTCGCCGTCGACCATCACTCTGTCACACAGCGAGAGTACTACCTCCGGCGCACCCTTCATAAACGCAATAACCTTTCCTTCAGGCGTCTTGTGGAAGGTTGTCATTCTCTTACGCTCCGAGGAGAAAGGCACCTCGCTTATCCTTGGAAAACGCTGCACGATCTGCGGCTCTAGACCAGCCTTTCTTGCAAGCACAAGGAGCGCGCCTTCAGTAGGGTCTCCCCTCACGATCCATCGGCCATCCTCTCGCTCGAGCCGTGCGTCGTTGTTCAACTCACAGGCTAGCAGGAGGAGCTCCAGCTCCCTTACACTGTGAGGATCTACTATCTTACCGTCCTCCTTGAGCTCGCCAACGGGCTCGTAGCCAGTCCCCGTGACCTCAATTACCCTTCCCACAAGGTATACTCTCTTAACGGTCATTTCGCCTTTAGTCATCGTACCAGTCTTGTCAGAGCATATGAAGGTCGTACATCCGAGCGTCTCGACAGCAGGTAGCCGCCTGATTATGGCATTCCTCTTGGCCATCCGGTACATCCCTATAGCCAGTGCTCCTGTCACGACTGCTGGTAGGGCTTCCGGGACCGCCGCCACGGCCAGGCTTATGGCCCACATCACCATTGTAAGAGGATCGTAGTGCCACACGAGAAGGCCCAGTAACGACACGAAGATCGCTACACCCAAGCATAGGAGGGCAAGAATCTTGCCTATAGCCTCCATCCTCTTCTCGAGAGGCGCCTTCTCCTTCTCTACTCTCTGTAGCGAAGCCGCGATGCGGCCCAGCTCCGTCTGCATCCCCGTCGCCACTACGACAGCCTTACCCTTGCCATAGGTGACCACAGTGCCGGCGTAAACCATGTTCTTTCTGTCGGGTAGCGGAGTGTCTTCTGGTAGGGGGTCTACCATCTTAGCAACCGTAACGGACTCGCCTGTAAGTGATGCCTCATCAACCTGTAGGTTTATAGACTCTATCACTCTAGCGTCCGCTGGCACTTTGTCGCCCGCAGCCAGTACGAGGATGTCGCCTGGCACCACTTCTCTTGCCGGTATCGTTACCTCTCTGCCGTCACGCAGTACGTGAGCCATGGGTGCTGCAAGCTTCTTAAGAGCCTCTAGCGCACGTTCGGCTCTGTATTCCTGGTAGAATCCCAGCGCCGCGCTCGCCAAGACTATCGCCACTATGGTTATGGCGTCAAGGATCTCTCCTATAGCGACTGAAAGAGCTGTAGCGGCCATAAGCAGAGCCACAAGAGGGTTCTTGAACTGGCCCACCAGTATGGCGAGTGGGGGCCTACCCTCTTCTCTCTCCAGCTCGTTAGGGCCGTAGACCTCAAGCCTCCTGCGGGCCTCCTCCTCACTGAGCCCCTCAGGCTTTGTTCTCAGCCTTTCTAGCACTTCCTCAACCTTCAGCGAGTGCCACGGTGCACTCTGCAATACTATCACCTTGTTATCCTAATCTCCCTCATTTCCTCCAAATAACGCCTACCAGGTCCCTCTAAAAAGTACTTTCTAGCCGGTTCCAAAATTCTCGCTAATTCTCCAGCGATAGCATTCTTAAGGTCTAGCGGGTGAACCTTGCCCTCAGCGTAGGCTCTCTCTAGCTCTGCATAGCTCGAGAAAATCATCCTCTCTCCAGTCTTCTCGTTCACTATTTCTAGGGGCTCCTCTCTGTCCCTAAAGACTATGTAGCGCGCCAGCTCCAGCACGGGGTTAAGCTCCACTTCCCTCGGCGGACAGAGCGCTTTCCTTACCTTTCGCCTTATTTCCTCTTCCGTGTCATGTATGAAAATGGCACCTTGGGGCTTAGACTTGGACATTTTCACATCAATAACTCCCTGCTCGAAGAGCTCTCTGTTTCCTGTCCTCTTCGCCTCGATGATGGCCTTTCTGGCCTTCTCGCTTATGTGCATCCCTACTAGAAGGTGATGGTGTAGTGCTACGGGCTTGTATCCGAACTCCTTCTCGCCTATGTCTATCGCTATCACGTGCGCCTTCCTCTGGTCCATGCCTCCGTGCGCTATGTTGACTCCGAGACTGAATATGTCAGCTACCTGCATTGGAACATATAGGAGCTGAGCGAAGTCTAGAGACTCACCCATCCTCCTGCCCATTATAGTAACAGATCGCCTAACGCGCGAGAGAGTCGTTCTCATAGAGACCTTAATCACGTTAGTGAGATACTCGATACCCAGCTTCTCGTAGAGCTCGGAGCCCAGGATGAACTCGACACGATCTGGGTCGCCGCCCACTATCTTGAGGGACACCCTGAGAGCCTCCTTGAAGTACCCTCCGGCAACTCTCCTGATAGTGGACAGGTCCCCACCGAGCTTCTTGTTGATCCATGAGTGGTAGTCTGCAAGGAAGATCTTAGTCTCGACGCCAGCCCTCTGAAGGTCCGCCACCTTCTGCATGCAGAGAAGCCCTGTCCCCAAATGCACTAGGCCCGAGATCTCAAACCCTATGTAGTGCCTAAGCTTCTCCCCGCTCTCAAGCAGGTTCCTCAGCCTTTCCTCTGTAAGCACTTCTTCCGCAGGCTCCCGAGTAATTAGTGAAAAAGCGTCCATACGTCCGCGCACCCCGCACTGAGTCACAAACTTACCTCGCTGCACATATATTTCCTCTATCTCCACACTTTAGAACGGCAGGCGGCGATGACGAAAACACGCCCTACTGACTAGTGAAGAAAGTGGCCAGGACCGAGCCGTAACGCTTAAACCCCCTCCCCAGTAGCAATCACTGGGCTGCCCAAGCTGAGGGCCGGTAGCTTAGCGGGAGAGCGCCGCCCTTGCACGGCGGAGGTCGGGGGTTCGAATCCCCCCCGGTCCACCAATTCATTCGGTTTTATGGTTTTACATTAGCCCCCCTCAACGCGCTCGGTTCGGAGAGGCTATTGTATGAGTAGAGCTAGGAGCCTGCGCCCTTCCGTTCGCGGGGCGCTTTGACTGTGAGCGCGAGCGCGTAGGCGCTCGTGATGAGGAGCGGCAGGTGGAGGACCGTGCCTCTCCAGATGGTCTCTGCGATGTACGTGCCGAGCGCGAGGTATACGAGCGGCGGCACCACGTTGTACAGGCCGAACACAAGGCCCAGGAAGGCGGTTAGTCTCATCACGGGCTCGTTCACGTCCGGGTAGTAGAGGGCCATCAGGGTCAGTACTACCGGCGTGGTGAAGCAGAAGGAGACTCCGAAGTAGCCTACTAGGAGGTAGTGCGGGTCTAGCTTGAAGGGCTCTGGTGGCGACCAGTACGCCCACGCTGCCAGAGGGACTAGCCATAGGCGCTCGGGGGCAAAGAACTCCCTCCTGAACCTGTTCCTGCCGACGAGGCACTCCCAGCCCCAGGAGAAGGC
>CAZPLI010000083.1:0-6841 GCA_964587325.1 uncultured Thermofilaceae archaeon | reverse complement strand
GGTAATAGAGAGCGAGCCAGGCAGAGGCAACGTCATAGCTAGGGCTGAGAGCGACGAGCCAGGTCCTACGGTACTCCTGCTCTCCCACTTGGACGTTGTGCCCGCTAAGCGCGAGAAGTGGAAAGTCGACCCGTTCTCGGGGGAGATAAGAGACGGGTTCGTCTGGGGGCGAGGAGCTCTCGACTGTAAGGGGCCACTCACCATGGAGCTGTATGCGTTCGCTGAGATAGTGCGTAGAGAGTCCTTCAGGGGGACCCTGGTGTTCGCGGCTACGGCAGACGAGGAGATGGGCGGGGCGAAAGGCGCGGGGTGGCTGGTGAAGAACAGGCAGGACCTGGTCAGGGCGGACTATGTGATAAACGAGGGCGGAGGATTTGAGATGCCGCTTGCCAGAGGCAGCTTGTTCACGGTCCAGACAGCAGAGAAAGGAGTCTACTGGTTTAGGCTCAAGTTTACAGGCACTTCCGGCCACGCCTCAATTCCAGGAGCGTACAAGAACGCCGTGACTCAGGCGGCAGAGGCCATAGCGAGAATCTCTAAGACAAAGCCCGAGATCCACGTCACGCCCCACGCGGCTCGTTTCGTCAGAGCAGTCTGCAAGCTCTCGGGAAAGAGTTGGGCCGCCTGGCTACTACTAAACCCCGTGACCGCTGACTGGGCGCTAAAAGCTGTAAGAGACCCTAGTCAAGCAGCCTTCATAGAAGCGATGTTAAGGAACACCCTCGCCCCCACAATAATCAGAGGAGGCTACAAAGAAAACGTGATACCGCCCGAGTGCGAGGTCACTATTGACTGTAGGTTACTGCCCGGCTACAGCGAGCAGTGGGTCCTAGACTACTTACGTAAAGTGATAGGCCCTACGGGGTACGAAGTAGGGTTCATCAAGCGCGAGCCACCAAGCGAGTCGCCCATAGACACGCCGCTCTTCGAGGCTATCACTGAGACAGTATCCGAGAAGACGGGAAGCGCCGTGTCGCCGTACATCTCGCCGGGCGGTACAGACTCGCGATACTTCCGCTGGGCCTTCGGTAGCGTCGCTTACGGGTTCACGCCTTTAAGGTCTGACGTCTCCTTCAGCGAGATGCTCCGCATGGTACATGGAGTCAACGAAAGAATCTCGATCAAGAACTTAGAGTTCGGATTTGAAGTACTAGTAGAGACTCTGCTGCGCTTCTACTCTAAACTATTAGGTGTACTGTCTTGACTGGCCGTGAGATAGAACTAAAGCTCGGCAAGTCATGGGTGATAATTAAGTCCCCGGAACACGAAAGGTGCTCCTGCGCTGTAATTGGGTGCCGCGGCTGGGTCGAAACAGGAAGGTACTTCAGGGGATTACACAGGCGCCTCGACTTCATCGGAGACTGGGTCACTGAGCTAGGGTACTACTGGGCAGCGACGGACTATGGCACTGGGGGTTACCCTATCAAGGCAGCCTTACGCAGCGTGAGAGAATTAGTGTCTTTCCTGAGAGAACAGATGGGCATAGAGAGAATAGCGCTCTTCGGGGTGTCGATGGGTGGTCAGATAGCGCTACTATACGCTATAGAGCATCCGGGCGACGTCTGCTGCGTGGTGGACGTGTACGGTGTTGCAGACTTAGAAGAGGAGATTAAGCACGTCCTTAAGCTACTGCTCGCAGCCCCCTTACTAGCTGGGCTACACGGAATCAGAGGGCTCAAGGCAGTGCTAAAGTTCTTGTCAGACCTACGTGAAGAGTTTGGAGGTAATCCTCTCCTCCTTAAGCTTACGGAGGACTACAGAAGGTACTCCCCTCTAAGACGGGTATCCTCGCTAGAGACCCCCGTCCTCATAGTCCATGGAGCTAAAGACCAAGTCGTTCCTCTATCCCTTAGCATGGCGCTACTCGAAGAAGCTAGGAAGCTCGGCAAAGACCACCTGATTCGCCTACACGTAGTGCCGGAGGGAGGACATGACGACGAGACGATACTCAGAGCACTACCCGCCATAGGGGAGTTCCTGAGGGAACACCTAGAGAAATGAGGGAAATCAGATTCCGTCCAGTATTAGACAAATATGGCCGAAAAGATTACCATAGTGTTCGTGACTCCAACCTAGGCATATTTACTTTTAACAGCTGATATTATTGAATATCATTGGGAGAATATTAATATAGAAGCGTTATTGGCGTGGAAACATGGGGTGTAAGCATGATACTAGAAACTATCATGAAAATAATAACTATGATTATCGAGGCGATTCCTAGCATTATCGCCGCGCTCATCATTATAGGCATAGGTTATGCCGTTGGCGAGGGCGTTGGTCGCGCGGTTAACAAGCTCATCGAGCTCACAGGCATCGAGAAGGGATTCGACAAAACCGAGACCGGTAAGGCCTTCAGGGCAGCAGGGATAGACCTTAGCTCCTTTATCGGTAGCCTCGTCAAAGCCTTCGTCGTGGTCATCTCGCTGACCGTGGCGCTTCAAGTGCTTCAGATAGGAGGCCCCGTACAGGAGTACATACTGCTAGTGGCTAACTACCTCCCAAGGATCATAGGCGCAGTGCTTGTGCTAACACTCGGCGTAGTGCTGTTCGAGTTCCTCACCAGCTTCATCGCTAGAGCCCTCAGTGCGACTCTCCCAGAGAAGCACAGAGAGCTCGCCGACTTACTCAAGGACCTGATAATGATAGGCCTGCTCGCAGTGCTCATCACAGTGGCCCTCGATATGCTGATGATACCCAGCACCTATGTCTACCCGCTAATACTAGGCGCCGTGATCATTGGCGCGGGCATCAGCATCACCGAGAGACTCATCGACACTATTGCTAAGGACCACGAGGAGTTCAGACCCGTGGCTGGCCACGCTAAGTTCCTACTCTACCTGATCTTCGTGGTAGTTGGCGTCGCTGGCATGTTCAGCACGTTCCCAGGAACTAGTGCCGTCATCGCCAACATTGCTTGGGGCGTCGCGATAGCCGCAGCCCTACTACTAGTACCCATAATTTACAAGCTAGCGAAGGAGATCGTCAAGTAGCTGTAAAATAACACTCCTTTCTTTTTTCTTTCGTTCCTCTAGCTGGGGTAGACGTTTTTACCCAGGTGTCACTTACTATTTGGGACCAGTATTGCCAATAGTATTCGGACCTATACCCTCCCGTAGACTCGGCTTTTCGCTCGGCGTGAACAACGTATACTCTAAATTCTGTACTTATTCCTGCATTTACTGCCAGGCCGGTCGCACTACTAACATGACAGTAATGAGGAGACGCTTCTACGAGCCCCAAATAATGCTTGAAGAAGTCAGGAGTGCATTGCTTCGTACGGAGCGCATCGACTACGTGACGTTCGTACCTAACGGAGAGCCTACTCTCGATGCTTTACTGGGAACAGAGATCTGGCTCCTAAAGAGAGAGCTTGACGTTAAGGTGGCAGTACTCACGAACTCCTCGCTGCTCTGGAGAGAAGACGTGAGAAGAGACCTCCTAGAGGCTGACTACGTGTCGGTGAAAATAGATACTGCGTCACCAGAGACTTGGAGACGCATTAACAGGCCTCACGGGCTCCTCGAGCTGAAACGAATTCTGAAAGGGGTTGTAGAGTTCGCAAGAGAATACACGGGTACTCTCACCACAGAAACCATGCTCGTGAGGGGAGTGAACGACTCGGTAGCAGAGATAGAGCGCGTGGCACAGGTCCTGCTTGAGATAGACCCAGAAAAGACCTACGTATCCGTCCCTGTCAGACCTCCCGCAGAGCCCTGGGTCGAGCCCCCCTCTGTAGAGACCATAAGAAGAGACGTTGAAGTCCTGCGCGAGACACTGGGAAGCGCTAGAGTAGGCCTGCTGGCTGAGCTTGAGGAAGCCAGACACGGGTATCAGGGAAGCGCAGTTGAGGGACTCCTAGACATACTGGCTGTTCACCCGCTTAGACTCGACTATGCAGAAAACATCCTGAGAGAAGCCGGACTCGACCCTCACGCTGTACTAACAGAACTTGTGGATAAAAAGCTTGTAGCAATAGTCGAGTTTAGAGGATCAAAGTTTGTGGTTAGGAGAGGGAGGGAGTCAGCATTATATCGCGAGTACAGGTAAGTAAGAATGATCACTGAGAAAAACAGCGAGGGAGCGTTCTTGCTAGTGGTTATACAGTATCTGATGGCCGGCCTGATACTCGGTTTCATACTGAGGAAGTGGCGGCGAGCCGTATTGATAGCCTTGTTGGGCCTCATAGTCGCTATGCTCACTGGATTCGCATGGGTTGGTGGCGCGAGTAGCGGCGGGCCTCTAGCTCCTATTTTTCAGGCTCTAATCGCGCTCTACGTCGCACTTATCTATGTCTCGTTCCTCGGCGGCCTAGTCCTAGGCGTAGTGGCCAGAGAGATTTACGAGAGCTTTAGGAAGTTTGCGCGAGCGGTAAAGTCTGAGCGGGAGGGGAAAGGTAGTGGTCAAGCTACCTGACCGCTTTCTCGAGTGGAACTATTACGCGAGACGTAGGCTTCTGGAGAGACTACTGCGGGGAGAAAGAGTGGACTCTGCCAAGTTGTTCCTAGAGTTCACCCGGCATAACCCCGTGCTGTGTACAGCTGCTCCTAGAGCCGATGGAACAGTAGAGGTCAATGGGAAAGTAGTTGGCGTAGGGTATGTAGTCAGGAAGGAGCGGATCTCGGAAACCATAGAGGCATTTAGAGAACACATTAGGGCCACGGACGAGAAATACGAGGAAGCGAAAGATGACCCCGAGAAGCTGCGAGAGCTCCGAAGGGAACACTCCTTGCGCGGGCTGAGGCTGCTTCTCCGCTACGTGTACCTTCCTAAGAGAGAGGCTGAGAAGGTTATCGACTTTGAACGCCTAGCTACTATAGAGCTGGCTAAGAGGTTGCCGTGGTCGTCTAAGCATACTTGGAGGATAGTTCAGAAGAACAAGCACGCGTGCTTAGTGTTCTTCCAGCCGCCCTCAGTCAGCTTCGAGGTACGCGGCATACTCACGATACATGATGGAGACGAGTACCACGAGCTAGTGACTCTAATACACGACGCATACCACTACACGCCACCGGAGCACAGGGCCGGCAGGCCCGTCTACATACTCAACGTGACCGAGGTCTACGACAACAGTCCCTCACGTAGTGGCTTTGGCACAAGGCTCGCATAATCCCACCAAGGATGCGTGCTTAAATCCAGTACAAGGTTTACCGGCTAAGAGCTAACTCGAGGGGAGCTCGACGTCTCGCATAGCTCTCTCGTACTCCTCAGGCGTCAACCTCCAGGCTAATTGCTGGAGGAAAGTCCTGTGAGGCCTGAACTCAACGACACGTCTTCTCCAGTCGCTCACACCCACTACCTCAACTTCCTCGGGCGCTAGAGCTCCATACCCCCACTCCCTCAAGTAGTACAGGTAGCCTATGTCGCGAGGATTGAAGCCCATTAGGAACGCGGTGGTGGAGTCCACGGCTACAGCGTCGCCACCGACTATTGCGAGACCTAAGCTCTTAGGCGTACCGCGGACAGGACCGTCACCCTCCATCCCAACGTAGCCATCTATTACTGCGAGCTTAGGCATCATGTGGGCGGCTATGTAAGCTATCGAGAGATTTATCGCCTTGTACCCCTGGTGAAGCCGAGGTCTATCAGGCGGCGCTACAGCCCCCACAGCCACGTTCTTGATTGAGAGCGTAACCACCACCGTGTCGTGAGTCTTCGGCCGCACTACTGAGACTAGGTACTCGCTGTCTAACATCAGCCTAGAGACTCCAACCCTAAGCCTCCTCTCTAGGTTGCTGTCCCAGACGTCGAGGTACTCATATCCCTCGCAGTCAATGTCTACGAACTCCACGTCGAACTCCTCCTTTAGGCTGTAGTAGCCGTAGTTTATGATCGCTTCATGTAGCGTACCCCCAGCAGGGGTCTCAACTATGATTAGAGACTTGGCGCCATGCTTCTCTAGGAACTTAAGCACTGCCCTCACAGCCTCTACAGGTGTTGCTGAAAGTCCGACGTGAGCAGACACAAAGTTCACCTTTATAACAGCCTCACGGCCCGCGACATCTCTTAGGACCTCGTGCGCTAAGCTTAGCGCATCGCTCACTCCCTGCTCGTGTCCTAGACTTCGAGCTATGAACACGCGGCTCCTCATCAATTCTACACACCGTATAGTAGGGACGTTGGCACGCTTATTTTAGCGACTCACTATGGCTTTCTCGGTGCCGCGGCTTGGCGAGTGACGGCCCCGAGTTTACGCGGTCCGAGGCAGCAACTATACTCCTGGCTTCGTACTCCGCCTTCTTATTGTCCGCCATAGGCGCACTACTAGCTGCGCTCGATAAGCAAATCTTCTATTGCATCCTGTTCCTAGGCTCGCTGACATCTATGTGGGCTGTCAAACACACATACTCTCGTAAGCTCTGTGTAATGTGTAAAGTGTACTCTTGCCCGTTTAACAAGGAGAAAACAGAGGCTCTTCTCACGAAAAAATCGCTAGATCACTCGGTCATGTACAGGACTCCTACTGACTTGCCCTCTACGCGTACTCGGAGCGGTCTCTCCGAGACTACTTGAACGTACATGGCTCTGACTAGCGAGTAGGAGGACTCGATCTCGGTCTCGACGACGCTCCAGTCATGGTTTATCAGGAACACGAGGCGCTCCGAACCCTTGCGCCACTCCTCGCACTGTACGCGGGGATCGCGTGCCTTGACAGGAACCTCCACATTGGCCAGCTTGGAGAGAGCCTCGTATAGCTTGTGGTAGCCCCGCTCCCACTCGATCTTCTCGGAGGAGGCCAGGTAGAGCTCCAGGGGGAACGCCGAGAGGACAGTACGCCCCTCGTCGCGCTCGGCGCAGAACAGGGCGTCCTTTCCGTTGAACTCAGCGTACACGTGTGCGT
>CAZPLI010000082.1:0-6881 GCA_964587325.1 uncultured Thermofilaceae archaeon | reverse complement strand
TCCCAAGGGTCTAGCTATAATGTTAGGCGAGAACGACCTAATTACTTGAGCAGCCTCTCGAGGTGCTGCTACGACGGCGATGTCGGCACCAGCTCTGAGCGCCGCCAACGCGGCCAGCGCTGGGGCACCCGTGTACTCGTCTGAGCCTCCCACTATGAGTATCCTACCGTTATCGCCTTTCTTCGACCAGTCAGGCCTTCTCCTCACAGCCGCGCGGAGGTCTCCCGGTCCGCACACCAACTCTGCGTCGGGTGGTACACCAATAGGCGCCACTACAAGCTTACACACGTCCTCCTTAGCGTCCTCTAACAGTAGGCCTGGCTTGGCCGCATGGAACGTGACAGTCAGGTGAGCTTTTACAGCAACCCCGTGAACCTTACCAGTGTCCGGGTTCAGGCCTGAAGGGACATCAACGGCCACTACAAGCCCCTGCGACTCATTGATAGCTTCGATTGCGTCTCTGTACAATCCTCGAACTTCCCCTCTAATCCCTGTCCCGAGAACAGCGTCAATTACTACGTCTGCCTTCTCAATGAGCTCCTTTAAGCGCAGAAGATCCTCCTTACTAGTCACCTCGTAACACTTTACGCTAAGCCTGGCACCTTTCAAGGCCCGCCAGTTTGACAGAGCCTCAGGAGTCCTTATCTCTCGCTCTCTGCCGAGAAGAACAACATGTACTTCGTAATCGCTTGCGAGGTGTCTAGCAGCTACGAATCCATCACCCCCATTATTCCCTAGCCCAGAAACAATCACAACAAGTCGGCTCTTGGGACGTTCTCTTCGAACAATATCGGCCACCGATCTACCTGCGTTCTCCATTAGTTGCAGCCGAGATACGCCCAAGAATTCTGAATTATCCTCGACTATCCGCATTTCTAAAGAGTTCAGTGTTTTAGAACACCCTTTGTTCATCGAATACTTAATTATCACGTGGTAATAAAAAAGGTAGCCGCCCGCCGGGGGCCCCGGGGGGTCTGGTCTAGCTAGGCCACGACTAGTCCCGGCGGGCGGCTATAGTACCTCTTCTGGTAGTCTATGTAGAACCTCAGCGCTGCACGTATTAGGTCGCTTAAGTGTACGAAGCCTCCAAGTTCCATGAGCTTTAGCATTTCCCTATACAGGCCTATTGGTACCTGGAAGCTAATGACGATTCTCTTGCCGCTCCTCCTAGTCTTCGCAGCTCCAGCGGCCAAGTCTTTCACCAGTAATCCTCTAGCTCTACGGGTATAAAGGCCGCATAGTGACTCAGACCCTGCATAGTGTAGGACAACTTCGTGAAGAAGGAGGGTGTTAGAGACTCCCCCTCTTTCAGCCTAAAAGTTTCAGAGAAGCCACTGGTGCTGGCTGAGTGCCCGTAAACCATGGCTGGAAAGCCTTCAATGGCCGCTTAATGCCAGTGAGTAAAAGCGCTATAACGAACACGAGTACTACCCAACGCGGCCTAGTCCTCTTCTTTCGAGGGACCGTAGAATGCCCACAGTAGGAGGAGAGGGAATATTATGGACAGTATAGCCAGTATTTTCGATGACTTCTTGCCTTTACCTTTCTTAGAGTAAAGGTCCTGTATGCCCTTGTATAGGGAGTAGAGGAGCCAGTAAGCCGAGGAGAACTTTATCACGTATCCCGGCATGAACGGGTTTACTTTCTTCTTGCGCTTTCTCTTTCTTGCCATGTCTCTCTCGTTAAGGAACCTACGTGCAGGAAGTAAAATACTTTCTCTAGTTGCCTAAGTTTTTGTACTCCTTCTACGCTTGCGGCGTCTGGGCGGCTCGAAAAGCTTCTTCGCGTGGTAAGCTGCCTTGGCCAATCTATAGTACCTAGTAGACTCTCTAGTGGTGGTATAAGCCTTAAAGAGGTGGTATGCGATCAACAGGAGCCTCTTCCAAGGCTCAAGTTTTTTCCGACTCAAGCATCACTCACCACTTTTTCGTGGATACGAAGAGTATATTAGGCTTCGTCCTATCAATTAGCAAGGGAAAGGAACATGGGCACAGGAGTTCCTTCTAGGGAAGAACTACTTTCTATGTTGCAGGAAGCTCAAAAAAGAGGGTGGCCTACCGACCCCGTTGCTGAAGCATTCTTTGAGGAAAGCATAGTCTCATTCTGGCTGGAGGAGTTTGAGAGGTGCTGGAAGACCTACACATGCTTAGCGGCCTACGAGACCATAAAGGAGCTATCGAGTACTATTACCGAACTTAGGGACAGACGTGACGTGATAGAGAGACAGGGAGTTCTTCAGGATTATCTGGCAGCTGAAGAGGAACTGAAGAGGGCCTCTGCCTACTGGACTGCTGGCGATGAGAACAAAGCTCTCTCTCACGCACTAGCCGCTAGGGACAAGCTTGCTAAAGTGCTGGCAGTGGTCCTAGCCGAAGACGAGAAGGCCTACAAGGATCTCCGCGAGAAGGCTAAAAGCTTGGTCAACGAGATCAGGCAGCTAGAGATACCGCTCGTACTCGACTTCGATGACGAGCTAGAACCGTACGAGACAGCGATTGAAGAGGCTAAAAAGTTAGCTAAGGAGAAGAAATTCGAGGAGGCTAGAGCGAGGCTCGAGGAGGCCGTTAAAGGCCTAGAGGAACTCAAGAAGGAGGCCGAGGAGAAGAGGAAACAGATAATGGCTGGCCTAGGTATAGGCGCAGGTGTAGCGGCTCTAGGTCTGCTCTATGCCTACAAGAAAGGCATGTTGAAAGCCCCACCAATAGGGCTACCGTTTCTAGAGGAAGAGGAGGAAAAGACTGAGTAAGCGGGCCCGTTAGTCTAACTACCAGCACTCTTTCACTACATTTTTGTTTTATCGTATAGTCCTAAGGGACCGCTAACGCTGAGAGAAACGCGGCTAAAAGCGCTATACTTCTTGCCTCTTTATAATGTCTCCTAAGAAGAAACCAAGTGATTAGGAACACGAGGGGAGAGGCTAGCAGAGGATCTAGAGGGAAAGGGGCTAGTGCGAGGTCGGCGGCAATGTCTAGTACTAAAGCGGCAATAATTGCCCTTTTCTTGTCTACAATCCCGTACTCACTGGCGAGCCCCAGTATGAGGCTTGAGAGAGACTTTCCCAGTTTGCTGCGAAGCCTCCTCCCCATGATCTCCCATACTGACGATATAATCTTCGATTTAAAGCGTTAGGCGGACTACTCTAAAAGGCGCGCTTATTTATTATCTCCTTGTCTTCTCTACATTATGGTGCGAAGTCTTGAACCTAGATATGCTGTCTAGCGCAGTCGTCATACTTGCCGCTGTTCTAATCGCTTACCGGATTGTAGTTGCAGGAGTCTTTGTGTGGCTTGCTCGCAAGCTTAAAGGACCCGTGAACATAACGGGCTCGGATCTAGTCTGGGTTGGTCTGGCAAGCCTTTTCGATACAGTACTCGGGCTCTTCGCGATAGCGATTCTAGCCCTCGGTAGGACAGGTAATGTTGAGGCCGCAAAGAGGATAGTGTCTAGAGCGACTAGCGACCTTAGCGAGGCCGCTGACATACTTTCTGGGCGGGAGGAGATCAGAGTGAAGAACCTTGTCCGAGACTTGAGATTGGCAAGCTCCAAGCTTAAGGCCCTCACCGAGGAACCTGCAATAGGGTCACCTAAGGCTATAGAGATTCTCGAGTCGATACAGTCAATGGCGTTCGCACTAAGAGACAAGGCCGACGACTTGAGCCTCGAGCATGACCCCAATCGTGTAGACGCTCTGGCCGACTTAATGGAGCGTAGAATGGAGAAAATTAAAAAGTGGATAGAAGAATTAATGGAGCTTGTGACTTAGAGCTTAAGGAAGAGAGTCCCCTCTCCACTCTCGCGCTTAACTTCTAGGTGCTTCCAGTCCCCCACGATTCTGACAGCACGTCCTTTCTTCTGCATTACGTAGCTGTAGGCTGAGAGGGCAGCTATGGCACCTTGGGCGGCGGCTATGACCGCCTGCTTGTAAGGCGAGTCCGTGACGTCTCCTGCCGCGAAAACACCCTCCCTACTAGTCCTCCCCCACTTGTCCACTACTATCTCTCCACGCTCGTTGAGCTGAACAAAGCCCTTAACAATCTCTGTTTTAGCCACGTAGCCTACTTCCACGAACACTGCATCTACTTTTAGCGTCCTTTCTTCTCCTGCGTCCCGGCTACGCACCACTAGCCCCTCGACTCGCTTCGCGCCAAGTACTCTGACAGGGTCATGACGAGGTAGCTCCTCAACGTTTCCCTTCGACCTTACTAGGGAGAGAACGTCTTCGCCTGCTCCCGGGTTACTGCCCGGATATACCCAGTAGACCTTGCTAGCGTAGTTACTTAGCGTAAGCGCGCCTTCCGCCCCGTGATGGCCCCAGCCTACTAGCGCTACGGGCCTACCCTTGTAGAGCGCGGCATCGCAGACAACGCAGTACGACACTCCGCGTCCCTTAAGCTCTTTCTCGCCCGGAATACCTAACTCCTTAGGCGACTTGCCAAAGGCTAGTATTAGCGATAGTGCCGAGTACTCTCCGGTAAGCGTCTTGACGTAGAATACCCCCTCACTCTCGCTAAGTCCTACTACTTCGTCGAAGACTATCTCGGCGCCATACAACCTTGCCTGTTCCTCCACCCTCTTTACGAGCTCGTAGCCGCTTATCGAAGTGAAGCCTGGGAAGTTCTGGATCTCGGGCGCTAGTAGTAGCTGGCCGCCAAGGTCTCTGGAAACTACCAGCGTTCTCAATCCCTGTCTAGCCGCGTACAGCGCGGCTGTGAGCCCTGCTACTCCAGCGCCTACGACTATTACATCATATAGTTCGTTGGTAGCTGACTTCTTACCCACTTCTAGCACCCTGTCTGTGACGGTGGAGCGGTAGAAAAGGCTTGTACTCTAAGCCTTCTCAAAGCTGTAAAAAGCAACTGATATTTGCGTGAAAGCGAAAAAGAAACATGATATGGACCAACGCTACAAGGTCGTTATTACTAGAGCAGTTGCCGATAAGCTAAGAGGTGGCGGTCTGGGACCCTTTGCTCTTCTGTTAGGGAAGAGAAACGTGGTTAGCCATGTACGCCCTCTAGCCTGCAGCACGAGCCGCGAGCAGGAGGTAGTAGATCCCTCCTCGCTTGTCAAGGCTCTCGCCGAGGCCGAACGCGCAGACATGGAGCTTGTCGCTATATTCCACGAGCACTTAGGCCCGCCTGCCCCGTCTCCTATAGACGCCAAATACATGAAGTATTGGCGCGTTCCTTGGGTAATCCGAGGTTCTGGTGGCGCACTAGAGGCATACCTCGGGTGGGGAGAGGTGGTTATCGAAGTATGTTAAGAAGTTCGTGGAGAGTTCTAGCCTTAGACTTTGACGGCACGCTAGTTGACAGCTACTCCTGCTTACCAACAGTATGGAAGAGAGTTGGTGAGGCCGCTGGTGTCGCCCCTCAAGGGATTAGCGAGTTCGTCAGCGAGGCACTTGCCCTAGAGGAAGAGGCAGAGACTACAGGTAGCTACGGAAAAGAGCGCGTAATTGAGGCACTACTGAGGGCATGGGGGCTTGACGAAAGTGTGCACCACTTACTTGACATCTACTGGTCTGAGCGCATAGCGAGGACCAAGCTGATGCCGTGTGCGATAGAGCTGTTACTAGAGGCTAAGCGGGCCGGTCTCGTAGTGGTGAGCCTCTCCTGCTGGGACGGGATTCCCGGCCTAAAGCGTAGAAGAATAGCCGCTGCGGGACTATACCACTTGTTCGACGAAGTCATAGTGGCGGGAGAGAACGCTGTGACCAAGATAGATGCACTCTCGCTTCTAGCCGACAAATACGAGGTACCTAGGCGCAGCGTGGTCCTAATCGATGACAGACCATCCCATGTTCGCGAAGCTATAGAGAAGGGATTCGAGGCGATACTTGTAAGGTTCCGCGGGCCCTTCAGAGGTCCTTGGAATGCCCCGTGCAGCCCTTCACATACCGTTACGAGCCTCTGTGAAGTAATACACATTATATCGACATTAAGTAGAGAAGCAAGGCTTGTTTCAGAGACACCGCATTGGAGGGCCAGCAAATGATAGTAGGCGATGCGCATGGACACATTAACCCTCTGAGAGGCATTGGACCGGCCAGACTCGCTAAGAAGTTCAAGGAAAGCGGGGGATGGCTTTATGGACTGGTCAACCTGTTAACGTGGTCCGTAGACATTTCGGCCACAAGCGTTGATGACTATAGGAGGCTTTACGATATCACGGTCAAGTGCGCAAGCGAGATGCGAAGAGAAGGACTTGTAGTGCCAGTTCTCTTGGGACCGCATCCAGCAGAGACTGTCAGGCTAATAGAGAGAGGCGTTGAGCCTTCTAAGGCAGCGGAAGTCTGCGCTAAAGCATATGAGCTAGCCGCTGACTACGTGAGGCGGGGTCTCGCGGACGGGCTTGGGGAAGCGGGAAGACCTCACTGGCCTGTCCCAAGGTCCTACCTCGAGGCCTGCAATAGAGTGCTTGAGAAGGCACTATCGCTAGCAGCCGAACTTGAAGTCCCCATACACTTACACTTGGAGCAAAGCCTGGAGGCCATCGAGTACGCCGCTGCGCTGGCCAGGAAAGTGGGTGCACGAAGAGTTGTAGCTCATCACGTTAGTGGCGAAATTGCGAAAAGGGCTCTAGAGCTAGGCCTAGTGCCATCGATCCCTGCCAAGGCCTCGTGCATTCGTGACTCGCGAAGCATACTACGTATGGCTGTAATTGAGAGCGACTTTCTTGACGACCCCCGTAGGCCAGGAGCCGTAGTAGCCCCGTGGTCGATAAGCAGAACCTTCCGGAGACTTATCGAGAAGGGGGACGTTAGTAAAGACGAGGCCTGGAAGGCGCTTGTAGAGAACCCCGCAGCACTCTACTCAGTCGAGCCGCCGGTGTAGATATTAGCAGATCCTAGGAACCAGCTCCCCTGTGGGAGGCTCTAATAT
>CAZPLI010000081.1:5756-6971 GCA_964587325.1 uncultured Thermofilaceae archaeon | reverse complement strand
CATGTGGTTCGAGAGGAGGGTAGGAGGTAGCTCTTGGTCTAGGACGTAGAGCTTCCCGCCGAGCCTAACCCCCGCTACCACGTGCCCTACTTCGGACTTAGCGAAGTCGAATAGCACTACATAGACTTCCTTCAGGCCTGCCTCCAGTAGCAGCGCTGCAGTCGCTAGGGCGTAATCGCCGCAGATGCCCTTTCTCTTCACTAGCAGGACTGTCGGCGGGTCGTCTAGCATAGGGGTGCGCGCGAGAGCCTTCGTTTCGTCGTACTTAATGTGCTCCTCTATCCACTCTAGAACTCTCCAGGTAGTCTCGACAGGGTCGAAAGAAGCTAGCTGCTGAGCTACCGAACGCACTTTCTCCCTGTACCTCAGGCAGAGCCCCGCTACTATAGAGTCGAGCGAGAAGCCAAGTCTCCAGTTAGTCACGGGGCTAGTGCCTATCTTTACCTCGTAGGCGTCGTCTAGACCGTCCCCGTCACTGTCGATCTTGAGGGGATTGGATCCTATCTCCACCTCTTTACCGTCCGTAAGACCGTCGCCATCGGTGTCAGGCTTTAGAGGGTCTGTCTTGAAGAGGAGCTCGTGGTAATCGTCTAGCCCGTCGCCGTCCGTATCTGGCTTTAGGGGAGATAGTCCCCTAGCGATCTCCTCTCCGTCTAGGAGCCTGTCTCCGTCGGTGTCGGGCTTCGAGGGGTCCGTCTTATAAATCAGTACTTCGTGCCCATCGTTGAGCCCGTCTTCATCAGTATCGGGTAGAGCGGGATTGGTCCCGTAGGTATATACTTCGTCCCCATCCTTTAGCCCGTCCCCGTCACTGTCAGGATTCAGTATGCTGGTGCCGCCCTGAAACTCGCTAAAGTTAGGGAGCCCGTCGGAGTCGACGTCTATCAGTAGTGCGGCTAAGACCACTAGTATTAGCACAGCGGCGATTACCCACTTCGCCGATCTGAGCATTCACCCACCGCTTTTCCCCCTACGCAGCTCAATAAACCGCTTGTGCTTACTCCTCAGTAATCTTAGCCCAGACTTTAACCAGCGTGGGAGCGAGCTGCGGTACGGAGAGTAAAGTCTTTATCATTCTGTGTCCGACCTCGTAGGCCATCATCTCGTCGTCGGGAAGTAGCTTCAGCAGCAACCTACCGCCCTTAAAGAAGTAGGTGGCGCCGGGCACGAATCTCCCCTCGAGTATCGGGGCTGCGAACGCCTCCGTCAGGCGTA
>CAZPLI010000081.1:0-5746 GCA_964587325.1 uncultured Thermofilaceae archaeon | reverse complement strand
TTCCTGAGCTGCTTAGCTATCTCCCTAGCTCTCATCAGGAGCCTCAGTATGGCCAGGCAGCGGGGGGCCGACCCCTTAAGGGGAGCTAGGCTACACTTCCCCCTGCCTAGCGAGAAGGTCCTCAGCTCCTCTAGTGTCAGGTTAACGTAGCCTGTCTTAATGTCATAGAGAGCGTCGAGGAAGTCGTCCAGCATGCCTAAGGCCATGCCTAGAAGCTCAGCTACTCTGTCCTCGTAACCCTCCATGTCGAACCTCGACAAGGCGAAGTAGAGCCTAAAGAACGCGACGGCTTTGTATCTGAGAAGCTTCGTCATCTCCTTCGCGTCAAGGATTTTCCCTCTTCTTGCCGCGTCTATCAGCGCGCTCCAGTACAGCTCGCGTATTGCCTTGTAGACCCTCTCCCTCTCTCCCTCGCCGTAGTAATTAGCCAGGTTGCTGAACAAGTAAGTCAGCCAAGAGTCTCTCAGCATCTTAAAGGGCGGTCTCAGACCGTCCTCCTCCATCGCTATCCTGACTTTCTCCCATTCCTCTCTCAGCACGAGCTTCGCTGTCTGAGAGTCTGAGGAGTCTATCACGTCGTCGACCTCCCTAATGTAGGCCCACGCGAGGCTCCAAGTCTCGGACTCGACTCGCTCCGGTATCAGCTGGCTACCGTAGTGCAGGAAGTCCCTAAGCCTCAGAAACCTCCTAGCAGCGCGCACAGCGGCTCTGTAAGGAACGTTCACGGGGCGAACGAAAGCCAGGCCCAGGGGCGTCCTCACCAGGAGGGGCACCGTGCCCACCTCTCGCTTAGGCATAGTCCTCTAAGAACAAGACGCCATAGTCACGCTTAAGCTCCTCCTCAAGGTCCTTCATTTCTTTCTCCCTCTTCCTGAATAAAGGCCTACACTTATAGACCTTAGCTGCTGCCAGAACGTAGCAGTCGGTCAACGCGAGTCTATATCTGAGCTTCGTTACACCAGCCTCCAGTGCGAGGCGTAAGTCAGCTCCTACGACTCTGACTGAGGGGAGCCTGTAAAGCCAGCCCACGAGGCGAGCTACCCTGCCCTTCGGGTCCTCGAGTCCGAGTCTCTCGTAAACGTGGGCGGCTACGTAATAGGTTTCGACCAGCACCGGATGTGGAATTACGAGCTCGAGCCTGCCAGAGAGGGCAGCTGAGAACACGAGGGCAGCTTGTTCGTGGTACAGTCCAGCCTTGTCTATGTACTCTATGATGACGCTAGTGTCTAAGGCCGCCCTAGCCAAGCTTAACCCCCAAGTCCTCCAAGAGCCTAGCAGCCTTGTCACTTAGCGACTTAGCCTCCTTGAGGACCTCCTCGACGATTCTCGGCCCAGCCTCTATGAAGACGTCCTCGGGAGGCTCCTCAACAGGCTCCAGTATGACTCTCTTACCGTCCACTCTGACCCTCAGGACAGTACCAGGTACTAATCCCAGTTTCTCCCTCACTTCCTTCGGTATTACGACTTGTCCCTTAGTTGATATCACTGTCCTATACAGGGACATCGAGGAAGTAAGATAGTATTCTTACTTAAGTCTTACTATTTTGCATAAGGCTTGAGGTTCCGTAACCGCCTTTAACATTAAAAACCAGCGTTGCTCGGACTACTTGGGGAGTAGGAGTCTTGGGCAAGCGCCGAGCCCGTAGAGGGCCGGCGCGCCTTGTAGCAAGTCGGGTACTGCGTGACATTAGTCGAGGTTTCATACTGAAGTACCCTGAGGGCCTTAAGTTCGAGTGCACTAGGTGTGGGCGCTGCTGCCGCGAGCGTGCAATACTTCTCCTCCCTGAGGACGTAGAGCGACTCTCCGCAGCATACGGTTTAGACCCCGAGGAGTTCGCAGAACCTGTCGAGGGTCTGGACCCGTACACTCACAAGATGAAAAAGAGGAATGGGGCTTGCGTATTTTATAGGGACGGCGAGTGCACTGTATATCCTCATAGACCTCTTGCCTGCAGGTTCTACCCCTTCGCACTTCTCCCCTTCGAGGGCGAGTACGTATTCATTCTCCTAGAGAAGTGTCCAGGAGTGGGTAGAGGAAACACGCTAGGCAGAGAGTTCTTTGAGGAACTCCTCGCTCTTTACTTTAAGTGGGCACTGGATAGGATGGCTAAGCATGTGAGGAGGGCTGTGGGAGGAGTCACCTTAGCTTGAGCGCTACTATCAGCGCAATAGCGACGACTAGTACTACTGCGAGTATGGGCCATATGGGCAGTCTTCTGAGCGAGAACCCTGCCTGCGCGGTTGCCCCAGTTGAGGACGTGCTGATAGCGACTATTGTGCTCGCTTTGACTACTCCATTGACTCGTAGCTGTACCTCGTAAGTCCCTGGCTGTATGGGCACCATGAAGGTCTTGGTCTTACGTGTTATGACCTGAAGCGCTGGTCCTGTCCACTCGTATACTTTAGCGTCTATAACTACTCTTCCGGGCTCAACTACAGGGTCGCTCCACTCCTCCTTGAAGCCTGAGTGCGGATACACGAGCGTCGCATTAATGACGAGCCCCGCGCTCGTAGGCACCACATCTAGCTCAGCCTGTACTCTACGAGGGTCAGCCTCTATCCATCTCCCTTGAGGAGTTCCAGAAACCTCACCTACGAGAACTAGTATGTCCCTATCCAGCCCAGCAAGCATTCTTGCCTTCTCCTCGAGCTCAATAGTCTCCTCACTGTTCTCGATACTCACGGAGAACGAGGTCTCAATGTTGTTAGAGCCGGGAGCGGGCACGAGCTTTATAGTTAGCTTCCTCCCCTCAAACCCCCTCACCGTAACCTTGACGTGCGCCGTGCACTGCTTTGAGTAGTAAAAGCGGCCTGTTGCCATCGCGTAGAGCGTAGCGTACGCCACACCAACCTTCTGGGCCTCGTGCGCGTACTGAACCGTTACGTCAAACTTCTCTCCAGGGTTCTCTATCACCCACTTGATGAACACATACTTCCCGAGCACTGTGTTGTACTCTATAGTCTGGACCGAGCCGCCGGGTCCCTGGATTACGGCTTTATCCACGATCTCCCACTTATGCTCTCTTCCGTTGACAAAGACCTTGATAAAGCCCTTATCGACACTCGGGGGTACGGGGAAGTACATCACGAGCCTGTCGTAGCCGATGTTCTTGAATGGGTAGACGCCCTTTACCTCCACTAGCACGCGGTCTCCGGACTCATACATAGTAATGTAGATGTATTCTTCCTCTAAAGCCAGTGTGGGGACAGGTATCGGGTTGGCTGCAGCCACTATAGTGCAAACCACCATTAGCCCCAGTACTAGGACCAACGCAAGCCTCATCGGGTGTAATAAATAGCTAGTGGAAGAAAAGAATGGCGGTGTTCAATGTCTAGAATGGCCATGCTCATAGGGTAGAGAAGTGCTACTAAGTCCGCTCCTTTCTCGACTGTGGCGCGAGTCTTTGAGACACGACTAGTGCGAGGAGTATCTCCCTGCAGGATGGGCACAGGTCTGAGAGAGCTACTGCGTCCTCCGCTTCTCCTCCCTGAGCTTGCCCTCTATCTCCTCTATCAGCTTGATGGGAGCTATGGGCCCTCCGCAGAGCCTACACCTTCTGAGTTTAAGGGAGACCTCGGAGACTCCGACACTAGAGCTGCTGGAGTAATGTTCGTAGTCCTCAGACATCCCAACGGCTTCGTAAGGACAGACTTCAGCGCATTTACCGCATAGTATGCACCAGCCGTATAGGACCTCTACTCTCCTTTCACCACCGCTATCGCTGAGTACTATCGCGCCTGTAGGACAGGGCTCTCGCGCACGTGCCGCATCCAGTGCATTTCTCCGGGTCTATCCTTGGTCTGCCCCTGTAGCCGGGGGCGGGTGGGTTCTCAACCTTCGGGTACCTTTCAGTGTAAGGTCCTCTGACTAGAATCCTAAGGACCTCCGGCAGGATTTTCATGCTATACCACCCCATAAGGCAGCTAATATGAGGCCTGCGAGGCCGAGAAGCGTCGAGTATACGGCATAGAATTTCAGCGCTTGGTCGAGCCTTAGCCTGGCCACGATACACTCGACGAGCGTGAACACGGCGACTACTGCAATGCATAAGGCTAAGTGGATTGCTAAGCCCGATGGAGTTGCAGGAGGTACAGCAGTGGACACTAGGACGGATGCGAGAACATAGGTCTCGACTGCGTGAGCTAACTCAAAGAGCGCTAGCCCAGGACCGCCGTACTCAATGAGTAGCCTCTCTAGTATCTCTGTCTCGGCTTCTGGCATAGAGAAGGGGTTTAGTCTGAGCTTACCCATCGCGTAAAGGGCGAACGCGGCTACAGATAGAGGATTCTTGAGAAAGAAAGTCTGCTTGGCAGTCTACTGGGCTTTCTAAGTCCTCGAGGGCCAAGCTTAGGCGGCTCAACCCCAGACTCCCTCCTAAGACTACCTATATAGTCGGCTTTGCTCTAAATATAGATTAACTGAGAGATATGTAAAAAAATCCCGATGAACACTAGTGGTCGCGCACTCGCGCGCTTACTAAGACTAGCCACTATGCCTTATCTGCACTCGTCTTCTCTACGTAGCGAACCTCCACACCGTACTCCTTAAGATACTTGCTCATCTCTAGGTGGTCTCTGTCGGCTGTTAGTAGTGTCGTGTGAGACCCTGCCGAGACGGCTATTAAAAGGTCCATATCGGGGAATTTCTTACCATCCAGCATGGCCCTAGCCTGAATTTTTGATGCAATCTCGATAGTTTGCCTGTCTGGACTACATAGCGATACCCACTTTAGCAGCTCCTCCAGCCAGACGAGCTCTCTCATGCTTCCCTTCTTCAGCCACACGTATAGAGCCCCGATGTAGAGCTCGTACAAGCTAAGCACCGACATTACGACATCGGATGCTCCGTCCCTTTCCTGTAGGAGAGCTTCGCGTGCCTTCTGGTTACCTTTCTTTAATTCTAAAATGAAAGAAGTATCAAGTAGTAGCTTCATTAAGCCTCGCCCTAAACCCTTCCCTAATGGTCTCTACGACCTTCTCTAGATCCTCGTCCAGCCCTGCCTCCGACAGCCGTATTATCGCCTCTATGCGGTGTGACACGTTAGCCTTTATCAGGTCATCTATTACCTCGGAGAAGCTCCTGCCTTTCTTTAAAGCCACGAGCTTCCTATACACTTCATCGCTTATTGTTATAGTCTTCATGCATCGTGTACTATGCACGATCTCATTTAAACCTATCTAGATAGCTCTTTAAAACTACTCGCCTTAACTATAGAGCCTCAAGCAGAGGAGCTAGCACTTAGCTAGAAGCATCGCCGCAGCTGCGTAGACCAGAGCAGGAGCCACTACCCTAGCTAGGAACGGCTTCAGAGAAAGTCGCGAGGGTACACGAAGCCTAGTAATGTCAGAGTAAGCGTCCACGCAGTCGCTATAACAAGCTTAGTGAAAAGCTGGAGGTCCACGCTAGCCCACCCTGTGCACTTTGCCCCCGCAGGAGGCCGCTATGAGGTCTATGTAGCTACGCGACAGCTCGATAGCGTCTGGGATCCTCGTGTCGTAGATCTCGACCTCTACTCCTAGCTTGGCCAAGACCTCCGACAGGGTCTCTATCTCCTCTCTTAAAGTACTAGCTATGCCGAGCGGGACGTTGGCTTTTCCGTCCGTGATAAGCACTGCCTTGACCTGCGTCCACGGGTTCTTCGCCCTGACAGCCTTGGTCAGCGCGAGTAGTTTGTAGAGCGCGTCGGAGAGAGGAGTCCTACCGCCCGTAGGTACGGAGCCCAGGGCCTCTATGACAGCGTCGTAC
>CAZPLI010000080.1:4635-6996 GCA_964587325.1 uncultured Thermofilaceae archaeon | reverse complement strand
CAATAGGAGTGTTCATGGCGGTCTCTCCGACTGCGTGGCTAGTCGACATAGCCTCCCTAGCCTCACGAGCCCATGCAGCCCTAGAGCCAGGAGGCGTCTTTGTCGCTATATGGCCTGTGAGGCACCGGGAGCCTAACCCTGTAGAGCCGTTCCTCAGACTCATGGGAATAAAGAGACTACCAGAGTGGGACGAACTACTGTACCAAGTCGTCCACTTAGTCGGGTTCAGGCGCGTACGCACTAAGCGTATAGGTCCTTTCACAGCTATTCGGGCACAGAAGCCTTAACCAGTCTAGAAAGTAAGCAAATTATACCGTAACTTTCAAACATATGGTTGCCGTTCTCACTGGGGGAGCGACACGTGGATCAGTTCCGTGAACTCAGGCCTGGCGAAGTGTTGGAAGGCAACAGAGGGCGCTACGTCGTAGAAAAAGTGCTCTCAGTAGGCGGAATGGGAGTAGTGTGGCTTGCTAAGTCTCTAGAAGACGAGCGCTACGTCGTGGTTAAGTTACCGCGAGTCACCGGAGACCCCCGGAGGGACAGGATAAACAGAGAGAAGTTAGCGCAAGAGGTCAGAGTGCTAATGCTACTTGAGCACCCCCGCATACCGGGTCTCGTCGACGTGATACCCATAGACGACCTAGACGTGCCCGTCGTCGAGTACGTACCGGGCGACACTATGGAGAGACTCTACGCGGGCAAGCCCCTCCCCGAGGACGAAGCGGTCTCAATGGGAGTAAAGGTCCTTGAGACAGTTGCCTACATACATTCTCTGAACATAATCCACAGAGACATCAGGCCCAAGAACCTAATAGTGGACCCTGGAGGGGACCCCCACCTAATAGACTTCGGAACGGCCAAGTACTTCTACGAGCAGATAAAAGAGATTGTCAGCGCGCCCGGAGGCTACACCGCCCCTGAACAGCTGCGCTGGTCCTCGACTCCGCAGAGCGACATATGGTCCGTCGGAGCCACGCTGCTCTTCCTCCTTACAGGCCAGCACCCTATAGTCTTCCTGAAAGGCTACCCCGCTAATCCGCAGCCATTAGACGTCGAGAAGATAGTCCCGGGAATAAGCCCCCATGTAGCGGAAGCTATTCGGCGCGCCATGATGCCGAGGCCTGAGGACAGGTTCGCAAGCGCCGAGGAGATGATCGCTCTACTGAGAGAGGCTAGGCTGCCTCTCGAGAGGCCCGTGCCAGTCCTGATAGTCGCGGGTATAGAGGTGCCACTAAAAGTGGACAGGGTAGTTGTGGGCCGAGCTCCGCGTAACCAGGTCGGCCCCGTGAGGCTTGTCGAGGAAGAAGGGACAGCAAGATTACTGATTAAGGACCCCAAGGCCTTCATTAGCCGCGTACACGCTGAGATCTTCAGGGAAGGCGACAAGTGGTACGTGAGGGACCTAGGCTCACTAAACAAGACAGCAGTCTCGCGAGGCCTAGGAGGATGGGAAGTGATTTGGGAGGGGCGCGGGCGGCCTTCAAGACCCGTGGAGCTGAAAGACGGTACGATAATCGCGCTCGCCTATCGTCGCGATTTAGGCCCCTACTTCACTATGACTTTCAAGGCGTCGACAGCTGGCTAAGGCTTCCCCTCTTTAAACATCCCGCTGGTGCCTGTCTCTCTGAATACCAGGTTTATCACGCCCGCAGGGCTTATGACGTCGCCGTCACTCAGTGGGAAAGGCCCCTTGCCTTTGATCTCCTGCCCGTTTAGCAGCGTGCCGTTAGTGCTCCCCACGTCCTCTATGTACCAGCGCCCAGCTCTGTAGAATATCCTGAAGTGTCTCCTGCTTATAGTCTGAGCAGCGTTCCACGGTAAGAACTGCTCGAAATCTGCGCGGCCGAACACTCTCTCAACGTCTGTTATCACTAGCTCGCGTCCACCGGGAGCCTCTAGTTTTGCAAGAGCGATTAGCGGGATCGTCCCCTTCTCGGCTACTACTGTCTCGCCCTCAACCTCTGGAGCAGGTGCAGGAGGAGCCGGAGCAGGCTTAGGTCTTCTCAGCACCACCACTGCCAGTGCAGCCACTATGACCACAGCTAGTATCGCAGCCGCTACGAGGTACGGGTCTATCGATAGCAGGCCCGCTTCTGCTCGCCCGTGGTAAATGAACGTCAGGTCTACATCGCCTCCCAGCGGCTGGTTAGTGGCAGGATCGTAGACTCTTATTCGGACGGCGTACAGGCCTTTAGGGTCGGTCTCCGATAGCCTAAACATCAACTCTGAAGGCCTCACGTTCCCCCCAGCGCTTGACACGGGAAGCCTCTCGGCCAGCTTCCTCGGGGGAAGCGCTCCCTGAGGGTATATCAGCCAAGCGTCGACCTCTACGTTAAACGGCACAGAGGCACTGAACACTAC
>CAZPLI010000080.1:0-4625 GCA_964587325.1 uncultured Thermofilaceae archaeon | reverse complement strand
CTACGACTACAGTGTCTCCCGCATAGAACTCTGACGTCCGCTCGCCCTTATGGTTCTCAAGCCACATAGTTAGGTAGGCGCCATTTGGTAGTCTGACCATCTGCGGCTGAGCTAGAACTAGGGCTGCTGTGACTACAAAGAGCAGAGCTAGTAGCGATACCTGCTTCATTCCAAGCACCGAGTTGGGAGAACTGCTAGACCTATAAAACGTGAGCGCTGGACTGCCCTCTTGCGGCTAACGTTTAATAGACTATCGGCTTTCCATACTTGATGAGCAATTTAGTGGTCTGGAGATTACTTGGCGAGATACTGATGGAACTACTAGCCGAGAGAGGAGAGTTTGAGGAAGCTGAGAGGCTTAGAGCCGAGAAGTACGCACATCCGCTTGTGGAAATGGCCGAAAGGACTCTGTCAAAAATGTTAGCCCCTCAGGGCGGACTCACGTGCCCAGAGCTGGAGGAGGCACTCAGGGAAGCCATTAGAAAGAACCCGCACGGACTACGCGCCATACTGTCATCCGTTGTCGATTCCTACGTTAACCTTGCAAGGAAGAAAAAGCGCTGGCTTTATGCCGCCCGGTAGCATACCTTAGCGGAGACTCTTGCCTCAATATCTTAAGAGCTTGTTTATGGGAGTCGCGCTAGTCGAATTCTAAGGGTGACGTAACGCTATTATACGTGCGTCGAGGTGGTGGGCGTCGGTGGCAACATGACTAAAAAGACTAGCAGGCTACCTGGCTTCTACAAGCTGCCCCTCGAGGAGAGACTAAAGATTGTTGCCGAGTTTGCGGGCCTAACTGACGAGGAAGTCGCACTCCTGAGGAAAGAGGGCAATCTAGACTTCAAGACTGCGGACATTATGATTGAGAATGTCATTGGGACTATGGCCTACCCGTTTGCCGTAGCTGTAAACTTCCTGATCAACGGCAAAGACTACATCGTGCCCATGGTCATAGAGGAGTCCAGCGTCGTAGCCGCTGCCAGCAATGCCGCGCGGGTAATGAGGAGAGACGGCGGTATCAAGGCTAAGGCCACCGCTCCAGTCATGATAGGCCAGATCCAGGTTCTAGGAGTCAAGGACCCGTGGTACAAGAAGATGCTAGTGCTCGAGCATAAAGACGAGATAATCGACCTAGCTAATAAGCAGGACCCAATACTCGTTAAGCTGGGTGGCGGCTGCAAGGACGTCGAGGTCAGAGTTCTCGATTCGCCCAGAGGGCCCATGCTAGTAGTGCACCTGCTGGTCGACGTTAGGGACGCTATGGGCGCTAACGCCGTCAACACGATGTGCGAGAAGGTAGCGCCGCTGATAGAGAAGATAACCGGTGGCAGGGTCTTGCTGCGCATAATAAGCAACCTAGCCGACAGGAGGCTCGTTAGGGCCTGGGTGAAGGTCTACAAGGAGGACATTGGAGGCGAGGAGGTCGTGGACGCTATAGTTGACGCTTGGGCTTTCGCGGCCGCAGACCCGTACCGCGCAGCGACTCACAATAAGGGCATTATGAACGGAATAATAGCCGTCGCCTTAGCTACGGGCCAGGACCATAGAGCTATAGAGGCTGGAGCCCACGCTTACGCGGCCAGGAACGGGAGGTACGAGCCCCTCAGCTACTGGGAGAAGGACGAGGACGGTAACCTTGTAGGCTCTATAGAGCTCCCGCTCGCCGTAGGCATAGTAGGTGGAGCCACTAAAGTGCACCCAGTAGCCAAGGTGGCCCTCAAGATACTCGGCGTCAAGACGGCGAACGAGCTAGCTGAGGTCATGGCAGCAGTCGGCTTGGCTCAGAACTTCGCAGCGCTGCGCGCTCGAGCCACAGAGGGGATACAGAAAGGACACATGAAGCTTCACGCAAGGAACCTTGCAGTAATGGCGGGAGCCACGGGCGACCTGATAGATAAGGTGGCCGAGATAATGATTCGCGAGGGCAACATTAGCTTCGCTAGGGCGAAAGAGCTAGTAGAGCAGCTGTCCAGCTAGGCGGGAGGCTCATAAGTGAGGAAGAGCTAGCTCTCCTGAGGAGTCCTCATGAGAGCGGCTGCTGCCCTAGCCGTGACACTGCTAGTCGCTACCGCAGCAGTGGCCGTCTGCCAGCCTAGCTCGTGCCCACCTTTCACTCCTTACTACATGCTACTAGTCGAGATACACAGACGCACAGCGATCGCTGTACTAAGGCTACACCCCCAGGACGTCAACTGGACGGACTTTTATGCTGCCTGCTACTCCCCTGACCCCGACTACTGGCACGAGCTCCTAGAAGGCATAGTGGTCGAGGCACTGAGGCTCCCCGAAGGGGCCTACTCTGTTGTGGCCGAGGGAGCCGATAACTCTACAGAGGCTGTCTTCGTGATGATAGAGTTCCCGTTGGAGGCCAGTGGGCTGTATGACGACTACAGTGACAGCGTAGGAGTACTAGACCCTCTGCTCCCCGACTCCTGCCTAAACAACGTCACAATCAGAGCCGATAGAGCAATCTTCCACGCCGAGCCCGAGCCGAGCGAGCGAGACGACAACTATGTCATGTGGCTGAGTTCGAGCCCCAGTGAAGCGCCTAAAGCTTACAGAGCATACTTCAGAGTCCCAGTGACTATAGCCGTAGAGGGGCTGCCGCCCCACATAGTAGTGTGGGTCTACGTGAACGGCACGCCGACCCTCACGATCAAAGGCGGGGAAAAGGCCGAGCTTTACCTCTTGCCGGGAGACGTTGTCGCCCTAGACCGCAACATCGAGAGCGACGATGCTAGGTACGTGTTAGTGACCCCGCCCCTCGTCGTCAGAGAGCCCACCTTTGCAGTGTTTGAATATAGGACCGAGTTTAGGGTAACCATAACGTCTAACGCCCCTGGAGCCTGGGCAATAATTGACGGAAAGAAAGTAGCTCTGCCGTTCCAGGACTGGTGGATCAGCGGCGAGAAGCACGACGTAGAAGTCCCAGAGACAATCCCTGTCACTTCTACCCCTACTCAGAGGACATCATATTCGTTCGTCCGGTGGAGCGACGGGGTAACGAAGCCCAAAAGGGTACTAGTCGCTAAAAGCCCGCTGGAGGTAGAGGTCGTGTACCGAGAGATAACGGAGTACCTCGTAGTGGCCTACAGCGACTACGGCAAAGTTTACGGCGAGGGCTGGTACGTCGCAGGCTCTACAGCTAAGGTGGGCATTAAGGGCTGCGAGCATGTTCCTGGGAGCTGCGTAATAAGTGTGGGGCGGGGAGAAAGGAAGGTATTCCTCGGCTGGACAGGCGATGTCACTAGCACAAGCCCCGAAGTCAGGTTCACGGTAGACGGTCCTAAGACTCTAAGGGCTAAGTGGAAGACACAGTACTACGTATACGTTTACACGCCCTACTCAGAGGCCGTAGGTTCTGGCTGGTACGACGCTGGCTCGACGGCCATAGTCTACGTGAAGAGCACCTTCGTCCAGAGGGGGAATATAGGCTACAGGTTTGTCGGCTGGTACGAGGGCGGGATTATAGTGACAGTAAGTGCTCGCGCAGTACTGAGAGTAGACAGGCCTAGAGAGCTCAGAGCTAAGTGGGTTGAAGTAGTAAGAGTAGCGGTCAGGGACGAGGCTGGAGAAAGTGTAATCGAGCCCTTGGGAGCAGCGAGCGGTTGGGTCGATAAGGGAACAGAGATACGCGTGAAGGTAAAGCCTAAGGTCGTCTATGGATTCCCCGCTAACATGGTGGCTTGTGCCCTCAAAGTGGGTAATCGTGTCTACAAGCTAGACGAAGCGATAACCGCTGATAGGCCTCTCGTCATAGTCGTGGTCAGGTGCGCCGACTATACGCCTGCGGGGACGGTGGCAGCAGTCTGCGGAGGCGCCATAGCAGCTTACGCCTACTTCAGGTTTAGGCGGCAGAGGCCCGCTGAGACTGTACCGGTGGAGATGGAGGTAGAGGAAGAGACTAAAGTTTACGAGGAGGAAGAGGAGAGCACTAGGGTGTACGGCGAGGGAGAGTAAGGGACCATGGCCAGAGTCATCGCTGGCAGGTTTGAGCTCAAAGACCTAATTGCTAGGGGAGGAATAGCAGAGATCTACGAGGCCTATGACCGAAGGCTAAAGATAAGGGTGGTCATCAAGCTACCACGCAAGGACGTCTCCTTTAACGCGTCTCGCCTCCTAGAGAACGAGGCGTGGGCCCTTTCGCGCCTCTCCCACCCCTATATTATCAGACTCGTCGACTGGGGGCGGTACGAGGGTGCCCCTTACGTGGCACTAGAGTACTTCGAGGGGACACCCCTTAGCAGGCTCGTGCGGCCTCCCATCGATCCCGCCTCCGCCTTGGACATGGTCCTTGATGCTGCAGACGCGATAGCCTACGCAAACAGGGTCGGGATAGCCCATAGGGACATTAAGCCCGGCAACCTTCTGTTCTCGCCCCGCAGGTCAGTACTCATAGACTTTAGCGTCTCCGCGCCTATTGGCGGTAGAGGGCCGAAAGCTGAGACACCAGGCTATAGCTGCCCTGAGGCTGCTATGGGTGAGGCAACGCCGACTTGCGACGCATACTCGATAGCTGCGCTGCTATCCTGGCTAACAAGTGGTGACCCGCTAACTCCCGCCGGCCCTTATGCGTGGATACTAGCTACTTGCTTGGTAGAGGATCCCAGCGCTAGGCCCTGGCA
>CAZPLI010000079.1:0-7057 GCA_964587325.1 uncultured Thermofilaceae archaeon | reverse complement strand
CCCTATGACTAGCGAGTTCGAGCGTAGGTTTGCGGAGTTCCTCGGTGTGAAGCACGCGGTGGCGGTCTTTAATGGGACGGTGGCGCTGCATGCTTCACTTGCGGCCTTAGGGGTAGGTCCCGGCGACGAGGTAATAACTACACCCTTCACCTTCGTGTCCACAGCGTCAACGATACTCCATCAGAACGCTATACCAGTCTTCGCAGACATAGAGCTGGACACTCTAAACATAGACCCTAGCGACGTCGAGAGAAAGATCACGGAGAGGACTAAGGCTATAATAGTCGTCCACTTGGCGGGACATCCAGCCGAGATGGATCCCATACTTAAGATAGCTAAGGAGCACGGACTAGCAGTCATAGAAGACTGCGCGCAGGCTATAGGCAGCGAGTACAGAGGAGTCAAAGTTGGCGGGCTAGGCGACCTAGGTACCTTCAGCTTCTACCAGACAAAGAACATGACTACAGGGGAGGGCGGCATGGTAGTAACTAACAGGAACGACTTAGCGGAGAGGGTGAAGCTTCTAATAAACCACGGCCAAGTCGAGAAGTACGAGTACGCTTTCCTAGGCTACAACTACAGAATGACTGAGCTCCAGGCGGCGCTGGGTATAGGGCAGCTAGAGAGAATAAGCGAGCTCAACAGGAGAAGGGCCGAGATCGCGAGAATATATACCGAGGAACTAGGAGACCTAGACGGAGAGCTACTAGTGCTCCCGAAGCCCCGTCCTCACGTTAAGCACACGTGGCACATATACCAGGTACTACTGAGGCTCGAGAGGCTCAAGGTAGACAGGGACTACTTCGTCCGTGCCCTGAGAGCTGAGAACGTGTTAGTCCTCGTGGCCTACCCGAAGCCTCTCCACCTAACCGGCCTCTTCAGGAACAAGTCTGCATACAAGCACGGGTGTCCCTGGTCCTGCCCCTTCTATGGGCGTGAGGTCGAGTATAAGCCAGGCTCGCTCCCCAAAGCCGAGTATGCCGCGAAGAGGGTGATCACGCTACCCACACTGTCCGGCATGACGGATGAGGACGCTCTTGACGTGGCGAGAGCTGTAAAGAAAGTAGCCACGTACTATGCCAAGTAGGTCGCCGAACCCCAACGGCTAGCTCCTCTCCCAAGCTAGCTAGAGGTAAGCTTAACAGTGTATAGGCGGAACGAACACGGTGGCGTGGTTGAGAGTTGAGGACGTTTTAGAGTCAGCTTTCTCCGAAGGCGGGGGCCTTTTATCGCTCTACGAGTCTCTCCGCTTAGTCGAAGCATACGGCCTGCCAGTTGCCAGGTACGGTCTCGCCAAGACTGAGGACGATGCAGTCGAGCTAGCCGAGAAGCTAGGCTATCCAGTCGTGCTCAAGGTGAGCTCTCCCGATGTATCGCACAAAACGGACGTTGGAGGAGTGATCCTTGGCTTGGAGGACCCCTCTGAGGTGAGAGCGGCGTTTAGGAAGATAGTCAGCTCAGTGCGCGAGAGAGCCCCTGGGGCGAGACTAGAAGGCATAGTAGTACAGGAGATGGTGAAGGGAGGCTATGAGGTCATAATAGGCGGTCTCATAGACCCCCAGTTCGGGCCCATAGTCATGGTTGGTATGGGCGGGGTGTACGCTGAGGTGTACAAGGACGTGGTGTTTGAGCTGGCCCCCCTGGCTGAGGAAGAGGCCCTCGAAGCGATACTCAGGCTTAAGGGCTCTAAGATTCTGAAAGGCTATAGAGGGCGCCCTCCGGCAGACCTAAAGGCTTTAGCCTTGGTTCTCTCCAAGACGTCACAGCTCGTATACGAACTCCACGGCAAGGTCTCTGAACTAGACCTCAACCCGACGTTTGCTCTCCCAGATCGCGTCGTGATCGCTGACGCTAGAATCGTGCTTGCACAGAAAGAGGAGTGAGAACGGATTAATATGCCCAAGGCATATCAGTCACGGTCACAGGGCCATGAGGGCGCCCTGCGAGGCTGTTGTAAGGTACATGCTACCGTCGATTAGAAGCGTGTTAGCGAACCATCTCTACAGAGAGTACGGCCTCAGCCAGCTCAGGATAGCGCGTATTCTAGGTGTCAGCCAGTCTACAATAAGCAGGTATGTAAATCGTGAGCGAGGACTTTACGCCTCGGCGCTGCTCAAAATACCCGGACTGAAAGACATGCTAGACAAGACTGCAAAAGAACTTATCGAGGGCAAATCTCCCGAGAAGCCGATCTGTAGTCTCTGTAGGTATATACGCGAGACAGCTCCGGAGTGGCCGCGGGGATGAGGTATTGATCTGTAAGGCGCCCGTTAAGGCTGTCTCATTCGACGTAGACGGCACCCTTGTGCATCATTTAGGACCTGCAGAAACTATAGCCAGGTTCCTCGAGAGCAAGGGTATTCGCCCGAATGCCGACTCCATCGAGCGTGCGATTTTGAGTGTCGATGTGCCTAGGGAGGGATTCAGTGATCCTGAGGAGTACTACCTTGCGCTAAACCGCGAAATATTGCTGCGGCTGGGGGCGTATAGCGAGGGCTGGGAAAAAGAGCTCCTTGACTACTGGTTTTCCCCAGAGAACTACTCTGAGGCACCAGGAGCTCGCAGAGCTCTCGAGGTGCTTTCACGCGCTGGCTTAACGCTGGTTATTGTCTCCAACAACCTACTCAGAGAAGTGAGGGCTGTGCTAGGCAGACTGGGGCTCTTAGGCTATTTTCACGCCATATTCACACCCGAAGTAGTGGGTGCATTCAAGCCTTCCCCTCAAGTGTTTGTTAGGGTTGCAGAGCTTCTACGCCTAGAGCCTTCGCAGATACTACATGTAGGCGATAAAGTGGACGAGGACTACGTAGCCGCTGTACGCGCCGGAGCGCAGGCAGTTGTGATCTCGCGGGAGCCACTACCCGTACCCTACGTCCGCGAGCTGTCAGAGTTGGCCAGCAAGGTTATCGACTGCATAGGGTGACGGGTAATGGCAGAGGACCCCTGGACTAGCAGAAAGAGAGCGTTTCTTAGGAGGCTGGAGCGAGAGAGAAGACAAGGCAGGGTGGATGAGGATATAGTCCCGCTGCTACGCGCGATCAACGCGCTTGACGACTACTATACCACGAGTAGCTGTAGTGGCAGGATACAGGTCGTAGCGGCGGAGTTTCCAGGTGACAAGTGGAACATGGTGACCCTAGCCAAGTGGCACAGGCCCGTAGAGCCCGAGGAAGTAGTCACTGTTGTGCGCCATGTTGACTACCCTAACCTATGGTTCTCTATGCAGCCGCCAATACTCCATGTAATATGCAGAACCCCAGCAGCCGCGATCCGCTTAGTGAAGCTGGCTAGAGCATCGGGGTTCAAGAGGGCAGGCTTACAGGGTGCGCGTAAAAACAGGTACCCCGTTGAAATCATGGGCACTGAGCGAATAGAGACGCCCTTAAGGCTCTCGGGCGTGTGGGTTGTGAGAGAGGAAGCTTTGCCGCTCCTAGTCAGGGCTGCTAATATGCTTCTTGTACGTAGTAAAGAGAGGATAGAGCGTCTTAGACGAGCAATAGAGGCTCTAGCTGCGGAGGCTCCTTAACTAGCTTCTCAAATATTAATATAGGGCAATAATGACGGAGGCATAGGCGGGAGATACTGGGGGAGATGCGTGAATGTCGATAGATATTCGGCGAGTTTTGCTAGTCGTGTTAACAATCTCGGTACTAGTTATTCCTCATACTACGTTGAGTTCTCCTCAGAGAAAGCTCGTGGTGGTTGCTACTATCCCCCCGCTTGCGGCCATAGCTAAGGAAGTGGGAGGACAGTACGTCGAGGTGCATTACCTAGTGCCTCCTGGTAGCGATCCTCATCAGTACGCTCTCACGCCAGATGATTTGAGCCTAATAGAGACTTGCGACGTCTTCGTGAGCGTGGGGCGTGAGGGCTTCCTCGGAATGATACCTGAGAATGCCGGTAGGGTGAGGCTGGGATGGGATGACTGGATAGCTGCCGGGGTCTATGTGCGCGACGGCAACCCACACTACTTATGGCTCTACCCACCTAACGCGATTAAGATAGCGCAGGTTCTCTACCAGGTTTATGCAAGTCTAGACCCATCTCATGCTGACTACTATGAGTCCCGGCTGAGGACGTTCGAGTCCAAAGTAGAGGCCCTACAGCGATGGGCAAGTAAGCTCGTCGTTACCTATGGAGTCGAAGGAGCCAAGATAGCCCTTGTAGGTAGGCACTTCGAGCCTCTCGCCGAATGGCTAGGCCTAAGGGTAGTTGCTGTACTTCTTGAAACAGAAGGTGCCACAGCCTCGCCAGGAGAGCTTGCAGCGTTCGAGGACATCGTGAGGAAACAGGGTGCCCAAGCGGTAGTAGTACTAATCACGCAGAGACTAGCAGACGAAGGTAGGCTAGGCGAGACGGTCGCCAGGGACGTTGGAATCCCGGTAGTGTACCTTTATGGGGTGCCATTAGATCCTTCTGACACCTATACAGAGTTCATAAAGTATGACGTCGCACTGCTGGTGTCCTCGCTCGCGGCAGGCTCTCCTGCTAGTGCGGCTCGCGGGATGAACCCTGCAGTCGTTTGGACGGCTTTTGCCCTACTGTCCGCGCTTGCTATCTTCGAGGCATATCTCATCAGGAGGGGGAGGCTACCTTGAGACCCATGGTGCACTTCGACCACGTGACTGCTGGTTATGACGGGAAGCCAGCAATAGTTGATATCACGTTCCGCGTGGACGAGCCGGCGTTTGTCACAGTGCTTGGTCCTAACGGGGCCGGCAAAACCACACTTCTCAGAGTCGCACTCGGCTTAGTGAAGCCTCTCAAGGGGAGAGTAGTAGTCCTAGGCCTCGACGTTACTAAGGAAGTCGATAGGGTCAGGCACATGGTGGGCTACGTCCCACAGAGAGAACGCATATCGCAAGACGCACCAGTTCTTGTAAGAGATGTAGTGCTCATGGGCATAATATCGCGCAAGCCCGTGGGTAGAGCGCCTAACCGGCATGACGTCGAGAAGGCTAGGGAGGCCCTGAGGGCCGTGGGCATGGAGGACATGTGGGACGAGCCTTTCAGCCACCTTTCAGGCGGCCAGCAACAGCGAGTGCTCATAGCGAGGGCTCTAGCCGCAGACCCCAAGCTCCTCCTGCTTGACGAGCCCTTCTCAGGAGTCGACAGTTCTTCTCAGAGAATAATCATCGAGGTCTTAAGGGAGCTCGTCGACAACGGCATAGGCGTTCTACTGGTGACTCACGACGTTAACCCCCTCATGAGAGTCACCGACTACGTGTTACTGCTCAACAAGAGAGTCTTAGGCTTCGGGAGACCAACGGAGGCTTTGACTCCCTCCGCCCTAAGGGAAACCTACGGAAGAGACGTCGAGATAATCACAGTGGGAGGTGCTTGCTTCGTGATAACGGGTGACAGCCATGCTTGACTTACACCCCACTATCGTCAGAGCGCTCATAGCGGCTAGCCTTACTGCAGTGTCCTCTGCAGCTATCGGGGTCTTCACAGTACAGCGCAAACTCTCGACTGCAGGGGCGGCGATCGCTCACACCAGCTTAGCGGGCGCACTAATCGGCTACGTCTTAGGCTTAGAGCCCTTGCTGGGAGCCCTCATGCTCAGCGTAGCATATGCTTTGCTCGTAGCCTACAGTGGTAGGAGGGGCCGGAGCATGGACGTGGCCCTAGGCGTGTCCTTCGGAGCCTCGGCAGCTCTCGCTGCGCTAGCCCTCTCGCTCTCTCGCGAGTACACGACCGTGGCTTTCACGTACCTGCTAGGCGATGTGTTAGGAGTATCAGAGGACGAGCTACTCCTGCTATCCTCAGTGACTGTCACAGTGACGGTTTTAGTCGCGCTGTTCTATGACCTGTTCAAAATGATAACGTTCGACGAGGAGGAGGCAGAAGCCTACGGAGTCAACGTAGCTCTCCTTAGCTACCTTCACGTAGTACTAGTGGCCCTTGTCGTGGTCGTGGAGCTGAGAATCGTTGGCTCCATACTAGCCACTGTATTCCTTGTGGCGCCGGCGGCTGCAGCACTAGAAGTCGCTCACAGCTTTGAGAAGGCCATAGCTTTTAGCGTCGCTATAGCGCTGCTCTCGGTCTTGCTAGGCTTCTTGCTCTCATTGCTCTTAGATGTCCCCACTAGTGCGGTAATAGGCATAATAGCGTCTCTCGCCTACCTCTTTGCGGTCATATTCTCACCAAAGAAGACTTGTTGCCGTTAGGTTTACCAGGTTTTTGTGTACGCTTGGTTTATAAATACCGTAATTGGTTTTAACATGGTGATGGGCATGGCGTGCAGGCCCCGAAGGATACTAGACGAGACTGCTATGGCGATTCTCAAGGCTCTCGCAGAGTTTGAGGGCCCTGCGACTTGCAAGGAGATAGCAGAGAAGACCGGTATCAATGTCAGGAGAGTCACTGGCAAGATGAGGGGCCTGCTTAACGCCGGCTACGTTGAGAGACCTGAGCGCGGCAAGTACATCATTACGGACAAGGGCAAGGAGGCAATAGCAAGCTCAGAGTGACTCGAACTTCCAGGACTCTAAGTTAGTCGCTAAGTCCTCGAGCACTCTTTTCTTGAGTTCCTGCGGTAGAAGCGAGATTAAGCGCACCAAGTGCTTGCAAAGTTTCTTCTCGCCTCTAAGCTTCTCCCAGTCTGCGCAGTCGTGGGCTATAGTCCTGGAGTCCAGCTCTATCAGTACCCTGTAGTCCTTAACACGGGCCTTCACGACGGAGGGCCCTAGTTCCTCTATTTTGACCTCTTGCTCCGAGATCTCTAAGCCCCTCTTGAGTCTCGAAGGAGTAGTGAGCGCAGCCAATGCTTGCTCGAGGTCTCCTAGGGCTATCGCTCTCACTGCAGCGGCCTTAGCTTTCTCCAGCGCCCCGCGCCTGAAGTATGCCTCTACTCTCTCGAGAGCCCTGAGCTGGCTGGGCTTAGCTATGCCCAGAAGCTTCAGCATCTGGAGGGCGTTGCGAGGGGCGTAACCGCGAAAGTGGTTGTTAAAGTACCCGTACACAACGCTGGCTTTCTCAGCCATCTCCTTTACTCGGGGCACCCACTCCTCCAGTTCCTTGAGGCTGTACTGGTAGTAGTACCATGGCCTTGCTC
>CAZPLI010000078.1:0-7192 GCA_964587325.1 uncultured Thermofilaceae archaeon | reverse complement strand
TTGTTGTGTCGCGCGTAAGGGATGTCTCAGGAGCCTGTCTGCCCCGCGTATACGCTTGGTGGCGAAGATCGCCGCGGCGATGATTACCAGCGCTAAGGCGGCTACAGCTAGCTCCATGGTTATCGTTAGAGGCGAAAAGAGCGAAGTAGGACTCGGCGTGGCTTCTCCTCTAGTAGTCTTTAAGGCAGCAGCCATCTCGCCTCGAGCAAGCACTAAAGCAGGCTCCCGGTCCACAATGTTGAATACGTGTTTATAGTAACTAGGGCTACGGCAGCGAGCTAGTAGCCTGGAAACAACGAGTTTGTAGGAGAGCACTGCGGAATCGGTGTATGCCTTCACCTTAACAGTCTCCCAGTCGACGTTTTCCCACGCGATTTCGCCCACACCGCCTAAGGGCCAGTATATCGCTATTGGATATTCTCCTTTACCCTCTAGCGTCCACGTAGCCGTCTTGCCGTAAACCAGCACGCCGTCCTTTGCTAAAAAAGCCCCCCAGCAGAAATCCCCCATGCTCCCTCCTATGGTCCAGAGCTCAGCCCCTCCCTTATCCTCATGGATTCTCACAATAGCGAAGTCATTTGATCCCGCACCGCGACCGTCAGTACTACCCGCGATGTAGACGTCTCCGCCAATGACACGGACCGCTGAAGCGTGATCGTATCCCCCACAGTCGATTAGCTTAGCCCACCTAGGGGTACCATCGAGATCGAACTCCACTAGAACGATGTTCTCATCAACCACTTTGTCTCCGCTATAAACTTGATTGAAGCCGCACACGTACAGGCGGTCATTGCCGGAGTATACGTACCGGAAGTAGTCGTTGAATTCCTTACTGCCAAAGCCCACAGCCCATACGACTTCTAGGTCTCTGCCTAAGCAAATAAGGTGTCCATCAAAGCCTCGCCCAAACTTCTTCTCTGCAGAAAGAAGGTTACGCTGGTAGCCTACGGCGTATATCCTCCCGCTAATGTACTGAGCCGACCAAACATCTGCGGGAACCCACTTCCCAGCAGCATTTCTAACCTCAATAAGCGATGCCTTGATAACTTCTCCACTCCAGTTGAGCAGAATTAATTGTCCTCTACCGTAAGCCAGTACGCAGCTTTCGAGACTGAGAAGCCCGTACAGAGGACTTTGAGTTACGTAGCCCCAAAGGAAATCTCCGTCCGAATTTAAGCACAGGACGAATCCTTCACTCGGTGCTAAAAAGCCTGAGACAAGCACCCTGCCATCCCTTACGAGTACGTCATATGCCCAACCTTTGGCATCTCCAATGACCTTAAACCACTCGAGTTTCCCGCTCATTACGTTGTACCTAGCGATAAAGGGCCTAGGCACGTACTTCCCATTAGAGAGGTCGTAGAGGTAACCGCACATATAAAGGTCTGCAGCATCCAGAAAACCACCCAGAACATACCCTCTGGAGCTTACAACGACGGCCCACGCCGGTGCTGCCCTCCCACCAGGCACAGAACAGACGAGAACAGAGCCCACTAACACTAGTAGCAACACAAACGAAATCGAGCTGGTGCTTAAGCCTTCCAAAATGGCTCCCCCGGCCGGAACATCCTCAGAGATCCTATGAAACATAGAATATGCCCGCCTTATAAACCTTAACTCTCTCAATATCATGATAAGCACGCGTGAACATAGTATCCTAGTGTACCCAGTCGCGCGCGACGTACTGTCTTATAGTCTATCACTGTGTATACTCTTGCGACCCCGCTTAACACGTGTTAAGCATCGCACTCGATCTCTATCTCAATCTCTATTTCGTCTCCGTCCTTTAGGCCTAGAGCGTCTCTGAGCCTCACGGGGGCTATTATTTCGAGAACGTCTGGGCCATGCACTGTCTTCTCTATGACTAACACTGCAGCAGGGTAGTCGCCTACCCTAGCAGGGACACATCTCACCCAGCCGTACTCGATGCCGTCTACGATAAACCGGGGAATGAAGTGGCCCGAGGACTTGAGCTTCTTGAGGAGAGGGACGTATTCGGGTAACACTCTCACGTTTAGCGTGCCTGGGTAGGGGTCGAAGCCCAACTTCCTCTTGAATGCCTCCTTGTAGGGAGGCAGGGACACGTACCTAGCTCCCTCGCCCACCCCCGTGAAGACCCTGCCCCTCACTTTCAGAACTCCTCGCCCTCCTCGTACAGTTCGCCTTCCTCGTCTTCTTCGTCCTCATGTGGCGTTCCTAAGGCCCAAGTGTATAAGGATATAGCCGCTGCGAGGGCTCCTGCTGCGTACACTAGGCCTCCGGTGACGCCCATGATAAAGACGCTGAGAAAGGCCGCTATTGGAGGATAGAGTGCGATTGCTAGGAGGGGGGCCATGATGATTGACGGGGCCTCTCCAGTCCCACCCTCAATTAACTCCATTAGGAGACTGACCACTATAGCTAAGAGACACGCTACGGGGGCTGCCTCAAGCGCCCTATGAGTCCCGTAGAGTGCGGTTTCAACACTGCCTAACATAACTAGGAGAAGGGCTGCGTAGCCGCCCCACCTCCCCCCTCTCAGTAGAGCCTTCAGCAAGGACTACTCCCTGTAACTGCTGGTGCGAGTGGTGGATATAGGGAGATTTTTAAGTTAGGGGTGTTACTGCAGTGCTAGTACGCGCGTACTTCCCCTCCCTAAGAAGGTGCGGGAGATGATCGATGCTCTCAGGCTCGTGATCCTGGTCGAAAAGCCCGAACTTAGATCCTTGGGAGACAAAGTAGCTGCTGGAGTGGGGCAGGTTCTAAACGTTGAGCCTGTCGTGAGATGGTATCGAGGCCCCTCTCCTAGCTCGTTCGTTGACCCTCGGAGAGGACAGTGTAACGCCGAGCTCATACTTAGAGAGCTGACAGCGAAATACAAGGTCAGCGGGCTAGAGAGGATCTTGGTATTACTTGATAGAGACGGCTTCGTAGAGGGACTCAACTTTGTCTTTGGAATAGCTAAATCCGGATGGGGAGGTATAGTGTTCCTAGAAAGGCTGAGGCCCGAGTTTTACGGGCGCCCTCCCTCTCCTAGGCTCTTCGAAAGTCGAGTCACGAAGGTATCCCTACACGAGCTTGGACACAGCTTCGGCTTGGGCCACTGCACAAACAATAGGTGCGTAATGTGGTTTGATAACACAGTATACGAGGTAGACGCAAAAACCTCGAGGTTCTGCGCGTGGTGCACTCTCGCGCTAGAGTACGCCTACCCCGGTCTAGTCAAGATATACGGCTAACGTACAGGAATCTCAAAACCCGAGAGAGCCGTCAGTAGAGGTATCACTCGCGCCATCTCAACTGTCACTATGTCCCAAATCACACCAGGAGGCCTCGGGTATTTTCTCTCCACTCGTATGGTTCTCGTAGGCGTGAATATGTAGTCGACCGGCGCGTCGTGACTCTCCATGGGGACCTTCTCTACAACCTGTACGTCGTGGACTACTGTCGCCACGGGAGTGTTGTCACGAACTAGTTTCAGCTCCCTTAAGATTCCGTAAGCTAGGTCCTCCTCTCCCCCGCCGTCTCCCAGCCTGCCGCCGTCCTCTGCCGCTGCCACGCTCCCCAAGACCACGAGGCCTAGCTTTAGGCCCTCTAGTAGCTCTAGATCCCTCTCGCTACTAATGACTCTCCCGAACCTCAGAGCTCCCCGGGGCGTCGATGCGGCTGCATACCTTCTACCAGGCACATCCTCGGGCCTTATCAGGACAAACCCTCTCCTGAGACCAGGCGTCGTGGAGAGGAGGGCCTTTCCGCGCGAGAGCACAAGCTCTCTCACAAACCTATGGGAGGGGTCATGAGTCACGAACACTGCCTCTGCTGTTCTAAAGGCCTCGAGTTTCACAAGCTTCCATGACGCTGTCATGTTTCCTCGGAAGTTAGGTATAGAGCCAAAGCAGGGGCGGGGGTAGGTAGCTAGGCCGTACTCCTCCAGCTTTTTCCAAACCTCTCTGCGTAGCCTTCGCTTAGCCTCCTCCACGCTCTCGCGTGGCTCTCTCATGGCTTTAATAAAAGAGCTGATGTACCTATAAGACTTAGCGCGCCTTAACCTCGCCCCCAGAATCTCCGCTTAAGCTCCGCAAAGAGCCGCTCCTGTCTCTCCCTCCACTGCAGGAACTCGTCGGGCTTTCTCGGAAACTCCTGGTACAGCTTCTTGGCCTTGTCCATGTAGCTCTTCACAGCCAATATCTCCTTGAGGAGACTGGGCCTCGCCAGTAGCTTGACTCCGCTGAGCAAGCGTCTGATGAGCATGGAGGAGATGTCTCCCTCATACCCCATTATACTGAGGTCCTCGTCGGTGACTATGCCCTTCTCGAGCACGAAGTCTAGGTCCTCGGTGGTCAGGCTCTGTAGGAATATCCTGAGGACGTCGAGCCCGGCCTGCTTAATACCGTAGGCGCTCAGGTACGCGTGGTGGTAAGGCCAGAGAGCCTCTATTGAGGGCTCGCCTCTCTCGAGAGCCCTAGAAAGGACCTCCGTGGCGTGGTAGCTACTCACTAGGGCCGAGCCTATGCCTCCCCCGTGTATGGGGTTAGCTGTGCAGGCCGCGTCTCCCACAGCTAACAGGCCGTTCCAGACCATGCAAGATATTATCCTCCGCGTAGGCACCATGCCGCCGCCCTCGTGCAGGACTGTGGCCTTGGCTAGCTCTAGCTCGGGCACTATGTACTTCTCGAAGTTAGCCTTAGGGTTGGGAGCACCGGGTCCCGGCCTGACTCCAAGCCCGACGTTGACTACGTGCTCGCCTTTGGGGAACCACCACCAGTAGCCGCCAGGCGCGATCTCTGGGTTTAGGAAGATTAGGGCGTAGCGCGGGTCTTGGGGCTCCTCGACCCTCGCCACCACTCTGTAGGTCGCGTTGAAGTCCTCTAGCGGAGGCTTCTCGGAGACCCACCACTCGCTAGGGCACCTAGTCCTGACAACAGCCATCGCTCCCGTAGCGTCTATGACAGCCTTGCCCTCGTACTCCTCGACCCCGCTAGGCCCTCGGGTCACTACGCCTCTGACCCAAGACCCATCAATGATAGGCTTAACTACGTGGCGTGATCCTAGGAACTCCGCGCCAGCGTTGACTGCCAGCCTGAGGAGTCTCTGGCCAAATGCCTTCCTATCGAGCGCGTACCCCTTACCGTGCACAGTGACGTAGGCTTTCCTGCTGGGAGAGTATACCCTCACGCCCTGAAACTCGTATATGGCGTCTACGCCTACTCTCGGGGGCTCAAGCCCTACTTCGAGGAAGTGGTGCTCGCCTATAGCGTCGCCACAGACCTTCTCGCCTACTTTGTCCTCGCTCTTCATGTCAAGGACCGCGACAGAGAAGCCCGTCTTAGCGAGTCTGTAAGCAGCAAATAGGCCAGCGACACCGGCGCCGGCCACTACTACGTCATAACGCATCTTAAGCACCGATTTAAAATAAGAACCAGGTCGCATTAATAAACCGGGTGGTTGAAAGCATGGAACCGGGTGTAGCCCCACTTCCTCTCAGCGAGGAAGTTGCAGCTAGAATAGAGGAGAAGATTGCCCACACTGTTAAGGGCATAGAGACCACGCTGAACGAGGTCATGGAGCGCGGCGAGGTCGGCTTCGACGAGGTTAGAGAGGTGCTAGAGAGACTTAAGCCCAGCTTTGCCTTACTGTCGCAGAGATGGGTGCTAGAGATCCTCTACTCGCTGCTCTTTAAGGGGCCCTTAGGCTTTAACGACCTTAAGAAACTGACCGGTGCTAGCTCGCGCAGCTTGTCCTCTAAGCTCAAGGCTCTCGTGGACCTCGGCTATGTCGAGAGGATAGTCTACGAGGGACCGCCTCTGAGAACCACTTATAGACTGACGGAGCAGGGGCGGGTCGCTGCACTACTGTCCATGCCTCTGCTTTACTACATTGCTATGATCACCCAGAAACGGGAACAGGCTGAGAAACGAATTTGACTGTGAACGTTGCGGTCGTAACGATGAGCCTCCTAAAGTTCTGCAAGAAAACGATAGAGACATGGCTTAAGCAAGGAGCTGAGTACGTCGAGTGTAGAGCTGAGAGCAGGACCCGCTTATCAGTGAGGATAGTTGATGGTAGGGTAAAGAGGCTAGGTAGCGGAATAGTGAGCGGAGTGGGCGTGCGCGTGCTTTACAGGGGCTCGCTCTACTTCGCCTCTTTCTCCGCCAGTGCTATAGCAAGGAAAGAGCCGCCCACCTTTGGGATAGTCCCTAAGCCCTGGATTGAGAAAGTAAGCCTAGCACCCGTCGAGCCAGCTAGGGACGACGTTGCTATCAGCCCAGCAAAGCCCTTTGACAGCATGAGCACCGAGGACAAAGTGAAGCTGCTAATAGAGGAGAACGAGAGGGTACTAACATCAGGCGTTAAGACTGTAGAGACTTCCTACGTTGAAGAGACTGTAGAGAAGTGGGTCCTAACCAGTGAGGGTACCAGAGTCCACATGGTAATGCCTTATGTCTACTTGTACCACAGGGCCACGGTCTCCGAGGCCGGTAGGATAAGTGAGGGCCGCGCTAGGCTGGGCGGAATAGGAGGCCTAGAAGTACTTCGAGAGGAGAAACTAGACGAAATTGCCAAGGTCTGTATAGACCGCGCGTTGGGAGGTTTAAAGGCTAAGGCAGTTAAGCCGGGCTCCTATAGAGTGCTTCTTGACGGTGAGATGAATCACCTTTTTGCCCACGAGGCAGTGGGTCATGCGTCGGAAGGCGATACTGCGAAAACAAGGTCTCTGCTCAAGGGGCAACTTGGGAAGCGCATAGCCAGCCCGCTCGTCGATCTCGTGGATGACGGTAGGTTCGAGGTTAACGGTGTGAAAGGGTTTGGGTGGATACCCTACGACGACGAGGGAGTTCCCACAGAGAGGACCTTCATAATCAGAAGAGGTGTGCTAGTCAGCTACATGACAGACAGAGCTACTGCGAAGTTCTTTGGCCTCAAGCCAACAGGCAACGCGAGGGCTGAGGACTTTAAGGTGCCCCCAATAGTCCGGATGAGGAACACGTTCATAGTTGCTAGCGAGCCGGGCGAGGCTATGAGCAACGAGGAGCTACTAGAGGAGCTGGGCAGCGGGCTACTGCTTAGGGGTGCTAAGGGAGGGCAGGTAGACCCCGTAAGGGGCTCGTTCACGTTCGGGGTCCAGGAAGTGTACCGAGTAGAGAGCGGCGAGATTAAGGAGAGACTCGCTAGCACGTCTATCTCCGGCAACTTCCTGGAGGTCTTGGGCCGC
>CAZPLI010000077.1:0-7209 GCA_964587325.1 uncultured Thermofilaceae archaeon | reverse complement strand
CTCTGGAACACCATGCCGACGTTTCTGTCCTTAGGCGGCAGGTCGTTGACTATCCTGTCGTCGAAGTAGATGTAGCCCTTAGTGGGTTTGTAAATGCCAGCGATCATAAGCAGAGTTGTGGTCTTACCGCAGCCGCTGGGGCCCAGGAGCGCGACGAACTCGCCGTCACGGATGTCGAGGTTTAAGTTATCCACAGCCTTTACTTTTCCGAAGTACTTGCAGAGGTTTACGAGCCTCACCCTTACCATGTCGTAACCCCCGTTCTCTTCTCAATCATACAGTTTTCCACGATCTTATAAGGCTTTGGAGCCTTGTTTATAGCCACTATAGCGCTAAATGGGCTAAATGATCTCTACAGTGAAGTATATGAGGGTGTTCCTTGCACCGGACCTGGTGTAGTGGCATGTTACTAGGCATAGACCTCGGAACTACAACAGCTAAGGCCGCGGTTTTTGACGAGGAGACAGGTAAGGTTGTTGCGTGGGCAGGGAGGGAGTACCCGACGTACCACCCAAGGCCCGGGTGGGCCGAACACGACGTCAACGACTGGTGGTGGGCCGTAACCTCGGTCGTCAGAGAGGCCCTAGCCAAGGCCAAGATCGACCCTAAGGAGATAAGGGGAGTATCGGTTAGTAGTCACAGGGAGGCTGTCGCTCTACTGGACAGTGAGGGGAACGCCCTAGGTAGAGTCATAATATGGATGGACAGAAGGTCGCTCCCCCAGGCCGAGTGGATAAAGAAGTACTTTGACATAAGAGAGCTCTACGAGAGGACAGGCCTGATAGTCGACCCCACGTTCACTGCCACTAAGCTTCTCTGGCTTAAGGAGCACCAGCCCGAGGTGCTCGCGAAGGCTAAGTGGGCCCTACAGCCTAAGGACTACATCGTATACAAGCTCACGGGGAAGGCCACCACTGACCTATCAGTCGCGTCGAGAACACTCCTCTTCGATATCAAGAAGCTTGAGTGGGCCGACGACCTATTCGAAGACTTCGGCCTAGCGGACTGTAGGAGCCTCTTCCCCGAGCCCAGCTTTTCCGACGAGGTAATAGGTGAGGTCACTGAGGAGGCGGCGCGAGAGACAGGCCTGGCGCCCGGCACACCCGTAGTTGGTGGAGGAGGCGACAGGGGGTGTGAGGTGCTAGGCTCGGGCGTATTAGGTCCCGATAAGGTTGAGGAGTCTACTGGCACCGGGTCCACGACGGCCACTACAATAGACGAGCCTATCACAGACCCAAAAAGGCGGGTTGTCATAACTGTGCACGTGATACGCGGCAAGTGGAGCGTGGAAGCGGGCATCTCGACGGCCGGTGCTGTACTTAGGTGGTTCCGCGATCAGTTCGCGGAGGGTGAGAACTTCCTAGCGAAGATGACTAGGAGAAGGGCCTACGAGTACCTAGACATGGAGGCCGAGTACGTTCCCCCAGGCTCAAACGGTCTCATAGTGATACCCTTCTTCGCTGGTGCCAGAGCCCCCCGATGGAACCCCAAAGCTAAGGGCCTAATCTTCGGCTTAACTGTCTACCACACTAGAGCCCACGTTTTCAGAGCCTTAATGGAGGGAATAGCCTACGAGATAAGGAAGGTACTCGAAGTCTTAGAGGAACTCGGGATCAAGAGCGAGGAGATAAGGCTTCTAGGTGGCGGCGGCAAGACGCCGACTTGGGCTAGGATCAAAGCGGACGTGACCGGTAGGCGGGTAGCACTGCTAGAGTTCCTTGACGCGGCACTAATCGGCGACGCGATACTCGCCGGAGTAGGCACGGGCGTTTTCAGTAGCTACCAGGAGGGGGTCGACAGGCTAGTAAGAATAAAGCAGCTAATAGAGCCTGACCCCAAGTATGTCAAGGTCTACGACGCCTACTACAGGCTGTACGAGAAGATGGTAGCCGCAATGGAGGAGTTCTACGAGAGCATAGACAAGCTAGCGGAGCAGCCACCACGCGAGGTCCCGTGGGACATAGACAAGCTTATACACCTACTATTCAGGCTCGAAAAGACGGACTAAGTGTTCCACTAACTATCTAGGCCACTTTTTACAATTGTTTTATATGGTATAATAAGTACTAGGGGGTTGTTGTCCTTGCGTAGGCTTTGCCTGGTGCTCATAGCACTAGTAGCCGCCGCCTTCTGCCTTTACTTGGTATACGTCTACCCACGCTACGTCAAGGTATGCGGCGGTGACTACGGACTAAAGGGGAAGTTCGAGTGCATTTACCGCGAGGATCCTGACTTTAGAGCTGCAGTTGACGAATTAAGGAAAATGGTCCTCGACCCTGAGGAGCCTTTCGACAAGGAGAGAGCGTTCGTGCTGTTTAACAAGGTGCTCAGCAGGCTAGGCTTACCCGAGATGCCGTATCACCTTTTCAGGTACGGCAAGTCAGTAAGGGAGAAGGCCTTACAAGTCCCTCCGAGTCCCGCTTGCCGGAGTCCCCCGCCAGGCTTCTCTCTGTCCATAGTACAGCCGCACGAGGACGTGGCTAACGGCAATGGGCTCGAGGCTGTGTATCTCTGCACATTTGAGGAAGGAGGCAGAACTATCGTGGAGGTCACGCTAGTCTTCCGCGATGAGGACAAGCCGCAACCCAATAGTGCCGAGGACTTGTGGTACGACGTGTGGCGGTTAGTGGCGTGGGGCAGAGTGGAGGACATCGAGACGTTCTTCGTTTACCTTTACGGGTCGAAGGCCATTGTCAAGTTTGAAGGTCTTGCGCTTGTGCTTGAGGGTAGCATGGGGTTAAGAGAGATAGCGCCTATAGGGAGCGGATCCAAGAGTTTCTACTCTTCAGCTCACGTCAATGACGAGGGTAGCAGTAATCTCAAGGAGCTAACAGTGTACGTGAACACTTGGAACCACGCCCTAGGGCTAAGGGACAATAACCCGGCAATGACCAAGGACGTCTTCTCGCTAAGCGACCTGAGCGTGAGAATAGGCTCAAGGCTAGACGCCGAAAACGAGTACTCATCTCTAAAATATGCAGCGGAAATACGAGTAGTGGGAGCCGACTAGCCCAGCCACTCCACTACTCGTTTAGACAGGTATGCAAAGGGAATGGCAAGAAGCGCTGAAACTACGAACGCTCCAGGAGGGTTAAAGATAGTCCTAAAGCCTCCCTCCACGGGCTCAACGGAGAATATCAGGATCGGACCAGCACTAAGTGTAAAGCCCTCCTTAAAGCCTATGGAGCCCAGTTCGACTAGTACAAACATCACGCCGAGCACGACGAAGAAGAACCACGTCCATCCGGCCCAGTGCTTGGCGTATCTCTCGCCCGAAGTTCCAAGAGCGAGCCTATGGCTTATCTTAGCGCAGTCTCCACTTAGCTTTACTCTAGTACCCTCATAATGGAAGGAGGCAACTTGTGCCACGCCTCTCAATGCTAGAGCTAGGTAGAGGTCCCATGCTGATAGAGCGGCAACACCAAGCGACAGGACAAAAGCCGGGTAGTCAGCGGAAATAGGCACTACGGAGAGAGCGGCTAGAGCGAGCGAGCCTAAGAGGGGGAATAACGTTACCCATAGGAGTTCGCTATATGTCAGCGCGCCTTCACCATACACCTCTAACACTATGACATAATGCTTGAGCCTTGCAAGTCTCGCGCCTGCCTTACGTCTTAGCAATGTTATCGCGACCCAGTGCAGTCCCTCGTGAATCGGCACGGAGGCGTAAATCGCTGTTACCGCTGCAACGAACTCGAGGACGGAGTCTGCACCCACGCTGGGCGACCCCCACAGTAGCCCCTTAAAGCCGAGAGCCAGATAGCCGATGCACAGGACTAAGGCTACGCCCATCGTAAATAGCTCGTAAAGGTGGTCCTCCACCCTGAGCTCAGCGCACGGCTTCCTAGCCCTCACGCACAATCACCACTTGTCTCTGCATACCCTACAGTCTATTTTACTGATACTCTTGGTCCCAGTCATGTAACTGGGCTCTCAAGAACTTAGAGGTGGGAACAAAAAGCCTATAGTCTCAGCTAAGCACCAGGGGAGAAATATCGAGTAAAAAATGGCTAGTGATGCTGCTACAGCGGGCCCTTGCTGGCGATGGTGAGCCGCAGCAGGTACTTCTGGAAGAACAGGAAGAAGATGACCACCGGTATCATGTAGTAGAACGACACTGCTGCCAACTGGCCGTAGTCAACGAACCTCCACTCGCCGATCATCGACGCGACGAGCATTGAGAGAGTCCAGTTCTGCTGCGACACGATGAAGGTCAGTATGAAGATGTACTCGGCCCAGCCGCTGAGGAAGGCGAAGATCATCGTGGAGGCTATACCGCCCTTCACGTTGGGCATTATCACTTTCCACCAGGCCTCGAGTCTCGTACAGCCATCTACCAGTGCAGACATCTCCATATCCCACGGTATACCGTCATAGAAGCCCTTCATGATCCAGATACCTAGCGGTAGCTCGAGCGCTACCTTGACTAGTATCACGCCTATCAGAGTGTCGAAGAGACCGATAGCGTTCAGGATGTAGAAGATAGCGATTAGTAGCGTAATGCTCGGGAAGCTGTGAAGCACTAGTGTGAGCGTTAGGAAGGCATTCCTGCCTTTGAAGCTGTACCTCGATATGGCGTAAGCTGCGAGTGATGATATCAAAACTTCAAGCGTGGCAACCGTTAATGCTAGCATGAACGTGTTGAACGTTACGATGTAAATGTTCGGGTACCTGCCGGCCTCCACACCCATAGTGCCGGGCACTTGTATGTAGCCTGTGAGGAGGAAGTTCCAGTTGTTCAGCGTTATCTTGTCAGGTATTAGGCCGTACACTGTCCTGCTGAAGGAAGCGACGAAGAGCATCACGTACATTAGTATAATGGGCATCGTAACCACTATTAGTATCAGGTACGGTATGGCGGCCTTAACGTAGTCTATTGGCCTCGCCATCTCACGTCACCTCGATCTTAGACTCTAACATTAACTCGCGGAACCTGAACACCTTGTAGTAAGTCACTGAGGCTATCAGTCCTATGATCACTAGTATCACTGCCAGGGCGGCGCCGTAGCCGAACTCGAAGGCACCAGCGTACTCGGCGAACGCCTTGTGGAAGGAGTATAGTGCCCACACCTCGGTGGTGTAGCCTGGACCGCCGTCGGTGAATAGTAGGATCTGCTCGTAAGAGGTTAGTAGTGACAGTGTCTGGTAGGCTGTTACGAACAGTATCGGCCATTTAATCATCGGCAGGATTACGTACCTTATTGTCTGCAGAGTGGAGGCGCCGTCCACTTTAGCGGCGTTAATGTAGTCGATGGGTATAGCCTTGATAGCTGCTGTGAAGATAATCATTCCGAAGGACGCGCCAATGAAGCCGTTGACGAGTATCACCCAGACCCACACCCACGGCACGGGTATGAGCGGGTGTAGCGGCTTCATGTTGAACTTGGCGAACGAGATGTTAAGGCCGAGGGTCTTGGCGAGCCAGTTAAACAGGCCATAGGGGTAGGGAGCTAGGGCCCAGTTCCATATGACAATGTATACTGTCGATGGGGTAATTCTTGGCAGTAGCCAAGCGGCTCTGAACGCCGCACCGGCCTTGTCGTGGATGTGCGTAGTCAGCAGGGAGAGCACGAGCGCCATGCCAACGTTGAAGCATGTGAGTGTGGCTATGACGTAGAAGATAGTGTTACGCAGTATTACGTGTGCCCACCTGTCACGTGCCATCTTATAGTAGTTTCCGAGGCCTATCCAGTCCCACTGGAGCTTGTAGTCCATGTCGGTGAAGCTTATTAGCAGTGTTAACACTACCGGTGTCAGGAAGAAGACGACTATCAGTATCAGTGCTGGCAGTATGAATACATACAAATACGGTATCTTTACTTTCCCTAGGCGTAAAGGCATCTTGCCACCTCTTCCCGCTCTCTAGGGGATATATAGGTATCCATTGATATTTAAATATATAGCGGAGAAAAGTAAAGACAAAAGGAGAGTATGGTATTATATACCCTCAGCTTTTTGAAGAATAAGGTCTTTTTCTAAATGCTCCGAAAAACTTAAAGCCTCGAAATTGGTTCTATAACATGTAACCCCGGTCTGGGGGAGTTGGGTATGAGTGAGAAGGCAACTAAGATAACGGGAACTGCCATTGCCCTCCTCATAATCGGCATCATAATCGGCGCGGTTATCGGCTACTTCGTCGCCCCCAAGGGTGTACCTATTGAGGAGTATAACAAGCTAAAGGCTGAGGTTGAGAAGCTAAAGGCCGAGCTGGAGGCCGCTAAAGCACCTAAAGAGATAACTATTGTCGCGTGGACCATCGGTCCTGACGAGCCCTCTGTGTACAGGTTTGAGAACCTAAAGATTGCCGCCGACATGCTCAACAAGATGCTAGAGGCTGTCGGCGCTAATGTGCGTGTCAAGGTCGACGGCTTCTTCTGGACTCAGAGCTGGGGCGACTACAAGAAGAGATTCCTGCTCGCCATGAAGGCGGGCAAAGGCCCAGACATCTACCTGTCCGGCCACGAGGACGTGCCCACTCACGCTGAGGCTGGCTACATCATACCGCTAGACGACTACATCAAGGAGTACTGGGACGTAATCTACTACGACATATTCCCGACTCTATGGGACTCCTGCAAATATAAGGGCAAGATCTGGGCCATCCCGCAGGACACTGAGGCTAGGCCCATCTACTTCAGGAAAGACGTCCTAAGGAAGCTAGGCTGGAGTGAGGCTGAGATCGAGGCTCTACCTGAGAAGGTGAGAAGAGGCGAGTTCACTCTCGAGGACCTACTAAAGGTCGCTAAGGAGGCCAAGGAGAAGGGCCTAGTAAAGTGGGGCCTAGTACACAGAGCCACTAAGGGCTGGGACTACATCCAGTTCTACCTAGCTTATGGCGGCAGGCTCTACGACCCGAACACTGGTAAGATGATCTTCACTAAGAGCGCCTGGCTGAAGTGGTGTAAGTTCTTCGAGAGAGCTGTCAAGGAGGGCGTTGTGAACCCGAACCAGCTAGGTGGCGACTGGAAGACCCTGTTCCACGAGCCCGCGGTGAGGGGCGAGGCCCTCTTCATCTCCGGCGGCACCTGGCACAAGGCCGAGTGGATTAAGAAGTACGGCATTACCGAGGAGTACTTCTGGGAGAACTTCGGCTTCATGCTACACCCAGCTGGCGAGCCCGGCAAGAAGCCTGTCACTCTGAGCCACCCGCTAGTCTACATGATCACCAGCCAGTGCAAGTACCCGAAGGTAGCCTTTGTGCTGATCACC
>CAZPLI010000076.1:7005-7213 GCA_964587325.1 uncultured Thermofilaceae archaeon | reverse complement strand
CTTTTGGGGTGGTCGAGCTTGAACCAGACTCCTTTCCTGTGCGCGGTTTTTATTGCTGTATATAATTTTTGTCTTGTGATGTGCGATTGGTTCAAGCTCGATCACCGTAGACAGATTTTTTATATTGTTATTCTATTTTAATTTTTCTTTATACGTTTTTGTTTTTTCTTTTATTTTTTGGTATTTTTTCTTTTTATTTTTTTCTTTT
>CAZPLI010000076.1:0-6986 GCA_964587325.1 uncultured Thermofilaceae archaeon | reverse complement strand
GCTGGGCGGGGTTCATGATTATTTTCTCGGTTTTTGCTGGATTCCGTCGTTTTTTAGTGTTATTGTTTGTTCTCTTTTCGACACTATATCTATTATTTCTCTGTCTGTGGTTAGTGGTTTTGCTTTTCTAGTGATGCACTGTGCTGAGATGAGTGAGTCGAAGTAGTCTAGGTTGTAGTTGGTGACTAGATGTGTTGCAATTGCCATGTCTATCGGCGTTATGGGCTCTATTGTGTTAGTGTTGATTAATCTGTGCAGTACGAGCCACGTTTTTAATCTTTCCTCGCTCTTTAACCCACGCGTTTTCATTAGTAGTTTGAACTCTATTAGTAGAGGCTTGAGAGACTACCTTATCGCCGCCGAGGTAGGCTATGGCGTCTTCGTGTAGCGGATCTGAGGGTTTAAAGTATGCTATAAGGTAAACAGTGTCAACTATCTCCAACACGCATCACCATCTCGCGCAGCAGTCTAGAAGCCTCGTGGTCCTCCTCCCTCCACTCCCTAAACTTCTCCTCAAAGACCTCCTCAACTTCTCTCCTTAACTTGCTCAGAGGAATAAGCTCTATCACCCCATCACTCCTCAGCCTAACCACTACCTTCCCCTTACCCCTAATGTTGAGGCGCTTTCTCACAGCACTAGGCAACACTATTCTCCCACGTTCATCAATCACAACCACATACTCCATAATATCCCCTCAGTAACATAATGGCCCACAGAATATAAATGATCCCCTACTAACAGGAGTGTGGTCAAAGGTTTAGCATCTCGCTTCGTTCTCTTTTAGCAAGAAGGGAGAAGCTGTTTTGGAGCTGCAAAACTGCATGCTATTGGTCCGGTAAGTGTAAGAGACTTACGCTTTCTCCTTGGTCACACTTTGGTCATATGTATTACTGGTTATCAACAGTTTCTTAGGTCCAGTACGGGATCGAAGCTGCTATCGTTTGAGGACTACCACGCCATTTAGTAGGAGCATGGCTAGGGACCACTGCGAACTTACGCTACGATCTCGGTTAGGAATCACGATTATCTGTGCAAATAAAAGCTAACAGAAACTCCTCTGCATTTATTGCAGTTGCTCAAAATTAGAAAAGCCTAAATAATATAGATTAATCTAAAAGAATTAGAATACTCTAAGGGTGAGATGCTTGCTCAGGAGACTAAGCGAGCTAGAGACTGGTGAGGAGTGCGTTGTTGTAGAGATTAGGGGTAAGGGGCCTGTTGCTAGGAGAATAGCAGATATGGGCATAATTCCGGGCGCTAGGCTCAAAGTGCTGAGGAGAGCGCCCCTAGGCGACCCCATAGAGCTGGAGGTTAGAGGCTATAACCTTTCGCTAAGGAGATCGGAAGCTGACCTCATTATTGTCAGGGTGGTGCGTAATGCCTAGCGGATTCTCCGCACGCCGTAAGGGACGCTGGGGTCTCGTCCCTCTGGCTCATCTGCCTGAAGGAGCAAGGTGTGTAGTTAGAAGGATTACAGGGGGGTTTCGGGTTGCGCAGGAGATTGTACGAACTGGGGTTTACGGAGGGGGCGAGTGTTCAGGTGGTTAAGAGTGGAGGTCCAGGCCCAGTCGTCGTAGTTGTCCGCGGCTCTAGGCTTGCGTTGGGGTGGGGAGTTGCAATGAAGGTTCTGGTTGAGGTGGTAGAATGATCAGGGTGGCTCTCGCCGGTAATCCCAACGTAGGGAAGTCTGTGATCTTCAATAGTCTGACTGGAGGACGTCAGAAGGTGGGGAACTGGCCCGGCAAAACTGTGGAGAAGAGAGAGGGATTCTTTGAGGTCGACGGGGAGGAGGTACTAGTTGTAGACCTTCCGGGGACTTATAGTCTAACCGCTTACTCTGTCGAAGAGCTGATAGCTAGAAATTATATTCTGGAGGAGCAGCCTGACGTAGTCGTTGTAGTTGTTGATGCTTCTAACCTTGAGCGGAATCTCTACTTAGTATTACAAGTCATAGAATTAGGAGCCAGAGTAGTCCTCGCTCTAAACAAGATGGACTTGGCAGAAGCCTCGAACATTCGTATTGACGTTAAGGAGCTAGAGAGTCTACTAGGAGTCCCTGTCGTGCCTACAGTAGCCCCTAGGGGCTTAGGTCTAGATGAACTGCGTAGAAAGATAATCGAGGTGGCTAGGGCTAAGAAGCAAGCTACGCGATTAGCCTACGCTGAAGACTTCGAGAGGGCATTAAGCCTAATCATGGAGCACTTGAGAGAGATCGCTCCACTCAAGCGCTTCAATGCCCGCTGGCTAGCTATCAAGCTACTCGAAGGGGACAATGAGGTTGTGAGGATGGTCAGTGCTGTTCCTGAAGGAAAGGAGGTCCTGAGGCATGTCAAGGTTGTGAGGAGAGAGCTCGAGGAGAGGCATGGCGATCTCGAGCTCGCCTTGATTAGTGAACGTTACAGGGTCATTAAGCGCATAGTAGAGAGAGTGGTGAGCGGAGAGAAGAGGCTGGAAGCGAGCGATGCCCTCGACCAGGCTCTGCTAGACAAATACCTAGGGCTGCCGGTGTTCGTGTCCCTCCTCTGGGTCATGTTTCAGTTCACTTTCATAGTATCTGCGCCGTTTTCCGACATGTTAGGCGATTTCTTCGCCATACTGTCAGAGCGACTCAGAGGAGTCACGGGAGTAAGCTATCTGGACTATGTGCTCTTTGGTGAGTATGGTGTGCTAAATGGTATAGGCACCGTCCTTAGCTTCCTACCAATAATAGCAGCTCTCTACTTCGTCCTATCTCTCTTCGAAGACTTCGGTTACATGGCCAGAGCTGCCTTCCTCATGGATAGGGTCATGAGAAAGCTTGGCCTTGCCGGTCAGGCCATAATACCCATGATACTAGGCTTTGGCTGTAATATTGCGGGAGTCTACGGTGCTAGGATTATCCCTTCGGAAGAGGATAGAGTGACGGCAATTGTCACTAACCCGTTAATGCTCTGTTCTGCTAGGCTGACAGCGTTTACCGTGATAGTAGCAGCGTTCTGGGGAGCGGCCGGAGGTAGCGTCCTATTATCACTCTATCTGTTGGGCGTAACTCTAGCCTTTCTAGTCGCGCTAGCACTGAGGGTGTTCATACTGCGGAAAAGCGCACCTTCACCCTTAGTCATGGAGTTACCCCCTTACCAACTACCCTCCCTTAAGGTAGCAATCACGCAGATGTGCGTTAGAGCTTCTCTGTTTTTCAGAAAAGCGGGGACCATCATACTACTAGGCCTACTGGTGATAGGCCTGCTAGCTACGACGGATTCTTCTACATTCTCGTTCACCCTTGATGTTGAGCGCAGCGTTCTCGCTTCCCTAGGACGTTCTCTACAACCAGTCTTTGCCCCACTGGGCTGGGACTGGAGGCTTGTCGTGGCAGTAATATTCGGTTTTATTGCCAAGGAGATCGTCATAGGAGCCACAAGCATGTTATACGGTGTTGCAGAAGATGAGTTACCTTCCCTTCTGTCACAGTACTACGACCCAGTCACTATGTACTCCTACATGGTTTTCGTACTTGTGTACACTCCCTGCATAGCAACTCTCGCCGCTATTAGACACGAGACGCAGTCCTGGAAATGGACAGCATTTACGATAGCTTACGAAGTAGCATTAGCCTATGTTCTCAGTCTGCTGGTCCTAGCATTGGGAAGGGCACTTTTCGGTGGTTCGGTATGAAGAGAATGGCTCCTTACTACGGAGGTGCTCTGGGGCTACTCTATGTGGTCTATGGGGTTTTACAGGTCATTAATGGAATCACGAAATGGTGGCTTGGAAGAAGCGACTCACTACAGCTGGGAATTAGAGTAACGGATATCGTCATCCCTAACGCTTTTCCAGACCCATTCTCTGGAGTTACGTTAATAACAGTTGGGCTTCTGTTTGTGGCTTCTCTCTATCATTACAGGCGCGGTAAGGGGGTTTACCGAGGCTATCTCCTTGCCGCGTGGTTCCTCGCGATCACCCTGCTACTGCTTAACATTGTGGAAATAGCCGCTAACGTCTTAGACTCATACTACCCGCTTATACTGGGCCTCGAACCTGAGGAACCTTGGAGTTTAGCTAATGATGCTTGGGGTCTGGCTCCTCACATGCTGTTAGGACTATTAGCGCTGCCGTTGTACCTTGGACTCAAAGACATGATCAAAGAACTCGCACCCGGAGTTCCCTCAGAGAAAGGCAAGCGCACTGAGCGGACTACTTCTTTTCTCTACAATAGTTCATAAACTCGTCTATTAGCTCAGCTCCCTTGGGGCTTTCCTCTATAAACGCGACGAACTTCTTGATTCTGTCCACTGTTTCATCATGGAGGTAGTGCTCCATGCTGCAAGCGTCGATTTCGGCTATTTCTCTCGGCAAGCCTAGGACCTTCTCTAGGAAGAGCTCTATGTTGCGGTAACGCGTTGAGAGCCTATTGGCTATCCTTAGTCCTTCCTCTGTGAGGTCTACGTAGCCTCGTTTCTCGTACTCAACGAGCCCCATCTCTGAGAGTCTCTTAAGAGAGAATGTGACGCTAGAGGGCTTAACTTTCAGTAGCTTGGCGATATCCTTCACTCTTACAACCTTCTTTCTCTTACTGAGAATATGAATGGCTCTAATGTAGTCCTCTAGGCTCTTAGTGAGTTTATACTCGCCTCGGCTTTCGCTATGCTTTCTCATGAGCCTCAGCTTTCCCTCTCTACTAACCAGCTATTTATTTTGGCTCAAGGGCAGCGAAAGTGAGTTTTTTGTCAAGTGATGGGCTTTTAAGGAGCTAGACAGAGGACTTACCGGTCTTAATAATGCGCGGCATTAGCACCATAGTGGCAATACTTATCCTGATAGTGATCATAGCAGTTGCCGCCATACTAGTCTACGGGTGGACTGTAGGGCTGATGGCTATTATGGGACGTGAGGCTCAAAGCGAGACGAAGCCGTTCTCTGTCTGTCTTAGGATAGTGGCTGCTCAGAAGGTCTGGGAGGGCGTGGATGGTGTGAGCTACGAGATATGGCTTATGAACTGTGGGGACTCGACGCTCCACTTAGACTACGTTTACGTGCTGGCACCCGACGGTACAGTAGTCCATAGCTATTATGCGGGGGACTGGCCTGTGTCTCCAGGCTCGACAGAGTACCTCTGGCTGTGGATTCCCAAGAGTGCTGTGGAGAGCGGTAAGAGATACTTAGTAAAGGTTGTGACTAGGGAGGGGGCCGAGGCTTATACTACCATTGAGGTGATTTATTCCTCCTAACGAGTGCACGACAAGTGAGTGTTAGTCCATAGATTCCTCAGCTATCCGTTCCACGCTCTCCTCCCCTCAGAAAGAAAAACAATTATCGACTCAATGGCGGCTATTTCTCCTGGCGAGAGCTATGGTTACCTGGAAGAGGAGCTTTATTGTGGCGCTTAAGATACTCGTTGTGAGCATCCTATGGTACATTGTGGGCATGATTATAGTCTTCATAGGTGCGGCCATCGCAGGCGTGGGGGCAATAGCTACTCAGCTCGAAGGGCCGGCAACGTCTCCTGAGGAAGCGTTCGGTAGGCTTGCTGGCCTGTTTCTTGCGGCGCTAGCTTTCGTAATCATAGGTGCGCTCGTGGCTGGACTAGGTGCTCTAGCCACTATGGTCAAGTTTACAGTGGAGGAGGCCGTGGAAGAGGTCAGAAGAGAGCTGGCACCGCAGTACCAGCCGCCACCCGCTCCGCCGACTAGCGCTCCGCCTCCACCACCTCGGCCTAGCGAGGAAGAGAGCGTGGAGCAGCGCCCTGAGCCCGCGTTCGAGTTTTAGTAGAGTTGCCCCCTTGGAGTGTTCATAGGAGATTCGCTTACCTATTGGCACGTGCTTTGGGATTCCTCCTAAGCAAGGATAGCGTACGCCTGATAGACGCGCTAGTAGATTTCCCCAGCTCTGAGCTACTGAGAGGCGCTAGCTGGAAGGGGCCGGGAGGGAGACTGCTAGCAGAAGTGTTATTAGACAGCAGGCTCAGGCCTGAAGACCCCGTTATGCTTCACGATTGGGGGCTTAAGGGCCCCAATCGCCCATCCCTGGACGCTCTCAGAAGAGCTGCTGAGGCGCTACTAGGCCCTACAGGAGTTCTCCTGGCTGACTTACACGTCTCCTTAGACGCCATAGAGTCTCTAGAGCTGGACCCCGACGGCTACGCTAAGTGGGCTCGTGCTGCTGGCGTGGACGAGCGTGTCTCCAAGTTCCTCCTGTCGATGTGGGCTGAGGTGGAAAGGCTAGTCCTATCCAGGAGGCGCCGTAGAGACTAGCTTGGTGAGTAGCTTTTTTACGTCGTTCTCTCCCTTACTGGCTCCTAGCTCGACTATGACTGTGTCGGGGGCTATGTAGAGCCCCTGCGCCCCCTCAAACTCGAACCGTATTATCGCTGAGCCCGCCTTCGAGAGAATCTTGGCTTTCTTCTCTAGGATTTTCCTAAACTCTGCTGACTTATCGACCCTGAGCTTAGCACCATAGCTTCCTCTAGAGGAGCAGATGAGGTACAGAGAGATGAAGAAGTCCTCGAAGCTCGCTGCGCCCATTGCTACCCCCTCGTTTCGTCACTATAGATCCTAACGTAGGGCGAGTATTTTACTAAGACTCTTAAGGTTTTATACTTGGGTGGTAGGTCTGCCAGGCTGGACTGGCAGGATGTTGTTCTACGACTTGACGCGGCGCAAGGCTAGAGTGTGGGAGTACGGGGGAGATTTTGCCAAGAAGTTCTTCGGAGGAAGGGGTTTCGCAGCCAAGATACTCTGGGACATGGTCCCCAGAGGGGCTGACCCCCTGGGACCGGAGAACAAGATAGTATTCGCTGCGGGGCCTCTTACAGGCCTAATGGGCCCGAGTACGGGGAAACTAGTCATTGCTGCTAAGAGTCCTCTCACGGGAGGCTACGGCGATGGCAACGTAGGCTGTCTAGCCGCCGTTCAGTTGAGGAGGGCAGGCTTCGACGCGCTAGTAGTTGAGGGCCGAGCCGACAAGCCGGTCTACCTCCTTGTAGAGGACGGTAAGGCGGAGGCTATCG
>CAZPLI010000075.1:5287-7225 GCA_964587325.1 uncultured Thermofilaceae archaeon | reverse complement strand
GCCTTCGGAAGCTCAGGCTCCTCTCCCAACCGCGTCTCGTCGGGAGGCCTTTCGGGAAAGGCGTCTACGTCTAAGCACCTTACAGCCCTAAGCAGATCTCTCGCTGTAACTACTAGGCTGTGCTCGAGACGCCTCGCCACACAGGCTGTCACTAGCGCAGTACCGCGCTTGAGCCCGAGATCGGGCTTTGCCGTGAGTGAAAGCAGCTCGGGGTACAGTTTCTTGACGTAGAAGTACTCGGCCATGCTCGCCGGTATGATCATTGCCCCTTCCTTTACTGTCAAGGGCGGCTTCCAGACAACAACTCTTCTTAGGCCCAGAGCCTTCAACGCGGCTACCACCTTCCCCGGAGGCACCGAGAGACTCGCAGCGATCCCAGCTAGAGCCTCAGGCTCTATGTAGACTTCGCGTAAGACGCCAGCACGTACGCTCTGTAGTAGCTCTCCGAGCGCGTTTACTTCCCTCAGAGCTCCCACAGGGCAGTAGAGTAAGCACTGGCCGCACGCAACGCACAGGCTCCCGTCAAAGCTTACCTCTAGAGGAGTAGTTATAGCGACTTCTATACTGCGGTGGGCGTAGCCGAGCGCCGAGACACCCATCTCCTCACAGACCCTGACACAGCGACCACACACTATACACTTCTCTCCGTCGAGCTTGAAGAGGGTGCCCACTACAGACGTAGTGACTTCTCTGCAGTAGACAAGCTCCCTCTCGCCTAGCTTTAGTGGGGACCCCTCAGAGATCCACTTTAACACGCGGAGCAGCTCCTCGCGCTTAGGCGGGCACCCCCGGACCCAGTAGTCTACCCTAACGTACCTAGAGAGAGGTGCTGCTCTCAGGGGCCTACTAGGACCGTACTCCTTGTCCACAGTCTCGGCGAGACCCGGCACTCCACCTAGCACGGCGCAGGAACCCAGCGCTACTAGGATTTTCGCGCGCTGCCTTATTTCCAGTAGCTTATTCACATCCTCTTGGGACTCTACGGGGCCCTCAACTACGGCCACATCGTAGCTCTCGCTCTCAAGGTCGAGTAGCGGCTCGTGAACGAGCTCGAGACCTAGATCGCCAGCGCTCAGGAGGGCTTCTACTAGGCTATACCTACACCCCTCGCAGCCCCCGAGCGAGAAGACTGCTACCTTCACTCAGACCACCTCCACTACGATCCCAACTGCGTGAGTCGCACACCCTAAGCATGGGTCGTAAGCGCGCACAAGGCGGGCAAGCTCGCTCCTTAGGTCAGTGATAGCTCCTCTGGCTGAAGCTAAGTTCTCGCTAGCTTTCTCGAGGTGGTAGGAGTTTATAGTAGTGGGCGTGATGATGTTCGCCTTCTCAATGCGGCCGTCACTACCCACTACGTAGTGGTGTATAAGGACTCCCCGCGGGGCCTCTTTGACTCCCACGCCCTCTCCAGCCCTCGCCTCGACTTTGACTCTCAGTCTGAGCCCCTGCTGTCGGGCCTCGTCGGCAAGGTCGCTCAGTATTTGGGACGCACGCTCTATACAGTGCACTATCTCTACAGCCTTAGCCTTCAGGTTGTCATAGGGATTTACGAGCGGGAGCTTCAGGTCGGACGCCAAGTCGCGGGCTCTGTCCGTGAGCTGTTTTAGGCCCCTAGCGTTTAGCCGGGCTCTCGCACCCACATAGACAGGGTCCTCACCAGCAGTCACACGCTTGCATGTTGAGTGGCGCACTGCGGTCTCTCTCAGTACGCGCGTGTAGTCTAACGGCTTTAGGATCCCCTGCCCTTCCAGTATGAGACTGCTGCCTGTGAACGCGTAGCCGTCGCCGCCAACGACTAGTAGCCGCTCACCGTCAACGCTGAGACTCGGGTAGCTCAAGTTCATCGCGAGCCTGGCTACCTCCTCGGCGTCGGAGATTAGACTGGCTAGCTCTTTAGCCACCCTCTCGAGCCGCTCTGGTAGCGGCTCTTTAGTAAAC
>CAZPLI010000075.1:0-5277 GCA_964587325.1 uncultured Thermofilaceae archaeon | reverse complement strand
CACAGGCATTGGGGTGCGTTAGTCTACCGACCAGCGCTTCCGCCGCTTTCACGAGCGAACTCCTCAGCTTGAGCACTTTCTTCATCAGCTCCGGCTTTTCCTTAGCCATCGCGAGTGGGCCCCCAAGGCCCAAGTAGTCCGGTAGTGCGAGAAGTGCGAAGTGTACTAGCTGGTTCTCGGCGACTTCGATCTCGACTGCAGCCTCCCTAAGCCGCAGTACCTGCTCAGGAACATCTACTCCGAGCGCCGCCTCAAGCGCGGATATCGAGCAGAGGGTGTGGCTAAGGCTACATGGGCCACATATCCTCGAGACAATCCAGGGTACCTGCCTGAAGTCCTTACCGACGACTATCCGCTCGAAGAAGCGCGGGTCATTAAGCACCTTAAACTCAGCTCTAGGAGACCCGTCACTGAAGGTCACGCGCAGCTCGGCGTGCCCGACAATTCTCGTGACTGGGTAAACTACTATGTCTCCGGTCATACTTGACCACCCAGGAAACGCTTAACCTTCTCGTAAGCGGGCGAGTTCGAGCAGAAGGTAGACAGGACTTCTAGGACCTTGCCAATTGGTATCTCGTACTTACGGTAAACTGCTAGCGCTTCCTGAAGCACGTCGCTACGAGTCACAGGCCCTCGGCAACCTGTGCAAGGCCTGCCCTCCCTTGTACACGCAGCATCGCAGCCAGCCAGAGTTATCGGGCCGAGGCAGACTTCCCCTCGCGCTAGCAGGCACTCCTCCTCCGAGAGTGGGCACTCTGCGCAGACAGGTATGCCCTCAATTCCAAACTCCTTACACAGCTCTAATAGCAGGCACGACCCTTTCCTGGGGCACGACTGGCACCTAATTTTGTGGGCGGCTAAGAGGAGCTCTAGTACCGTTCTCCTTGTTTCTAGCACTCTTGGTGTTGCAGTCATTACCTCGAGGCCGTCTGACACTGGGAAGGCACAGGCTGGCACTAGCTTGCCGTTCTTCAGCTCTACTACACAGATCCTGCATGTAGCCTCCCTAAAGAGCCCAGGGACATGACATAGTGTCGGTATCCTTATCCCGACTCTCTTAGCTACGTCAAGTATGGTCTCGCCATCCTTAGCCTCAACCTCGATACCATCTATCACAACTCTCATACCATCACCTCTTCACTACAGCCCCCTGGGGACACGTCAGGTAGCACAAGCCACACTTAACGCACAGTGGGGAGTCTATCCAGTACTTTCCATCTTTGGGCTTGATAGCCCCTGAGGGGCACACCCTGGCGCACGCGCCGCAGCCAACGCACTTCTCGGGGTCGATTACGTACTCGACGAGCTTGCGGCACACGCCTGCTGGGCACTTCTTCTCGCGCACGTGCGCCAGGTACTCGTCCTTGAAGTATCTGAGCGTAGACAGGACAGGGTTAGGGGCAGTGCCTCCTAAAGCGCACAGGCTGGCAGCGAGCATTGTTTTGCCCACTTTCTCGAGGACCTCTAGGTCCTCCTCTGTGCCCCGCCCTTCCACTATCTTGGTTAGAGTATCGTAGAGCACCTTAGTGCCGACCCTGCACGGTATACACTTGCCGCACGATTCTGCTAGCGTGAAGCTAGTGAAGTATCTGGCTACGTCCACGATGCAGCTAGAGTCGTCTATCACTACTAGACCGCCGGAGCCCATGATCGCGCCAGCCGACCTAAGGCTCTCGTAGTCGATTGGCAGGTCAAAGAGGTGCGCGGGGAGACAGCCTCCCGAGGGGCCTCCTATCTGCACGGCTTTAATCTTCCTTCCCTCAGGGGGGCCGCCCGCTATATCGTACACTAGCTCCTTTATCGTTATACCTATGGGAACCTCAAAAGCGCCAGTCCTCTTGACGCCACCAGTCACGCAGAAGATCTTTGTGCCCTTGCTCCTCTCTGTGCCGTACTTGGCGAACTCCTCCCAGCCGTAAGCCATGATAGTCGCTACGTGGGCTAGGGTCTCAACGTTGTTTATCACTGTCGGCTTGCCCCAGAGACCCTTGGTGGCGGGGTAGGGAGGTCTCTGCCGCGGCATTGCTCTTCGCCCCTCAATCGCCGCCAGGAGTGCGGTCTCCTCGCCGCAGACGAAGGCTCCTGCACTTCTCACGACCTCTACGTCGAAGCTGAAACCACTACCCAGTATGTTCTCGCCTAGCAAGCCGTATCTCCGGGCGTCCTCCACAGCCTTCTCTAACCTGTCAGCCATTAGGGGCTTCTCGGCCCTAACGAAGATGTAGCCCTTTCGGGCCCCGATCGCATAGGCACCAATTATCATGCCCTCGAGGATGCGGTGGGGGTCTGCCTCAGCAAGCATCCTGTTCATGAAGGCGCCGGGGTCGCCTTCGTCTCCATTACACACGAAGTACTTGATGTCGCTCTTCTGCTCCCTACAGATCTTCCACTTCAGCCAAGTCGGGAAGCCTGCACCTCCACGGCCCCTTAAGCCCGATTTCTTAATCTCCTCAATGATATCCTCCGGCTTCGTCCTCAGGGCCCTGTGGAGCCCCCTGTAGCCCCCGTAAAGCACGTACTCTTCTATCGACTCGGGGTTCACAATACCGCAGTTCCTTGAGACCCACTTGACCTGCTTCTTCCACACGTCAAGCTCGCTTAGGAGAGGCACCGAGTCCTCGCCGCGGGCTCTCCCCGTCCTCTCGCGGAGCGCGTAGGCACCTGACACGTCGCCGCTGAGATACTGGTCTAGGATCTCTGGCACTTTCTCGGGAGTTACCTTGCTGTAGAGAGCTCTCGGGTACTCCTTGCTGACGAACTCGACTAGGGGCTCCAGGAAGCAAAGACCCATACAGCCTACGGGGACTATGTCGGCCTCCAGACCACGCCTCTCTATCTCGCGCTTAAAGGCTTCAAAAACGGTCTGTGCGCCTGCGGCAAGCCCACAGCTACCCATTCCGATGTTGATTCTTAGCCCTCCTCTGCCGTACTTTAGCTCCTCAGCTCGTTTCCTCCTCTTCTCTCGGCACTCGGGGTCGTCGTGACACAGAGGGCCTTCAGTTCTACACACTATGTAGTTGGGGCAGGGGTTCTCGGGGCTGTGCTTGCACTTGCTACAGCATTTCTCCATTAAGTTCCAGCTAGGCATGGCGCCTTGCCCGCGGAGAGACCTTCAGCTCCTTGGCTAGAGATCTATACTTGGCCACGATCCTTCTGATCATGCGTGCGTCCACGTTGCCGTATAGGTCATTATTCACTCTAATAACGGGGGCGAGGCTGCAGCACCCATAGCACCTGACCTTTTCGAGCCTGAACAGCCCGTCCTCGCTCACGTTCGTCCCAGGCCTTATCTTGAGTAACTCCTTGAGTAGCTCGTAGTTCTCGGCGTTACCGTTCAGGTGGCAAGCGGTGCCCATACAGACGTAGATTGTGAAGGGAGTCGGAGGCGTCAACGAGAACTGGTGATAAAACGTTACAACACCGTACACCTTGCTAAGCGGAACGTTAAGCTCTTCGGAAACCGCGACTAGGGCCTCGCGGGGCAGGTAGCCTAGCCTACCCTGAACATACTGGAGCACTGGTATCAGGGAGCTAGGACTGCGCCCCCTCAGCCTTACGGCCTCCTTAACTACGTCCAGTACCTCAGGCTGCATCTTAGCCCTTCATCTTCAAATACTTGGAAACCAAAGCTCTTTAGGGACTAAAAATTAGTATCATGTAAGTAACGTATATAAGGTTAGTAAGGTGGAGCACATGAACGAGCGGGAAACAAGGAAAGTTATTAAAGTCGGCAATAAATCGTATGCTATAACGCTACCAAGGAAATGGTGTGAGCGCCTAGGGATCAAGCCCGGCGACTCTCTAGACTTAGTTCTAGACGAGGACGGAATACTACTACTCGTAAGGGGAGCAGAAGAAAGCAGCGAGGACCTCCAAATATTCCTAGACGCGAGTAGCGAGGAAGTTCTAGCCGAACAGCTTGCGGCATGCTACGTTGAGGGAATAACTAAGGTTCGAATAAAGGGCGACCCTAAAAAACTAAACATACTCATCAACAGGCTATCGAGGCGTCTTGTAGGCCTAGTGGCCACGGGCAGTCTAAGATCGACGTACACAGACGTTGCACTGCCTAGAAGCTACATCTCCATTAAAGACCTAGCAGAGAGGATATCGTCCCTTATAACCGAGATATTCAACGTACTCTTCGAGTACATGAGAACTAAGAACTTCTCGCTCCTAGAGGAGGCTGACAACTACTTCGAGATGTTCGACCAGCTCTACTACCTCGGCGTCAGGACCGCTAAGAGGAACCTAGTACGCGCGGGAGGAGAACAGACACTAAATGTAGCCGACATACTCCTGTTCCTCAACGAGGTCAAGCACCTAGTTAACTCGCTTAGGCGCCTAGCAAACCACCTCCACGACATGAGCCCCGAGGAAGTCGAGGCTATAGTTGAGCCGTTCATGTACGTGAGAAAGATAGCCATTGAGGCCCTCGGACTCTTCGCCGGCAGCGACACTGGCAGGATACCCGAGATCCTAACGCTCTGGAAGAAACTGGGCGAGATACTAAGGCATGGAGTCTTCAGGGACCCCGTAATGAACGAGCTAAACCTAATGTTCGAAATATCCTCCGACATAACCAGAATGGTTGTGGCTAGGTGCGTCAGGAACAAGGCCTGCAGGTGTAGGTACTTCTACCCCAAGCTAGAAGTAGGCGGAAAGCAGTAGCCTACGAATCCCTAGCGGCAAGCCAGCCCCTGTAGTACTTAGTAGCAGAGCAGGCGGGACACTTGTTCTCGTGTAGCCTGCGACAGGACGAGCAGTCAGCTCCACAAGGAGCTCTCTCGCGCTTTGGGTGAGCTACTCTCATGGGTAGATAACACGGATAGACGTAGTCGGTCACGACTATGACCTCGCTCCTCCTTATACCAGGACATGTCCTAAGCATGCATGTCCCCATTATCGAGTCTAAAGCCTCGGGACTCTCCGCGACAACTATGGCTACCAAGTTGTAGCGTCCGGTCACGCGGAACATGTACACTAAGCGAGGGCACTCTCGAAACCTTTCGGCAAGCTCTTCTACTCGGTCTATTGTGTCAACTTCTAGGAATAGTATTGCCATGCGAAGCCCTAGGGAGGAAACACTAAGTAGCGGCGCTATTCTGACTAGGCCTTCTCCCACGGCCTTAGATAGGTGCCTCCTAACGGCAGTGTGAGAGACGCCTAGCTCTCTTGCTACCTCCGTTAGGCTGGCCCGACCGTTGCGCGCTAGCACGCCGAGTATCTGGAGCAGGCGTGAGGATAGGCGTTTAGTCATGTGTTTCAGAATGAAAC
>CAZPLI010000074.1:3292-7577 GCA_964587325.1 uncultured Thermofilaceae archaeon | reverse complement strand
TTCTTCATAGCCCTAATTCTGATTCGGGCTCCTAGGGTCGAGTGCTCGCCTTTCAACGTGACAGTAGACTTTCAGCTCCCGCTTGGCGTCAGGTACGAGGAAGTGCAGGTCGAGAAAGGCGCAACTGTCATTGGGTGGCTGACACTTACGGAGCTGGGCTATGAGGAGCTGGAGCTCGAAGTGAGACTCAGGCTTGATGAGGGCTTAGTGCTGGCCTACTCGTCGCATACGTACAAGATCTCGGGTAACGCGTACGTGCTCAAATACCGGCTTAGGGAGACTGTGCCTTTCACGTGGAGCTTCATATTGAGGACTCCTAGTACTGAGGGAGCCTACCGAGTCACAGTCATCGTTGAGCTGAGAAGAAAGGACACTCTCGTGTATAGGCGAGAGCTGAGTAGAGTCCTGCTGCTGGGAGGAGGCCCGGGCGTTAGAGCTATAGTCACGGTTAGGGCGCCAGTAAACCCCGACGGTAGCTACGACCCTAAGGCCTGCACGGGAGTCTTCGTAGTAGAGGAGCTCTCCGAGAACCCCCTCCTGTACTTCTTAGGCCTGGCAGGCAAGTACACGTCGCTGATAGGGTTCGCGCGCATAGACGTGGACCTAGGCTCGTCAGCCGCTTGCCTGCCAGTCACGATTCAGGCTACTCTCCTGTCTGCCGACGGGAGGCCTGCGAGGGGAGTCACGCTAGTCCACCCCGGCTACGAGGGCGAAGTCCCGGCAGAGGGACCAAGCCTGCTGACCTACGTCAAGGCAGACGATAAAGGAAGAATAGCGATAGTCGTGCCCCTGATAGCCCTAGAGAGGCCCGAGGACTTGGAAGGCGACTACGTGCTCTCGGTTAGTGTCCGCAGGCTGGGCAGTGACGTCGAGATTGGAAGCGCTAAGGTGCCACTGAAAGTCGTGGTTGTTAGAAGGGGCGACGTGGGCGCCGTAATGGTCGGCGCACTGGCCTCTGTCGCACTGCTCGCTGCAGTATTCCTTGACGCTTTCAGGAGGCTCGAGACTCTTGAAGTTGCATATGCCGCTCTCTCGGCGTCCTTAGCGTTCGCGGTCACGAGCATCCCTGGGACTATAGTCTGGCCGGCGGCTCAGGCCTTGTTAGGGCCGTTCGACTGGGTGCTGACGGGAGTCCTTTATGGCTTCCTCCTCTACGCGGTCTACAGCGCGCTCGTCAAGAGCGTGCCGAGGCCTGGTGTGTTTACACTGGCTGTCACGACTAAGTGGCTACTATACCTCCTCGTATTCGGGGCTAGGAACCCATTCATGAGCTTAGTCTGGTTAGCGACCACTGCGTTCATAATGGAACCCCTACTGTACCTGCTAGGTGGTACTCGGAGGGGCTCCACGCTGGGCATTGCGCTGGCGTTCGCGCTAGGCCGCTTCGTAGACGCTTACGTCGACATAAACCTGTACATGGTGTTTTACAGGCTGTTCTACGCCCAGTGGTACATCAACCTGTACTGCCTAGGTGTCTCGGCCTACACGTTCCTCGGCTCCTTACTCGGCTGCAGGCTAGCTGAGAAGCTGAGAGGTGTTAGCCATGAGTAGCTTAGTGGAGCTCGATGGCGTCGAGGTGAAGTATTACGGTGAGGAGGTTCCAAGCCTCGTAGTTGACGAGCTGAGCATAGGCGAAGGGGAGCTCGTTCTACTGCTGGGCCCCTCGGGCTCCGGTAAGAGCACGCTCCTGAAGCTCCTGTGCGGCGTAGTCCCTCGCTATCAGGCCGCCGAGGTAAGCGGCAGGGTTAGAGTGCTAGGAGGAGACCCTAGACGCGAGGGCTTAGCGGGGATGGTCAGGCGGGGAGTCGCGATAGTCCTACAGAACCCCGACGCACAGTTGTTCTCGGCGACGGTGGGCTCTGAGGTTAGCTTCGGCCCGGAGAACCTAGGGCTAGAGCCAGGCGAGGTTAGGGAGAGAGTCAGGTGGGCCCTAGAGGTCACCGGAATGGCAGGGCTCGAGGAAAAAGACACTGTGAGCCTGTCTGGAGGCCAGAAACAGCGCACGGTAATTGCCAGCGTCCTAGCCCTGAGGCCTAAGCTTCTCCTACTCGACGAGCCAGCAAGCCAGCTCGACCCACAAGGCTCCCAGTCAGTCATGAGGTGCGTGGACAGACTACCCGAGGAGGCCGGATGTGCTGTCGTCCTAGCTGAGCACAGGCTCCACGACCTCTACGCATCGGGAGTCTTGCGCACTGGTGTAAGGGCAGTAGTCCTCGATCATGGAAGGGTGGTCTTTGACGGCGACGTTAAGAACGCAATTAGCTCTGGCGTGCTCGAGAAATGCGGCGTGAGAGAACCCCGAATAATTGTCGCCGCTAGACGAGCCTATGGCTCAGTACCGACACTCGACAGGGAGAGGCTCTTGTCGATGCTCGCGTCCTCTCTCAAAGTCTCTACGCGTCCCGTTAGACCCGAGAGCAATACGTCCCCAATAGTTGAGGTCGACGACGCCTGGCTGAGGTACGGCCACGGCGACTACGTCATTAGGGGTGCCAGCTTCACCGTCCGGGTTGGAGAGGTCGTAGCGCTCATGGGTCCCAATGCGTCTGGTAAGACCACGCTAATGAGGGCGATCGCGGGTCTCCTAAGGCCCGACAAAGGCAGGATAAGGCTGATGGTAGACCGTGAGCGCGACGTAGCGTACGTGCCTCAGAACCCTGACCTTTTCCTAGTATCAGACACAGTAGCGGAGGAGCTCAGGCTCAACCCGCGAGGAAGCCCGGACCCCGATCTCGTCGAGTGGCTCGTCTCCGAGCTAGGGATAGGAGACTTGATGGAGAGGCACCCTCATTCTCTCAGCCGAGGACAGAGGTTCCGAGTCGCAGTCGCCGCCGCGCTGGCCGGAGCGCCGCGCCTAGTCATGCTCGACGAGCCCACTACGGGGCAGGACGCTAGGAACATAGACGCTCTCGGCAGGATTCTTGCCAAGTACGTGAGCAGGCAGCAAGCAGCCGTCCTCGTGAGTACTCACGACGTAGAATTCGCGCTGCACTACTGCTCTAAGGTCGTAGTGCTGAGGGAGGGCCGCGTAGTTGCTTCAGGAGACCCCCTACGCGTACTGTCCGACGAGAACGTAGTCCGCGAGGCTCACTTGAGGTCTCCTGACGAAGTCCTGGTGGGAGCATGGAGCTAGCCGAGCTCACGAGGATCAGCAGGAGCCCCCTCAGGAGACTCAACCCTCTTACGAAGCTCGCGCTAGCATCGTCGATTGCAGTCCTTGCAGTAACGATCGACAACGTTAGTAGCCTAGAGCTAGTGTGCTTCGCGTCACTGTTCCTCTACGCTCTCTCGAGGCCGAATAGGACCAGGATCAAGCTAACTCTACTCCTGCTTGGCCTCGCTGTCTGGGGAACGATCGTAAGCCAGGCTCTCTTCTATGGTGGATACCCGAGGACGCCAATAGCAGTAGTCGTGTCGCCAGACACGCCCATACTGGGCTGGCTAACGGGAGGAGTCTACGTCTACCTAGAGGGCGTCGAGTACGGGCTGAGACAGTCACTCAGGCTCGTAGCGTCAATACTAGCAGGGCTTGCAGTAGCTTGGACTACGGACCCCAAAGACCTACTGCTTGCTCTTTCAGGGCTCAGGATATCGAGAGCGCTAGCCCTCTCGACGACAATAGCGCTACGCTTCCTTCCCATATTCGTCTCTGACGCAGGCTCCACGCTCACAGTGCTACGCCTGAGAGGGCTCATGCTGACCAGAGACAGGCCAAGCACCTTACTCAAGTACGCGTCGAGGTTCCTTACTCCCCTCTACGCGAGCCTCGTAAGGCGCGCCAGGACTCTCTCAGTCGCGATCGAGAGTCGGGGCTACGGGGGGCGACGGGCCCTGCTTAGGTCCCCACTAAGTCTGTCAAGGCTTGACTACGTAGTAATAGGCGTGTGCGCGGCAGTGACAGGCACTATAGTAGTGCTCAAGTTGCTCTTCGTCGCCTACGCCACGGGCGCTTACTACAACCCCGCACTCGTGCACATTTACTCGCTAGCTAGAAAGTACCTCTAGGCCCCAATAGCCCCGAAGTGACACGTCGAGGATTTTCGTTCCCCTCGCTCATTATCGCACTCAAACTACCGATAGGCTGTGGAAGCGAAATAGTGTAAGCGCGCGGAGGAAATAAGGCTCTCTCGGAGTAGTATACGCTCTGGGGGCTGTTGAAGGCCCTGAGACTTTACGGACCCCGGGATCTCAGGCTTGAAGAGGTTGAGAAACCTAGCCCTCCCGAGGGCTGGGCGCTCGTAGAGACTGAGGCCGTGGGGATGTGCGGGCCAGACAAGGCCTTTTA
>CAZPLI010000074.1:0-3282 GCA_964587325.1 uncultured Thermofilaceae archaeon | reverse complement strand
GTGTAAATCAGGCCTCTACACTCACTGCCCCCGGAAGAAGACTCTCGGGATAGACTTCGACGGGGGAATGGCTGAGTACTTCGTAGCTCCCGTGTCCGCGCTACACGTAGCAGAGAGCCTAAGCCCTGAAACAGGGGTCTTCGTAGAGCCCCTCGCGGCAGTCCTAAACGCGGTCGAGCAGTTCCCGGTTAAGCCCTCCTACAGAGTAGCTGTGCTCGGAAGCGGGAACCTTGCGATACTAACCGTACAGGTTCTCGGGCTACTGGGGGTCAGAGAGGTAGTGGCAGTAGTGAGGAGAGACAGCCCCAAGAGGAGGTACGTAGAGGAGACCGGGACCGAGATCCTAGAGTTAGAGGAGGCACTAGAGAAGAGAGAGTCCTCGTTCGACGCAGTGTTTGAGGAGACAGGGTCCAACGAGGGGCTAGACATCGCCATTAGACTCGTAAAGCCCCGCGGAGTAATACACATCAAGTCAACACCGGGAGGAAAAGCCGAGTTCAACCAGACACTCGCAGTAGTAAAGGAGGTCAGGATTATTGGGACAAGGTGCGGTACCTTCAGAGAGTTCAAGCGGGCGATAGAGCTCCTCTCAGCAGGCTCGGTACGCCCAATAGTCACAAGCACCGTTAGGCTTAGCCGAGGGAGGGAGGCGTTTGAAAAAGCCTTGGACAGGAGGGAAGTGAAAGTCGTCCTGACGCCCTAAAGCGAGGGCCCTCCACTGTTAGGACCGTCTCACACACGTACCTAAGCGGACATTCGTAGAACTGACCTAGTCCCTCAAACAAGCATGTTAGAGGCTGTCTTGAGGATTTAATGTAGTGATGTGCTGGACGTATCAAGTAGGAAGCTACTAAGATATAGCGCGTGCCCCGCGTTAAAGGTAGCTGCGTTTAACGTTAAACTTAAGCGTATAGCGTTTAACTATCCTCAGGTGCTGAGCTGTGGAGAAATACAGAGTTAAGGTCCACAGAAAGGGCCTAATAGTCATTCCCGCCGAGGTCAGGAGAAAGTTTGGCATCACCGAGGGATCCTACTTGGAGCTCGTCGTTGAAGGCGATAGCATACGCCTAGTCGTGCCTAAGAGCCTCAAGGATGCTTTTGGCGCTGACGGGGAGAGAGCACTGGAAGTTGCAAGGCTCATCGCTGCTTCGAGGAGGGCAGAAGTTGAAGAGGAAGTACGTCCTTGACGCGGGAGTCTTAGCGCTGTACTTTGCCGGTCGCAGAGACGCTAAAGCCTACATTGACGCGGCGTACACCGGGAGGGCTGACGTGTTCATGTGTGAGGTCAATGTAGCAGAGTTTCTCTACAACTACGCCAGAGTCTTCGGCTGGGAGGCGGCGCTAACCAAGCACGCCTTACTACGTAATAGCCCCATAACCATTGTGAGCGCAGACGAGAGCCTGACAGTGAAGGCTGCAGAGCTCAAACTAAGGCACTATGAGAAGCTGTCGCTTGCTGACTGCTACCTACTGGCTTTAGCCGGGCTGGTTAAGGGCACTGTCGTGACAACAGACAGCAGAATAGAGGATGTTGCCGAAGTACCAGTAGTACTGCTACCACTAGAGTAAATCCTCCCAGCTCACGTAATTGCCTTTAAATCGCCTATTAGAGAGCAGAGACCGAGGGCAGCGCCTTGAGGGCCTACAGGCCTCTCCCAAGGAGGTTCTACGAGAGGTCATCAGTAGTAGTCGCGCGCGAGCTTTTAGGCAAAGTTCTCGTGAAGGAGGAAGACGGTCTGATCCTGGCCGGTGTGATAGTAGAGACTGAGGCTTACGGGGGGCCTGAAGACCCAGCGAGCCACGCGGCTAGGGGGAGGACTAAGTACAACTGGCCTCTCTGGAGAGACCCGGGACTAGCCTACGTCTACAGGATCTACGGTGTGCACTTCTGCCTGAACGTGGTTGCTGCGGAGAAGCGGGGGCTAGGTTCGGCTGTCCTAATCAGAGCCGTTGAGCCAATTGAGGGACTAGAGGTCATGATGAGGAGGAGGCGCGTTGGTAACCCAAGGCTGCTGACTAGTGGCCCGGCTAGACTAGCAGAGGCCTTCGGCATAGACTTGTCCTTCAATGGTTGGGACCTAACGAGAGGCGAGGTCCTCTTCATCGCCGAGGGCCGGGAAGTACCCGACCAGCAAGTGGTATCGACCACTAGGGTCGGTATATCGAAGGCTCGTGACAAACCTTGGCGGTTCTATGTCCGCGGGAACCCCTACGTCTCTAGGTGGTAGGCTACGCGTGAAAGCGCATCTCTTATGGTAGTTCCTTGATGTAATTTATGTTGCTAAGTGGTATGGGAGAGTTCTAGTCGTTTTAAGGCCTGAGGTCAAACATTTTCGACTCAGAATAAGACGGAAAATACGGAGAACAGAGCGTTATCAGGATGCTGCTAGAATGCTCTTAATATGAATTTCACTGAGACATAGAGGAATAGGAGCCCGAAGAGCAGCTTTATTGCCCAAGAGGGCGTACGAGGTACGAGCTTAGCGCCTAGCTGAGCGCCTATCGCTGTGCCTGCGCCAAGGAGTACGGCGGCTAATGGGTCTACGTGCCCGCTTGCAAGCTTAAACGCAGAGGAGACTACGCTCATCGGTACGAAGGACGCTAGCGAGGTTCCAACGGCTATCTTTACGGGCGAGCCTAGGATGTAGATGAACGACGGGACTAGCGCGTATCCGCCACCTAAGCCTATTAAGCCGGCTAGGAACCCTATCACGAGCCCTATTACTGACTTGGCGAGCTTGGAGCCAGGGACAATTTTGGCGTCGCTGGAGGCCCCTTTCGGGGCTCGGCGGGTAATGCCCTCGTAGGTCATTCTGGCTGCTGCGTAGAGGAAAGCGACGCCTATCACGCCGCTAAGCATCTTCATGTTCCCAGAGAGGTATACGAACGCTATCGAGCCTAGGATAGCTCCCACGGCCCCGGGAATGGCGACTAGCTTTGTTGTCTCGTAGTCAATGTTCCTCATGCGAATGTGTGCCGCAGCCCCCGAGATGGCGGTTACAACGACGGCCGTTATTGTAGTCCCGACGGCGACCGGGAGGTCGTAGCCGAAGATAAAGCAGAGGGCTGGCAGCATTATTGAGCAGCCGCCTATCCCTAGCAGCCCGCCCACAACTCCAGCTATCAAACCGAAACTGATCATCGCGATTACCAGTGCTATGTTCATCATACCGACCAGCCGCGTTTCAATATTAACGAAAAACTTAAGCATTCTGTTTCATTCTGAAACACATGCCTAAGCGCCTACCACCGCGCCTGCTCCAGATACTCGGTGTGCTAGCT
>CAZPLI010000073.1:0-7645 GCA_964587325.1 uncultured Thermofilaceae archaeon | reverse complement strand
TACTCCCACCTCTCCGTCCACTAGGGCGTCGATTCTGCCCCTAATCTCGACGCCCCTACCGTCGGGCAGCGTTATCCTCTTGGTCTTTTCGACTTCGACTTTTACTCTGTCTCCGAGTTCCCTGCCCAGTAGGTACTCTAGTCCCAAGTGGACGAGCCTGCCCAGCACTGCGCCCGGCCTAAATACTTCCTGCGCCACGAGTTCAGGGAACCTTAGCTCGTAGCTTCTCTTGAGCGGGCATCGAACGAGGTCCGAGACCCAGTACACGCCCTCCTCGCGCTTATGCTCTTCCCTCTCCCTCCTAGCGACCTCATAGAGTAGCGTCACGACATCCAAGCCGGGCACCTCTCACTAGTGTTCCACGCCTCCATTATACGTAGCGTGTGGATGCTTCCCTTTAAGAGAGGCTATCATCTTGCGGGCCTCGAAGTCACGCGCAGAACCTAAAGCCCGCACGCCTCGTATGCCCCCGGCTGGGTCCGCGCTATTTATTTCCGAGAGGGAGGCTGCTCTATTGGTCTGGCGCGGGTGCGGGGTAATGCCGCGCAAGAAACCTAGAGTGTTCATTGCGATGAAGCTCGTGCCTTGGGAAAGAGAGATCGTAGAAGGAGTTCTGGGACCGCTAGCCGAGGTAGTGTACCTCGGTAGCCCTCCCGACCCCTACGTAGGAATAGAGGAGGCCGTGGCGGCCATGGCGTTCAGTCTGCCCCGCAATGTCATCGAGAGGGCGAGGGCTCTGAGGTTCGTGCAGTCGCCAGCGGCGGGAGTCGACAGACTGAACCTTGAGGAGCTCGCTAGGCGCGGCGTGGTAGTTGCGTCAGCCCGCGGTTGTAATGCGGCTGCGGTAGCTGAGCACGCGATGGCGCTAATTCTAGCGCTCGCTAAGCGCTTGGTCGAGCAGGACTCGGAGCTAAAACGCGGAGTGTGGAAGGGGTACACAGAGGAGACTATGCTCCTAGACCTGGAGGGCTCTACGCTGGCCATAGTCGGCTATGGGAGTATTGGGCGCGAGGTGGCCAAGCGGGCGAAGGCTTTTGGAATGAGGGTGCTTGCCGTGAAAAGAACCCCTATGGAGCGGCCTGACCCGTACGCCGACTTCGTGGGAGGGCCGGGCGACCTACTCCGAGTTTTGTCCGAAGCTGACTTTGTAGTCGTCTGCGTGCCACTGACTAAGGAGACTCGGGATCTCATAGGGGAGAGGGAGCTAAAGGCCATGAAACCAACAGCTTTCTTGATCAACGTGTCGCGAGGCCCCGTAGTGGACGAGGACGCGCTCTACAGGGCACTGACCGAAGGCTGGATAGCCGGGGCGGGCATAGACGTCTGGTGGTCCTACCCTCCGAGCGAGGGCGCCCCCTCGCCTAGGGGGATACACAGGCTTCCTAACGTAATAGCTACGCACCACAAGGCCGGGTGGACGAGGAAGGCCAGGGAAAGGTGCCTAAGGTTCGCAGCCGAGAACGTGGCCCGGTTCCTAAGAGGAGAAAGGCCCCTAAACCTCGTGAACCCCGAAGTAGGCTACTGAAAAGAAGTTTTCACAGAGCCACCTACCTAGCCTTAGTCTCTACAGGTACTGTATGCTCGCTAGCCAGCTTGCGCCTTGCGGCGAGGGAAGGACTGCAGGCCTTAAAGAGCGGTGCGTTCAGCCCTCTTCTAGGACCCAGAACACTGCTCTCTCGAAGTCTATGGTATGGTCGGAGGTTATTGCGATATACTCGACTCGGCCGAGACTATAGTTGATGCCTGCAGGCATCGATTCTTTGAGGGCCCAGTCGAGGTCCACGTTAAGCCTGCCCCCCTCCCCTGCGAGCTCTACATATACGAACAGGTACTTGCCCTGAGGGAGCACCTGGGACACTACGTCTTTTAGGCTCGCGTGGACTGTGCTCCTATCGCTACAGCTGAGAACGAGTATGTAGACCCCTCTCAGCCTCTCTCCCTCGCTGTAGACAAAGAACATCTTTGTCTGACGCAATCCTCTCATTGGGGGCTTCAGTATAATACTATCTATTCTCACTATTCTAAGGGGGCGCTTTAAGGGAAGCTTAACTATGTTCAACCCTGCGTACACTGCATAGTCCCTCACGCCCCATGACTCACCGGTAGTGCCCTTGAGCAGCTCCACTCTGCTCCAGTCTATCGCGTCTGCTGCCTTCATAGGCACCAGCCTAGGTCCGCTGGACAGCTTGGCAGCTTCTAGCTTGGCCTCGAGAACTAGAGTAGTGTTGTAGACGGCAGTGAGGCGGGCGGCTCTGGACTCGACTCGCTTCTCACCGAGTCTCCAGGCCTCGAAGACGTACCTATGAGTCTCGTTGAGCCTGTACGTCTCGTTGGCGAGTAGCTCGAACCTCGCGAGGGGGCAGGTGTACTCGAGCCTCACGGGCAGCGTATACTCGGTCCCATTGATCCGTACAGGGTAGCCTCCGGGGCCCTCGATGACTAAGAAGCAGCGCTTAGACTGCGGCGTAGAAGGCGGAGGAGGATGCAGGGCGGACGGCAATCCGGGCCTAACAAAAAGGACCAGGGCGACAACTGCGGCCAGGGCTACCACCGCGACTAGGAGGAGCCAGGCCTTATGCACCCCAAATACCCCCCACACTACTGGTATCCATTCTAAAAGCGGTCATAGACAGAAAAGTATCTCCCGGAGCCCAGAGAGTTACAGCGTAGGCTGCGGCTCTGGCGAGTCTCAGAACTAGGACCAGCTCCGAGCCCGCATGGCTTCTCCTTCGAGTGCTCGAGTAGTAGCTTAACAATCTTCATTAGTGTCTAGGAGTCGGGAAATAGACGCGACCTAGACGCTACTGAGGACTGGCGAGATGGTGGTGCCTATATCGTCAGGACAGCTGGCCACAGAGACCGGACACTTACTTTCGCGTAGAACCCTACTGTATGCTCTCAGCTTCGCAGCCTCTGTTCTCTTGTCCCTACACGTTCCCCTAATGTCGGTCTTCGCGCTAGAACTCGGCGCGTCGACTCTTGAGGTCGGAGTGCTTGGCGGGTCCGGGCCGCTGCTATACGCTGCCGTAACGCTGCTCTCTGGGCTACTCGTGAGCAGGCTGGGAGGCAGGCTATCAGTCGCCTTGTCGCTAGCCCTGCTCTCCCTGTCATACTTCTTAGCGGTGGAAGCCAGCTCAGTGCTTCAGCTTCTCGTGGTAGCGGCCCTAGCCCTAGTGGCCTACGCAGTCTTCTGGCCCGCCATAGAGTCTGCAGTGTCACGGAGCGGCTCCGTCGAGGCTTTCTCGGCCTCCTGGAGTGTGGGAGCCTTAGCGGGCTCAGCCCTAGCGGCGTGCGCTATCGACGCCGGACCTAGACTCTCCCTCTCTGCGATGTCCCTAGCGTCCGTCCTGGCGGCGATAGCCAGCCTACTAATCGAGGAGGGCAAGACTGAGGCCAGCGCAGCGTCACTGAGCGCAATGGTGGAGTGTGCCGTAAAAGGAGCTGAGTCTTGGACGTGGGCCTTGTCGTACGCAGTAGCTCAAGGCTCAGTATTCGTCTTCTACCCCGTGATAGTAGAGGCCTACGGGCTACCTAGCTGGTACGTGTCTGTAACGCTAACGGCGGTAACAGGTATCAGGACTATTGTCTTCGCTCTTAGGAACCGCATACCTCCCGCGCTGAGAAGCCCAGCTGTGGGTGCACTGGCGATACTGCCATCCTCGCTGCTCGTGTTCACTCGCGACGCACTGACAGTGGCAGCGCTCTCAGCCTTCCTGGGACTGGGCGCGGGCATTCTTTACACGTCCTCGCTAGACAGAGTCTTCGACTCTGACCCCAGCGATAGGCCCCTATACGCTGGCATGTTCGAGTCGTCAATAGGGCTCGGCTACGCCGTGGGGCCGCTCCTGGCAGGCCTAGCGTCCTCTGCGACACTCAAGGCCACGCTACCCGTCGCCGTAGCGTTCGCTGCCGCGTCCTCGCTGGTCGCCTACGCTAGAACCAAGAGGGGGCCGCGCCAGTAGGCTTGGCAGTACTGGGTGCCCATAGTGCGCGCAGAGTTCGGAGACAGGGCACTGCGAGCACCTCGGGCCGCGCGGGGTACACACGTAAGCCCCGAGGTCTACCATGCCGTAGTTGAACACGTCGTGTCCCTCCTCGGGCACTAGCAACCAGGCAATCTCGAGCAGGACCTTCAACTTGGGCTTATTAAGACCCGCGAGCCTGGCAATGACCCTGCCAGAGTTCGAGTCTACGACCGGAGCCCTTATGCCATACCCAAAGGACAACACGGCCCCCGCACCGTAGGGACCGAGGCCAGGCACCTCTAGTAGCTCGTGCCAAGTGTTCGGCACGACTCCGCCGTGGTGGACCACTATGTACTGAGCTGCGGCCTTAAGCTGGCGGGCCCTTACTCTGTATAGACCTATGTCCCTAAGCTCCTCCTCCAGTTCCTCGGTACTAGCGCGGGCAAGCGCGTACACATTAGGGTACTTAGCGATCAACGAGGGATACTTCCGAGCAACTGCCGTACGCGTCGTGCGCCTTAGCAGGAACTGCGCTATCATCACGCGGTAGGGTGACGGATTGACCCGCCAAGGGTAGGGCCTCCAGACTCGAGTCTCCCAGGCCTTAACTCTAGACCTCAACTCGTCGAGCTCGTCCTGCAATAACACCACCAGAAAAGGAGGAGGATGCAGGGAGGAGGGGTGTCCAACGCGCGGTGAGTCCCGCCGCCCTTCATCCCACACCCGTGCGGGCGCGTCAGGCGGGCTCCCAAGAAAAGCCTTCAAGCAAGGGTATTTAAACTCAACTCTATGTCTCTGATGCATTATTAAGCCTTGTTTACGCATTAAAGGGGCTAGTCTTAGGCCCCAAGTAAAGAGAGTTAGCATCGACGGCTAAACAAGAAGCCTGCAGATCGGGTTCTTATCAAGTTCCTTGGGTAGCAACCAGCCTAGCTTCAAGCCCTTTGAGAACCGGTAGGGCCACAAGGGCTCCTAGGAAACCTCCCAGTGCGTGTAGTCCCGACCACGTAGCAGCGAACGCGATGTCGCAGGGGGCCATAAACACTGCTCCTATCACTAGCCCGGCTACAGCCATCGACACAGTGCAGAGAGCCACTAGCACCGGTGCGTAGCGCCTCTCGAACACCTTGTTGTATCCCGCAAAGGACGCAAGAGAGTCAAGCACCATGCTCGCAAGCGTGAAACCCAGGAAGTAGAAAGCGCCCGGACGCAGTACCAGTGTAACAACAGTAGCTGATATCCCTGTCAGAGTTCCTACACTAGGTCTCCGCGCAACGTACATAGCCGCGAGCAGCGACACGGAGCCAACAATATCGCAGAATATCGGCAACCTCGTAGCGCGGAAGATATAAGGCGCCACTAGGGAGTTGATGACGCCCCAGAGAGCCCCAAAGATTGCGGCTATAGACAGTGCTCTAGTATTCAACGCTCCCACCGATTAGTTAGCGACCTAGTAAGTTATTCGTTCTTCGGAAAAACCTAGCCCCTTACATGCAGATGTGCTTGCAGGACCTCGAAAGGCTTAGCTGGGATCGTGCTTCGAGTGAAAAGCTGTAAGAGAACCTAACAATACTACACAGGGAAAAGACCACTTAGCGGGCCATGACTTCGCCTGCGGAGCCGGGATAGGAACTTAGGCATATGTCCCTGAGCGCCCTTTCAAAGCCCCTAAGGCCAGACTCTAGTCCCTCCCAGAGGCGCTTGCCCCAGTGCGCGGGCAGCGAGCTGATCAGCTGCTCGAGCCTGGACGCGAGGTCTGGGTCTAGGCTCCTGTAGGGCCAAGCGGCTGCAGCAGCAATGGCAACGACTAGCAATAGGTTCCTGCTGACTTTCTCGATAGACGAGGGACTGAGTAGTGAGAGTTCTCTTAACACCCACCCTAGCACTCTCCTAGCGTCGCCAACTGCCTCCTGCACGCCCTTACTAGCGAGTAACGAGTGCACCTGGTAGTTCCTTAGAGCCTTGTATGCCAGAAAGCGAGTCTCGCTGTCAGGAGCCCACTCGGGCACCTCCGGCGGAGGTACGAGAGCTTCGACTAACGCTTGGGCTAGGAGGCTAGGCCAAGCGTCTCTACCCCTGAGTCTCCAATTCTCCTCTACTACTAGGATCCTCCTCCCACCAGGCTCGACTATCGTAGTCTGACCAGACTCGAAGTACTCGTCGAAGGGCTCGGGGATCTCTTCACGGCTCTTGTAGACCAGAACCGTTACGTCGCCCTCTAAGCCCAGTCTCCCTAGAATCTCGGACCCGCTTTCCTGCAGGAACCTCCTGAACTCCTCGCTACAAGTCCCCAGTACCCTTATCAGGGGAACTCACCCAGCAGAGACAGGAAGTCCCCCTACAAGAGCCTTACGAAGTAGTACTATAGAGTGGCTTTAGGTCTAGCGAGCTCGGGGGCGCTTCGCAATAGCCTCCTCCTAGTCTCCTCCGCAACTCTCAGAGCCTTCGCGTACGCCTCACCAAACTTAGTGAGCCTAATTATCCTGTACCTACCCTTCATGTACACCTTCACTAGCCCCTTCTTCTCTAGCTCCCTCACTAACCTGCTGTACTTCGCCTTCACCGTCGCATTGACGACTTCGCCCATCCAGTTAATCAGCGTCACAATGCTGTCTGCGCTGCCCTTTCTCTCGTCAAGCACTAGTATCAGTTTCTCCTCTAGGCTCAGCTCGCCCTCTTCCTCCTCTCTCCTCCTCTCGCTGAACAGCGACAGCCTGACGCCGGGAAGAGGCGCGTAGTCAAGCAACACCTTAGTCTTAGAGTCCTTCTCCTCAACCCAAGTGGAGAACTCGGGGGTCTCCGGATCGGGAATGTAGTCTCCCCTCTCCCTAGCCTGGACGCAGTAAATCCTAGCCTTGGGGAACATCATCGCGGCAGCCGTGACTGCAGAGGCCGTCACAGGAGGCATGTCAGTTATGTCTATCAGAACCTCTTGGCCCTGCTCTGTCTCGTTCTTCAGGATCGCGAACACTTTCGAGAATACGTCACCATAGTCTAGAGGGTTCACCGCTACCTCGACAGGCTTGAAGAAGGACAGCACGGTCTTCAGCTTGTTCTTGTTGTACCTAGAGACCTCGCCATACTTGTCCCTCTTGGAGTCGTAGAGGAGATACACGCGTACTATAGGGTACCTTACCCTAATGTCCTCGAACCCCTCCAGTATCAGGCGGGGGTGGAAGCCCACGTAGTGTATTGTGACAGCCATTGCCGACACGTCGGTACGCGGTTATTGCACCGGTATTACCTCCTCAGTACTATTATAAATAGGTTCCCAACAGTTTCACCTTTCATGGTCGGTTGCAACTTTTCGATACTTTTCAGGCGCGTAGACTGGGGGCGATGGTAACAGAAAACTGCAACCATTGGAGGGCTTCGTAACGTGGTAGCAGTCCACAACAGTTGCAGAATTTTGTAATTATCAACACTCTTTTAAGAGTTTGGTATTAAAATTCACAAGAGGCTTCGGTGGTGGCCTTGACGGAGAGACTGCTCGTGCCCTTCGAGGAATCCGATGTCTTCCTGCTCCTAGAGAGGCTTAGGAAGATGTACCTTGAGGCTCCTAAACAGCTAACCTTAGGCGGACTACCTGCCAGGCCTTACCCCGTGATGCGCGCTGGAGGGCGAGTAGTGCGCGGACTACCGGTGTCGGATTCTAGGCTCAGGTCTCTGGAGCCTATACC
>CAZPLI010000072.1:0-7718 GCA_964587325.1 uncultured Thermofilaceae archaeon | reverse complement strand
GTACTACCAGTACTACCCTCCCCAGTACATACCGCCGCCACCCCCAATACCTCCACCGCCTTCGAGCCCTGAAGAGGAGCTAGAAATGCTGGAGGAATACAAGAGACTGCTTGAGGAGGACCTGAGAGAGATCCAGGAGGAGCTAAAGGGCGTGGAGGCCCGTATTAGAGAGCTTCAGGAAATTATTAAGGCCAAGAAGCAGGGGCCTTAGCCCTCAACTCGAGGCCGCGAAGTTATTATTAGTGGCCTGCCTTCAACCAAGGCCTCCACAACTTTCCGCCTTGCACTATCGAGTATCCTCCACAGGGTTCCCCGAGAGACCCCCATCATCTGAGCTGCCTCGTTCTGCGTTTTTCCCTCTAGGTAGACCAGCCTCAAGGCCTCTAGCTCGTCCGGGTACAAGTAGACCGGATCCTTATCAGGAGGAGCGCCCATGGGTACGAATACTCTCTCGCCGACTACCCAACTGAGCCTGCGTGGTATAGGCCTCCTGCCGCGTCCTCCCCTCCACCGGTGTCTCCACCAATACGGCCCCTGCAAGACCCACCCCACATCCTAAGCACAGCAGTTCTCTATAAAGTGAGACCCTTAAGGAGAAATGTTTTTATGTGCAATATCACACAATTCTCGTGGTGAGAATATGGCGTGGGGAGGATGGGGCTGGGGAAGAGGCGGATGGAGAAGAGGATGGGCTGGACCATGGCCTGGACGAGGACCATTTAGCCACCTGCCACCATGGCAGAGACCCGGCTGGCTGTTCGGCAGAGGCGCGTGCTGGTGGCTATTTGGATGGCCATGGGGACTAAGGTGGCTCTACCCACCGTACTACGCTTGGCCATTCCCCTGGTGGGGCTATAGGTGGTACTACCCACCGTACTACGCCTACCCAGCACCCTACTACCCCTACTACCCGTACTGGTAGGGGGGTGGTAGCACGTGTCGTACCCGTACTACCCCTACTACCCGTACTACATGCCCTTCCCCTTTATGGACCCGCTAATGCTAATGAGCTACTGGATGTACATGTGGACCTACTACGTGACGTCTCTATACTACATCGAAATGTACAAGATAATGATCGAGGCTTGGAGAAAGTACATGGAAAGCATGGCCGAGGCCTTTAAGCCTCCAACAACTTAGCCCTTGTAGCTAGCCCCCAAAACTCGAAAAATCTTCTCAGTTTTTCTCTCTGTATTATGGAAGAGTATATAGGTATGCGCTACAGCTGAAGCTCGCCTTGAAGGCTGGTGTAAGTAGTAAAAGGCGCCTGCTATTCGTGGTCCTCCTGGCAATATGCACCCCCTTACTGGCAGTAAAGATCGTCGGCGTCACAGTGTCAGTAGCTGCATTGATAATAGCCGTGCTATGCGTACTAGTGGCCAGCGAAGTTGCAGTAGAAGGATTTGGCTCTCTTTTCGCGGGGCTCGGTTTCACCATGTACGTAGCTGGTGTAGCCTCTAGCCTTGCGTCTAATCTACCGGAGGCTGTTCTCGCGATTTTGATGACTTTCTCACCGCATTTAAGGGACGTGGCGGCCGTCATGGTAGTCCTCGCAGTGGCATTTAACACGGCTCTCTTAGGCACATTAGTCCTCTTAGTGTCGTGGAAGAAAGGATACGTCGATGTGCCTCAAACAGCAATGACATTAGAGGCAGAAGCCATGCGTATGGGAGTCGTCGTAAGCTTACTCTACGCAGCAGTGGGCTTACTCTCAGAGACGACGGGACGTCACGCTATATTGCCAAGAGAGGCTGCTGTGTTCCCGCTACTAGCTTATGGAGCATATATCGTAGCGCTTCAGCGAAGGGAGAGCGTTGAAGCCGCAAAAGTTGACCTGAAAGCCGCTGTCCTTGACACTGCACTCGGCATGGCAGGAATTATTGTCGGTTCAGAACTAATCGCGAATGTTGCTGAGTACTGGGTGTCACAAATCGGTCTCAATCCTGTGATAGCAGCCACGGTCCTAGCATTCGCCGCAAGCGTACCTGAGCACGGAATTGCCGTTATAGGCGCACTCCGCGGCCAGATCGAACTGGGGCTCTCGAATGTAGTATCAGGAATAGTTCAGAGCATACTCTTCGTGTTTCCTCTTGTCGCACTTGTGTCAGTCGTAATGCTTGACGGCTTTGTGGTCTTCGAGCTTATAGCTTCAGCAGCCGTGCTATGGCTGGTTGAGAAGGCGATAACCGACGATAAGCGTCTAACAGCTGACGAGGGAGTCTTCTTACTACTTACAGCGCTACTAGGCATATTACTCCTTGACGAGCTCAGCTTAATGATCTAGGAAACTAATTAATGCAGTATTAATGTCAGTGTATGGAAAGCTAGGAGCGCTGAAACCACAGCACCTACTAGCTCATAGGCCAGGAGTAATATCGTTAACCTGAAGTTCCTAGTCTCCTCGTAAAACGCAGCTAACGTGGCGACGCACGGTGTATAGATCATAGCAGCCACAATGAAAGCCGCTGCTTGCGGGACGCCCGTTATCGCAGCTCTCACGGCGCTGACTGGGTTGGACTCGCCCGTGGCCATCATCAAAGCCTCTATCATGCCCTCTTTCGCGACAAAACCTGCCTCAAAAGCAAACATAACCCTCCAGTCTCCAAGGCCTATAAGCGATCCTAGAGGCGCTAGGGCCGATCCCAGCATGTAAGCATAACTGTCAGTAACATTCGCTGCTAACCCGCCAGGACCGAACCTTGCTAAACACCACGTAGCTATCGATAGTGCAAGTATTATCGTTCCCGCCTTCCTCAGGAAGTGCTCGCTCCTATCCCATGCATGCCATGCAAGTACCCTTAAACTCGGCCTGTGATAAGGCGGCAACTCGACGAGAAGCTCGGGGGGACTATAGCCTCTAAGCAACACTACTCTAAACACTACGCTTAATAAGGCGAAGAGAAGGAAAGCGTAACCATACACTGCTAGGACTAAGCCCGCCTGAATCATGGGACTGGGCACTAAGGCCGTCACCACGGCTAAGGCAACAAAAAGCCTTGCTTGGCAGGGAATTAGGGGGGCAAGTAGCATCGCAAGCTTTCTCTCCTCATCCTCTTCTAGCACTCTAGTCCCTAGTATTGCTGGCACGTTGCAGCCCAGGCCTAGCAGGACAGGAAGGATTGCCTTTCCACTTAGTCCTACCTTGCGCGCGAGCTTATCCATAGACACGGCTATTCTCGCCATAAGGCCAGAGTCCTCGAGAAAACCGAACGCAATGTACACCATTAGTATGAGTGGGTAGAAGCTCAGTACGCCTCCTATACCGACTATCAGGCCTTCACCTATGAGGCTTGCCAACCACTCAGGGGCCTCCATCGCTAACAGATGCTCGACTACGTATACCGAGAGGAGGTTAAATGTCTCTCCTAGCAAGCCGGCAATGCTGTATGCCTCCAATAACTCTGCGAGCTCCTCTAAGCCTAGCTGTGACGCTATGACATTTAGCGGGAAACCCGTGTTTACGCTAAAGACGCATACTAGCAGTCCGAGCATTAACAGCAGTGCTACTATTGGGCCTAGTGCTGGGTGCAGCATTATCCGGTCAAGGGCCTCAGTGAAGGAGGGTGCCGCGACTCTTTCTAATGCTACACATCTCCCATAGAGCTCGGATATTATCTCGTACCTCTTGCTGACTATTACAACGTCTAGAGGAGCACCTAGCTCTTGTTCAGCTCTCTTCCTTATTTCATGGACCTTCTCGATTAGCCCTGGACATTTCCTCAGTTTTTCCTCGAGGTCAGAGTCGCCCTCAGCGAGCCTGACTGCTACCCATCTTAACGGATACCTAGCCGCGTTCTCACACTCACGCGCAGCCTTCTCTATTTCGCGTATGTAGTATTCTGCTGCACCGTAACTCAGTCTGGAAGGCGAGGGAGCAATGCGACCCTCTGCTACATCCAGAATTCTCTCAACTAGGTCGTGTATGCCCTCTTTTCTCAGAGCTGATATTCCCACTACGGGCACGCCCAGTCTTCGCGAGAGCTCCGATATCCTGACGTGAATACCCCGCTTCTCGGCAGCGTCCATCTTGTTCACAGCTATGACAACCTTGCTAGTAAGCTCAAGAACCTGCAATGCTAGGTAGAGTGTCGTCTGCAACTCTAGGGCATTAACTATCACCACAACAACATCGGGCTTCTCGCCTACTATGAACTCTCTAGCTATGACCTCCTCTTCGCTTACTGCACTAAGACTGTAAGTCCCTGGGAGATCAATTATCCTCAGAACCTTGCCGTGGTGTACCAATAGGCCCTCATAGCGCTCTATGGTCTTCCCCGGCCAGTTACCGACGTGTTGCTTAGCGCCCGTCAGGACATTAAAGAGCGTGCTTTTGCCAACGTTAGGGCTACCAGCGAGCGCGACTTTATACTCAGCTTTCTCCTTCACGAGGTAACACCTCGACAAGTATACGGCGCGCGTGACCACGACCTAAGGCAAATCTGGCGCCACGTACTTCGACTATAACAGGCCCCGGAGCTCGGGAAACCACCTTCACAAGCGCGCCAGGTGTTAGGCCTATTTCCAGCAGCCTTCTAGTCTGCCCCCAGCCTCTAGTCTCCACCGCAACGACTTTCAGTAGGACGCCCTCAGGCGCCTCAGATAACGGTATTGTCATTAGGGAAGCACCCGCCACAGATTACTACGGGGTTAAATCGAGAGGGGGTTAAAAAAGACGCTTATTCTATTCTTGAGTCAAAGCCGTAGACTTAACGCAGCAGCTGAATTATAGCCCTCCAGCGAGCCTCTGAGCACGTACTCTAGTTCGCCAGGGTTGAGAGCTGGTGCTGGGAATAAGTGGGCATCGTCTATTGCGAGTCTAGGACATGCCGTGTTAACATACGCATCAGGAGGGCCCAAGTTGTAAAGCGAGTCCCATGAGACTTCGTCCACGACCAGGATTCTAGCTTTAAGCCCGTGCTTATCGAGTAAGCGCGCTATCTGCATAGCGAGCTCCTTGTTGCACTGACCGGGCTTAATTGAGACCACAATTCCGTACTCGCTTGCATCCAGCGCGTTCGATAACGCTGATAACCTTTTAGCGATACACTTCCTTTTCTCTTCTTCCATCACTCGTATCTCTCCTGTGAACGGATCGGCGGAAATGACGGGCTTTTCGGTAAGAAGTGCAAGCCCTAGTGCATGAAATATCCCTCCAGCAATAACCAAGTATGCATCGACTTCCTTTACGCTCAGAGCAGATGAGTAGTCGCAACCTATTACTACCCCTCTGGGTAAAGAGTTACTCCTGTCAACTACTGCCTCTATACCATGAGGCCTTAAGCTCTTTACAATTCTGTCGAGTGAGTGAGCGTGCTGAACAGTAGCTACTAGACAAACTTTACACGCACCTACTTCGGCTAGGGCCTCCGGTAAGCGTTCTTCGAACTTAACAGTCGTAGATACCTTGCAGGGGACAAAGAGAACTCTTAAGTCTCTGGGTATCGTAAAGCGCACTGGACCGTGGTGGCCCAAGTGTATTATGTGCTTCACGCCCAGGGACCTAGCCTCGCTTATGGCGACGTCGCAACCTCCCCAAGTGTGGCTGGCTGATACCAGTACCTCGACGCCAGCCTCTTCCAGAGACTCAAGTAGGGGCTTCACGTACCGCTTTATACCGTCCGGAGCCTGAACTAAAACTCTCGGAGCTTTCTCGTGTTTAACCCACGCTAGAACTCTCCTAACCTCGAGATCGTAAGTTGGTTCGCTCATCTTGACACGGGCTTATAGCATATGCCCAGTGCCTCCGCGTACTCGAAGGCCTCGCGCATCTCGTCTGTAGTCGGTCTACGCGCGATGTCCGGATACTTCTCTGGATGTAAATACACTAGGTGTTCTGGCCTATATTGGTCCATTATGTTCACTAGAGCCCTAGGGCAATTCTGAGCTATCCACCTTAACACAGGTTTAGTGCAACACTCGATGTGGTTGGGCAGTACTAAGTGGCGTATTATCATGTCGCCCTCTTTACACGCGAGCTTGTGGTTCCTAGATACCACTTCGAAGTACCTTGGCACCTTGCTCAGCCTCTTAGCACACTCATCGTTACCGTACTTGAAGTCGGGGAGCCATATGTCGATTACATCTAGGAGAATCTTCATCGACTCTTCAGTCATGTACATGTTGCTGTTCCATAGTAGGGGCACGTTGACCTCCATGTACCGAAGCGATTCGATTATTACGTGCAGCTGCTGGTCCGGGTTGCCGCCTACGTAGTTTATGTTCTTAGCGCCTTCAGCGTACAGCCTAACGGCTATCTGTGCTAGCTCCTTAGGAGTCACACTTATGCCGTTAAGCGGATCGGTGGATATGTCCCAGTTCTGACAGTACACGCACTTAAAGCTACATCCCGTGAAGAATATGGTTCCTGAGGGCACTAGAGGTGCCTCCTCTCCCATGTGAAGAAAAGCGCTGGCAACTCTGACTGTTGCGTCTAAGCCGCACACACCTCTCTGACCCTCCAGCCTCTTAGCACCACACCTCCACTCACAGAGCTTACACTCCTTTACAAGCCTCTTAACGAGCTCTATCTTCAAGTCTAGGAAGCTTCGTTTAGGCCTACGCATATCTTCAAGGGCCTTTACTCCTTCGACCACGTCCTCGTACGTCTCGCGGAACTCTCTGCTCTTCTCGTCGTGAAGCCTCCACAGCTCCTCCTCGCCGTCGTTCTCAGAATACTCAACCTCTATTCTCTTCACTACAAGATACTTCGCTGGCCTCTCCCCTTTGAGCACTGCATAATAGTGTGATAGTCTCTCACGAACCTCCTCGTCCCTCCACACATAAATTGCGTCGGGTCTAAGCAGTCTCCACATGGCCCGCTGATACACCCCTATGAGAGTACTCTTGGCCGCCCAGTTTATATACCGAGCGTGTCTGCAGCTCTTGGTGAGAGAGTTGGAAATCAAGTACCCGTTTATATTGATCAATTTCAAGGCCTATTCCCAGGCTAGCGGCAGGAAAGCTGTGGAACTGGCCAAAGTGGCTGAGAAAGTGAGCAAGGACACCGGGATAACTATTGGCGTTGCGCCTCAGCTCACCGACCTGGCACTAGTAGCCAGCCAGGTAGAGATTCCTGTCTTCGCCCAACACGTTGACGCGGTCGATCCGGGGTCCAGAACCGGCCACGTCACGCTTGAGGCCGTTAAGGACGCTGGCGCCATAGGCACTATGCTAAACCACTCGGAAAGAAGGGTTAGAGCTGATCACGTCGACTTCGTAGTAAAGAAGGCTAAGAAGCTCGGCATGGTGACCGTGGTCTGCGCGGACACCCCCGAAGTCACTGCGGCAATGGCTGCGCTAGGCCCGACAATGGTAGCCATAGAGCCGCCTGAGCTCATAGGCACAGGCATACCTGTGTCTAAGGCTAAGCCTGAGGTCGTGCTCAAGTCCGTAGAACTAGTCAAGAAAGTGAACCCTGAAGTAAAAGTACTCTGCGGAGCTGGCATCACAACTGGAGAGGACGTTGAGGCTGCAATAAAGCTGGGGACTGTGGGTGTGTTACTGGCGTCGGGAGTCGTCAAGGCGAAGGACTGGGAGAAGGCCATCAGAGACCTAGTCGCCCCTCTGCTGAAATAAGGGAGACAAAGTACAGGTGGCAGGAGAGGTAAGCAGCAACGCTCCTTATCCACCTGAGCATGTTCCTTCTTTTTGTTTTCATACTTCTATTCTGTGTAGCTAGGCGTTTAGGACCGCTGCCGTAGCCCCTTAGGCTCTATGTC
>CAZPLI010000071.1:0-7966 GCA_964587325.1 uncultured Thermofilaceae archaeon | reverse complement strand
GTGAAGAAACTATACAAGAGACTTTAGCAGAAGTCCAGCCAGTGAGCAAGGGCAGGGTCAAAGTCAGAGACGGAGTACTCGTTATGTTCCTTAAGCCTTATAGTAAGATAATGTTAGAACAGGGCATTGCCTTGGGCCCATTTTCGCGAGGCGACTTGGCATACCTACCTAGAAACTTAGCAAAAGAGCTAAGTGAGAAGGGTGTAGTGGAACTCTTCGAAGAGCTCAGCCGACGCTAGCTCACGAGCCCTTTAACGAACGCCACATAAGGCTCCCTTGAAAGCTCAACGTCGGCACCGTTAGCGACTAGGTAGAGAGACAGATACAGCGGCACCTTAGCCTTACCCGACACGTTGCTCAAGTCTATATCGAGAACCCGTTTGGGCGCGCTCTTAATGGTAATAGGCACTTCCTCGTCGCTCAGCACTCTGGCTTTTTCCAATACGTCTATGTTCTCTACTTCATGAGGAGACATGGATATGACTCTAAGCCCGGTCTTCCCGTGAAGCGTGCCGGGGAGCCTTATTAACCTCTTGATATCTATTGTTACTCGCTCGTCGATTTCTACCCCTTCTTCGCGGGCTATGAGAGAAATAAGACGACTCCACTCTTCTCTAGTCAGCTCTAAGTCCTCAATCCAATCCGTGTTCATGGGGTCCTCTCGCGCTCTCTCTGATAACTCTAGGAGAGAGCGCACTCTCCGTCCTCGCACCACTCTAGCGGCAGACGCTCTGTCGAGCGACAGCACCCAGTCTAGGACCGCCCTCGCTATTCTACCGTACCAGCCAGGGTCGTCAGGCTTCGCAGCCATCTTTAGGGAGTTCTTCCTCCTGCCAGGGACTGTGAAAGCCTCAGGCTCTAGCCCCACTCCTCTCACGTAGTCAGCTATTTCTCTCCTAGCATCCTGGTCTAGGTCGCGAACCGCGTCGCCCTCCACGTGTACGTGAAAGCCCCTATGGCCCGAAAATACGACAAACATCTCACTATCTGAAAAACCAAAGTCCTCTAGGAGCATGTCGAGTAGCTTGATAACCTCGTCCCTAGCGACGCTTATACAGGTCTCGCATACCCACGTCTTGCGCTTCAAGTTTTCGTTCCCGCACTTAGGACACGACTCTATAAACCCCCAGCCTGACGCTCCACAGTTAGGGCAGTGCCAAGTGTCGTGCTGCGCCTTACAAGGCGTGGCAATGTGGTCAACGTCTATGTCAAATACCAAGTCGGCTCCTAGCCATACCTTCTCTTCCATTCTCTCGGCGTCTGGATACTCGTAGTAAGCGGACGAGTAGTAGGCATGCTGTGGGACGTTCCTTGCTAGGAATTCCCTCATTTCCTTCGCTGAGGAGAAGACTATGTGTCTTGACATTCCAGGCCTGTCGAAAAATGTGAACGCGAACTCTCTGTGAGTTAAGTCGCTGGGCTCCTCTACGAGCTCTGAGTATCTACGGTAGTACAGGGAGAACACCTTCTTAATCCAAGCCTGCGCATCAGGTGACTTCTTCGTACTCAACGCGACCCCTCCGGAGAGCCAGCCTGTAGAATTGGAGCGGGTGCTTTACTCCCTTGCACCTCCATCTGCAGAGACCTAAGGACCGCATGTTGTCACACTTGAAGGGGATGTACTTCGTCCTAGACCCTCTGAGACCAGCTATGTGCTCAACTTGATATCTCGCGATATCTTCGCGGAAATCGGGCGCCGCACGGAAAATGTCAATGACCTCGTCCACGGACTTGCCTATCTGTAAGAGGAAGGAAGCGAGCGCGAAGCGAGCGCTATGGGGGACGTTCTTGCCTGCCATCACGTCCTCTAGTATAGCCCTTATGCAGGGCGGGTAGGCGTCCTCGAGCCTCTTCACCTTCACAGTCTTTGGCAGTCCGAGCTCTTCGGACCGCTTAGACCACAAGCTCCTTAGACCTTCCGCCACTTCAACAACTTCTCGAGGGACGTTATCGGGCGGCGGCTCCGAACACTTGCTCTCGACGTACTTTTTAACAGCCTCTTCGGCCATTCTGGCTAACTCATGACGGGTCACAGGCACCCAGCCCTGTCTCAGCGGTCTGTTGACGAGCTTCCAGAGCCCCCTGTACTCTGGGACATTCGACACGAAGTCAGAAAACCTTACAGCGAACTCATAGACCGCGGGGCCCACGTGCATTTTAAGCCTCCTGACATTCCACCCGAAACTCCTCGTGACAATGTAAATCAGCTTCTCGATGGGCTCAGCTTCGAGGAAATGAGAAGCTCTCTTGCCCTCAGCTACGCCGAACCTTCGTACTAGAACTTTGTCGCCTATGATCCTGAGCAATAACATAGCTACAGGAAAAGCGAGTATTTCTACGTCCACGTCGATGTCGTCGCTAAGGTAGTTATCGGGCCTACGCTCTATGGCGGCCTCGATCCTCTCCCTAGCACGCTCAATGACACTACGTCCTGCGGGTGAGGCTAGGTCGTCGAGAGTTAGCCCTAGCGATCTTACGTAGTCTTGCGCCTCGGGTAGGAAGGGATATTTTGCTAGGTCTAGCCTATCTAGTAGTACGGCGGTGCTAGCCATCTACCTCCCTAGACTGCCCTCGGTGCTAGGAAGAACTTGAGCTGACCGCCTCCAGTGAGTTCAAAGGTCAGCGCTAGCGGCTTGTTGGTTGAGAACTCGAGTGTCACTATGTCGCTGACCCTAGCTGCCTTCTTGAGTATGTCTAAGAAGTAGTCAAGGCCGTACGTAGAGTTAGAGGGGTTCTCGACCGTGTAGTCTAGGAGAGAGCCGGCCTCCTGAGAGAACTTTGCCTCGACCTCTCCCTTGTCGCTCTTCGCGAGAAGCCTCAGCACTTCCGGCTCGCCTATAAGCTCGACAGTGTCGCTGACGAGCTTGGCGTCGGTGAGCGCGTCCTTTAGAGTGTCACTCATCATCTTAGCCATCACGTCGAACTTCACGTTCAGCGAGGGGAGTTCTTCGCCCGCAATGTCTATGAGAGGAAGGGAGAACCTCCTCTCGGCCTTACCTAGTAGTATTATGTTCAGCCTGTTACCCTCTATGGCGAACGTTACTCTGTCGTCGCTCTTGCTCCGCTTCATAACCTTGTTCAAGTCGTCGAAGTTCACGCCTATCCTAACTTTCTCGCCGCTCGGCACCTCGTACTCGTCAAACGCTACGCTAGGGATCGAGAGGTCTACCATAGCAACTTTGGATGGGTCGAGAGCCCGTAGCTTAAGGCCCTCCTCATCTGCTATGAAGTTGGCCTCTGTGATTAGCGTGGCTAGGCTGGCTACTATATACTTCCACTCCTTGGCGTCAGGGAACGTGAACCTTACCGACAAGCCGCACACCCCACCAGTAGCGCTATATGCCCCGTACTTAAAATACACCCTCAATACTCCGAAGGTGACAACTTAAGCGCGAAGGGCAAGAATACTGTTGGGGGCTGCCACGAAGATTAGGCGAGTGAAAGTGACAATTGACGAGAACAAGTGTAGGGAGTGCGGCTTCTGCCTAGAGGTCAGTATCTGTCACTCGCCTGATGAATGCGTGGGATGCCTTAGCTGTTACTGGGCGTGTCCGTACGAAGCTAGAGTACTGAGAGAGACAGTAGAGGACGTAGAGACAGTAAAGATAACTATTGACGACAAAGTCTTCGAGGTACCCTCAGGAATAACCGTTAAACGCGCGCTTGAGCTGTGTGGCTACACATTTGGAATAGCACCTAGCGAGGGAGACCTGTACTCGCCTTGCGGGACCGGTGGGTGCTGGGCATGCGCAGTCGAGATTAACGGCGAGCTGGAGAGGAGTTGTATCACGCCTGTCAGAGAGGGAATGAGCATCAACACGGACGTCTCGCTTAGAGAACCTCTGAGAATAGTTCATGGCCCTCAGCCTCACACTGTCGGAGGAAAAGCCACGCCTTGGTCGGAGAAGCGGAAGGGGAGGTACATAGAAGTCGCTATATGGGTGGCAGGCTGCAACCTCCGCTGCCCGCAGTGCCAGAACTACCATGTGACATATGACAATTCCTCAGCGCCTCTTACGCCCCGCGAAGCCGCACGCCTGCTAACATATTATAGGCGAGAGTACGGTGTCAACGGCCTTGCAATCAGCGGCGGCGAGCCGACGCTCAACAGAAGGTGGCTGATCGAGTACTTCCGAGCACTAAAGGAACTGAACCCCGACCCGGAAGCCAGGCTTCACCTCGACAGCAACGGTACTCTGCTAACTCCCGACTACATCGACGAGCTCGTGGACGCTGGCTGCAACAACATAGGCGTCGAGCCGAAGGGCGCAAGAGTAGAGACCTTCATGAAGATAACGGGCATAAGCGACAGGGAACTGGCAAGTAGGTACCTCAAGACGGCTTGGGAAGCCATAAAGTACATTGCAGACAACTACGCCGACGAGGTCTACCTCGGCGTAGGGATACCCTACAACAGCGCCTTCATGACACTAGAGGAAGTCGCGGAGATAGGTGATAAGATAGCTTCAATAAACCCTGAGATCCAAGTCTGCGTCCTAGACTACTTTCCAACGTTCCGCAGGCGCGACATAAAGCGTCCGAGCCCACTAGAAATGCTCAGAGTCAAACGCATACTCAACGGCTGTGGCTTAAAGTACGTCATCGTCCAGACAAGCGTGGGACATGTAGGTCCATAGCAGTTTTGCCGTCCCAAAACAGCGACGACAAGTGCGAACGATAGGATGACACGAGACATCTCATACCCTAGCGAACTCCAATTGAGGAGGCACTGACGATCATCATGCCGAACTAACAGGAAGATTTCCGCCAGTCTTAAGTTAAGGTCTCATGTCTTTGTTCCATGGAAATTCCCTAAAAATATAAACACGAATACGGTAGTGATATGTGATGAAGGGGGGACAAACTCAAAAAATACTACTAGTACTTATAACAGTGGTACTATTGGTAACGTTCTCGGTAATGCTATCATCTGGGATAGCCTACGAAGAACAGCCGAGAGGATGTTCGTGCGGGGTTTATTACAGCTATAGGGCTAGGGACGGGGAAAGCTCTAATATTCAGCCGTTAGCGGTGTTCTTACCGCCTAGGAATAGGAGACAGATAGAGCTGAGCGCTAGGTCACTACCTCTGGTCGAGCCTCTTTCGACCCCTTCCTGCTGTGGATGGGCATATTGTTGTCCTTCCTCGAACGGAAAATGTCCAAGAGGGTGGCGACCTTATAGAACAACATGCTTCCGCGATCCCAAATGTCCGTACAGAGCATCACGCGGCCCATGCGCATTCTGGTGTAAAGGAGCAGCAATGGCGTGCCTTTCGTGTATGGGTATAAATCCATCGCCGAAACGCTTTGCTGCTTGCATATTCTTTTACGCAATGTGCAAGCAGTGTATACTAGCGCACTGCCTACATTACTCATGCACTATCTGCCGGAGGTGTGTTGAGCCGTGTCCCTAATAGACAAAGCACTACTCTTGTTAGCTGTATGTGCTGTTCTCTTCCTAGCACTATTATACGTACTACCAGTATACAGCCATGTTTTGTTCTATGTCGCGGGGGTTACCGTTATAGCCTTTGTCGTACTTGACAGTATTAACGACGTGTATAGGGCGAGAACTACAAAGGAAACGCTCAGGAGAATCAGTTACTCTCTTGATGCGGTAATTACATTAGCATTCCTGGCTGGCGCAGTATTCGCCTCACGCTACGAGGCCCTCTTCTACAATTACTTCCTCCCTGCATTTATAGCCTTAGTATTCCTTAACTGCGCAGTAGGACTCGCGAAAGCCATTACGTCAAAATCTCGACTGAAATGAATCCTAAATTTATAAATTATTATTCATAAATCAATATTTTATGAGGAATTTTTAAAGAGGAAAATATCTCGGTTGAGCGCCACTAGCTCCCCTTTCTTTCTCCTTTTATACATTGATTGTTTAATTAAAATCATCTTATGTCTTCTCTCAGAGCTCGGCCCTTCCGGCTAAAAACTGCTTCTGGCCAGTAAGTGTCTACACTACAGTAGTTTGACCCAGTACTCGGCGGCGTCCCGGAGGATAACGCTCCTCTTTAGGGCTCTCTCGAACTCTTCTGGAGTGTAAGCTAGGATCTCTACTGAGATGTCTTTAGGGAGCATTTCCCTGACGAGAGCGTATCTCTCTCCCACGGAGAGGCCCCGGAACTTTTCCGAGACTACCACTAGGTCTAGGTCGCTGTCGCTGAGCCAGTCCCCGCGAGCATAGCTCCCGAACAAGTAGACCTCCACCTCTCCTAGCGCCTTCTCGACTTTGGCTAGGAACTCTCTCAGCGCCTCCCTTACTTTCTCGGGCAGGTCTAGGCTACTTAAGGCCCGCCCTTCTGCCGACATAGTCTACCACTTCCTCTGCCACCTTAACGAGGCGCTCAGCAACGCTCCTCTCTATGCTCTCCCACGGCCTCTCGAACCCGGCGTTAGGGTACCTAGCCACGGTATAGTAGGGTGTGAGCTCCGAGACCCCGACTCTGAGATCCTCTGGTAAGTCGAGCCCGAGTTCCGAGAGAAGCCTAGTGAGGTCGTGCGTCCTAGGGGGGCGGGACCTTCTCATTGCGATATGCGCAGCCTTGAGGGCCTTCTCCACGGCCTGGTGAGCCGCAAAGAGGGCCCAGTTATACCTGCCGTTCTCTAGGGCAGACCTAGCCTCCTCTAGGTCTACGAGAGCCCCCTCGTACCAGTCTCTAGCTTCCTCTCTGACCACAGCACCCCCTACGTTAAAGTGCTCAATACGGCCACTAAAAAGGCGTAGGTCCGCAGACTGGAGCTACGTAGAGCCTAGGCCCGAGCTCCCTAAGAGCGGCGCTAGGAGTACTCGTAGAGCCGGGAGACCTCGAAGGCATGCACAAGCCTTTAGACACTCTAAAACAAGAAAGAATGCCAGAGTACTCATGGTTGTCGTGTGAGTGGACGGAACCTCAGACCTTTTATGCTAAGCTTATTCGGGACGTCTCGGTGTTAGCTGTTAGCCTTGCGCTAAAGCCGCGTCGCAGCAAAACCTGCTACTTGCACTCTCTCATGACCACACCTCTCAGCTTGCAGGGGTCATCAGTTATTATGCCGTCCACTCCCATCTCTAAGAGCCGAGCCGCCTCCGAGGGCTCGTTCACAGTCCAGACTATCAGCGCGTAGCCCTCCTCCTTGACTTTCTCCACCACATCCGGCGTGACGTTCGTGTACCTAGGAAGCAGGGCACACGCCCCGACCTCTCTCGCGGTTTCAAAGTGATCGTCGCTCCACTCGTCGACCAGTAGCCCTACTCTCAGCCCAGGCTCGACGCTCTTGATCCTCGATAGGGCCTGCGGTAGGAAGGACGTTATGAGAGCCCTCTCCTTGAGCCCGTACTTCTCTAGCAAGCTCACTACCTTGCGCTCGGCGCCCTCCACCTTCAGCTCCACGTCGACCGCCAGCTTACCCGAAGCGAAGCTCAGGACCTCCTCTAACGTGGGTACTGGGGCTTCTCCGAAGACCTTAAACTTCCTCAGCTCCTCAAGGCTAAGGTCCGCGACTCGAGCCTCGACTCCCGCGACCCGCTTTAAGTCCTCGTCGTGGAGTATCACGGGCACGCCGTCCTTAGTCAACCTGACGTCGAATTCTATCGCAGTGGCACCGCATTCATAGGCCTTAACAAAGCTGGGCATCGTGTTCTCCGGCGCGAGCGCCGCAGCACCTCTGTGACCAATAAGCCGGAACAAGTCCCGAAACTTCAAGCAACCACCCCTACGGCCTAGTCTACCCTCTCGAACAAAATATAGGTACCCACTATGCGCCAAAGCGTACTAGCTCACAGAGACCAAATAGACGACTCTAAGGAAGTCCAAAGGAAACCATATAAGCCCCACTAGCTAGTGCACTATCTGGAGCCGGGGTCGCCTAGCCCGGTCCAGGGCGGCGGGTTGCTAACCCGCTGGCCGCACAGGCCGCCCGGGTTCAAATCCCGGCCCCGGCGCCACGCTTATCGCTCCTATTAACTACTGC
>CAZPLI010000070.1:0-8052 GCA_964587325.1 uncultured Thermofilaceae archaeon | reverse complement strand
ACGCGCACCCTCTTTCCGAGAGTTGAAGCCCGCCCTCTCCACTCTTTTAAAATAAACTCGTCGTCACCACTCTTTAGGTGCTCGTACAGGTCGTCGAGTCTCGAGAGGAACGCTAAGAGAAGTGGTAGCCGGGGGACCGTTTTACCCACTACCTCCTTTAGGCTAATAGCTATTTCCTTAAGCTCCTCTGGCAACTCGTTGTTCACGTTTATACCTACACCGAGCAGTAGATACCTTACAGCGTCAGCCTCCGCGCTCACCTCTACAAGCACGCCGCAGACCTTCCTACCCTTTAGGAGCACGTCGTTAGGCCACTTTATCTCGGGCTTAATGCCGCAGATCTCCTCTATGGCCTGCGCGGCGGCCACCCCCGCTAGGATGCTAAACAGCTGTATTCTAGCGGGTGGGCACTGTGGCCTCAGGAGTACAGTCAGCCACAGGCCTCCGGGTCCCGCGTGCCACTTCCTCCCGAGCCTACCCCTCCCCGCACTCATCTCCTCAGCTACGACGACGGCACCTTCCGGCGCGCCGTGCTCAGCTAGGGTCTTAGCTACATCTTGCGTTGACGTAGTGGACGGAAGGTAGTGGAGCGTGTAGCGCACGCGAGTGCCCAACGCGCTCACGTAGCTCTGCGCTCTCGAGAGATCGTCGCAGGCCACAAGCCTGTACCCCAGCTTCGGGTGCGATTCTATTATGAACCCTCTTTTACGAAGCTTAGCGACAGCCTTAGACACAGCCGCCCTAGTAACCTTAAGCCTCCTAGCTATCAAGCTCCCGCTTACGTACTCACCGCCAGCTTCCTCGAGCAACTTAAGCACTTCCCTGGCAATCTCCCCCATAGCCCTAGGCCTCTAAGCGTTAATCACGTGAGTAGCCTACATAGCTTGTCCCTATACAGTGCTTTAACTCTTAGCGCCTAAAGTCCCAACTCCACATACGCGCTGCCAGCTTACCGTCATACATGAACTTCCTCACAAGCCCCTCAGCCCTCTTCACTCTCTCCTGGTGCTCTCTGAGAAACCTTCTCACTCTCTCTGCCAGCTCGACCTTACACTCGCCGCAGAGAAGCTCGCCAGTCCTACAAGCCCGGTACCTGTCCTCTAGTTTACTGTCGTCTTCCTCAAAGAGTATCATGTACCAGTGGTAAACCGGGCATACCTCTGGGATTCCTCCTAGCTCCCTTTGCTCCCTAGCAGTGGCCCTGCCACCAGTGAACGCGTTCGTCACTTTCTGGGCCGCTGAGTCAGGGTCCTCGTTTAGCAGTATCGCGATCTCAGGCTCTGAGGCAGACATCTTAGACTCGGGACCTGTGAGGCCCCACACGAACTTGGAGAGCAGCTCTGCTGCCTTGTACCTGCCCAGCTTAGGTGCTACGTCTCTCTGCAGCCTAAAGTATGGATCCTGGTCGATCGCGCAGGGAATGAGGGGCCTCTTGTCTTCGAACAGTGTAGGCACTATCTGGAGAGCAGGGTAGAACACTAGGCCTATGCTGGTCTCGCCAGTAAACCCAAACGTAGCCCTAGCAACCGAGAAGTTGATGTGCCTAGCGACCTCAACGGCTGCCCTGTACATTCTACCCGCGTACTCCGTGTCCCTAAAAATGAACGTCCTATCGGGGTCGAAGCCTAGCGCAATGATATTCAGTATGTCTTGGCGGACGTAAGGCTCAACCTCGTCTAGGCTATCTACCTTCTTCGCAAGGAACTTCTCTTCGTCGGGGATCATTATGTAGGCGTTAACTCCAAACCTCTCCTGAAGCCACTTAGTCATTAGGAAGGGTATCACGTGGCCCAAGTGCATCGGTGACTTACTCGGCGCCCTACCGGTGTAGAGGAAGAAGCCCTTACCTTCCTCGTACTCCTTCAGAGCTAGGTCAAGGTCTCTATGTGCGAAGAAGAAGCCCCTTCTCAGCAGGAAGTGGAGGTCGCCAGCTAAAGCCTTCAGTTTCGCGAGAAGCTCAGTCCCTATTCTTTGCACACCAAACTCTTCTACAAGCCTGTCATAGTCGACCAGGCCCTTAACCTCCCACGGTGTAACGCTATAACCCGAGCCAAACACGACCACCGCTCATAGCTTGCAAACCACCGTCCAAGTTAAATAAAAACGTCACCCCCTTAGCGCGCCTGTAGCGGGTACAAAAGGGCTCAGAGCAGGGAGCAGTAGACGATGCTAGAAGGTCTGCTACGTCTCTGAGTACCTCCGCTAGCACCACAAGTTTATATGGTGTCTTTCCTCTCTTTAGGCAATGTTTACCGTCTTAGGGAGGAGGACTACGGAGACTCTAGAAGCCGAGAAAGAACTCAGAGAGGACAAACCAGTACCTTTCGGGAGGAAATGATGGACTACGCCTACCCGGCTAGGAAGACCTACAGGGCGTTGCGGCAAGCCCCCATTGACTGTTGAGCGAGCAGAAGGTGGTAGTTTGCTGAGACCGCGTCGAGTCGACTTAGAAAAACTAAGAGAGTACGTATTGTCGAAGCGCGGGAAAGATGGCGGTTACCTATCGTACCAGTACATGGATTTGTTCGAGTCATCGGCCGAGGACACCTACTACGCTGTCTCGTCGCTACAGGCCTTAGGCCGAGAGACGCCCAGAGCCTCGGACACTGCTCGCTTCCTCTTGAGGCTTCAGCGCGAAGACTGGGACTACGCGAGCCTGCCAGTTGCCTACTATGCTGTGAAGGCGCTCGCTCTCCTCGTCATGAGGCCACGCGACGTAGAGAGGGCAGTCGAGTACTTCTCCAAGATACTGGAGCACGTCATCGAGGAGGGCGGCGGGAACACAAGCCATGTGGGCTACGTGGCGGAAGAGCACTTCTTGCCGGAGGGAAGTCTCAGGTCGCTTGGTGCATCAGGGATACTCGTCGAGGCAGAGATGCCCACAGCGCTAGCCAGCGCCTCGCTAGCCGTGGAGGGTCTCACTGTACTCGGCCGCAAGCCACTGGACATTAGGAAAGAAGTTATCGACTTCGTCCTAGAGCTTAAGACACCAGTCGGCGACTTCAGAGTACGCGGACCGAGCATAGAGTCGGTCTACCACGCAGTCAAAACTCTACTGCTGCTAGGCTACGACATAGGAGAACTGACCAGCACCAGAGACTGAGTGCTTAGGTGCGAGAACCCCGAGAGGGGCTTCAGCGCGAAGCCTAACACGAAAACCCAGTTCATAGAACACACCTGCTATGACGTTGAGACGTTGTCCATGCTGGGAGAAGAGCCCCAGTATCCCGATAGCCACGCCGAGCTAGCGTGTACATGCCAGAACAGGAGCAGAGCGTTCAGAAGGTCTCCAGTCTTGGGAACATCAACGCTAGAAAACACGCACTATGTAGCTCAAGTCCTAGAGAGGCTAGGCTACCTATAGCCAGCGTAAAGACTGCGAACAGAAAGTTAGGTCCCTCAATCCTCACTAGCTATTAGCTACCTCACAGGAGCGCCGTAGCAAGCTACTCCTCTATACACTGGTCTCACAGCTAAGCAAGACCTGTAAGGTTTAAAGTGGGAAGTACCACTATAGATATGGTGGGACGTTGGAACTCATGCTTAGGATCGACAAAAAAGGTAGAGTATTAATTCCTGCTCACGTCAGGAAGTCTCTAGGTTTTAAACGAGTGGTTAGAGCTAGAGTTGAGGAAGGCAGGCTGATTCTTGAACCCGTGAGAGACCCTCTAGAGAAGCTCACGGCCGCTGTTATCAAGGGCACTAGGGACGTTGAGCAGCAGGTTACTGAGTTAAGAAGAGCAGCCGAAAAGGAGGCTTTGCGGAGGGTGAGTGAGCGTTGGTCATTATAGAGACAGACATCCTAGTGGCTTTAGCTTCTAGGGAGGATAAGCACCACTTAGAGGCTAAGGAGGTCCTAGAGAAAGCTGACAGCGTGTCCCTATCCCCTTACTCTCTCTTCGAGCTAGACCTCCTCATAGCCTCCGGCGTGATAAAGGTAGAGCCCACCGCTTTCTACAGAGCATTAGCTGACGTCCTGTCGTACTTCGAAATAACCATCCTACGCCCCGAGCCTAGCCACTTGGCAACAGCCTGGGAACTGAGGAACAAGTACGGCTTGTCTTTCTTCGACAGCCTCCACGCAGCGGTAGCTATAGAGGAGAGAGACATATTAGTAAGCTACGACAGAGCGTACTCTAGCGTTAAGGAACTCACTTACATACGCCCAGCAGATCTACTAGCAGATCGCTCGTAACGTTTCTCACGGTTACGACGTAGCTACGAGGCCACGCGCTAACTGATAAATACTACCGTAGTACCGTACTACTCGATGATAGAAGTCGTTGTTACGCGGAAGTACCAGGTGACGATCCCCAAGGAAGTACGAGAGAAACTTGGGATAAAGGTGGGCGATAGACTCCTAGTGAGAGTCGAGGACGACCACATAGTCCTCGAGCCCCTCAAGCCGGTTAAGGCTCTTGACAGGCTCTCGAGTATAGCGGACAGGCTCCTAGGTGGACCTCGGAAAATAGACGCGGTGAAACTCGTTGAAGAGTCTCTTGAAAGGGAAACAGGTGTACATTGACACTAACATCTTCGTCTATGTAGCCATAAAGCACCCAGAGTTCTATGCAGCCTGCAGAGAAGTACTAGAAGCCCTTGTCAACGAGGAATACATAGGCTACGGGTCGTACTTAGTCCTCTTCGAACTCTTTGGCTCACTGTCTAGAATAAGCGTCGAAGCGGCATACGAGGCTGCCACTGTCTACCTCGACTTACCTCTACACGTCTTACGCATGGACAGGGAAACGCTACTACTCGCAAGAGACATCGCGAAACTCTCGCGCACCACCTACGACGCGGTACATGCAGCCCTCGTAGCTAGAAACGGCGTCCAGGTAGTAGTGACCGAAGACGTAAGCGATTGGGGAAAAATAGCGTCCATATGGGACAGGGTAAGGAGAAGATATGGAGTAGGAGAAATTATGGTACTCTCTCCTACCAAAGGGGTTCTCAGATAGCTTCAAGTTTTCCCATGCTCGCGCACTAGGACTGACGCGTGCTAGCGGGCTTAGAGAGGTTCGCATAACTCGCGGCCAGCGGCGCCGAGCTTAGAGCAAGATCATAGTGAGTACCGCTGCGAGCGTCACCACGACCACAAGGACGTATACTAAGACGTACTTGCCGAGCTTGCCGGTCCTCGACAACAGGAAGAACGTGTAGCGCTGGTAGACTAAGAGCTCTAGCGTAGAGGAGCCGGGGAAGGAAGCCTTGAGGACTCTCAGAGCCAGGGAGGACAAAAGGGCGCCAGCCACAGCGCCCAAGGCTGCGAGAACCACGTTAGGGTACTTGTAGTAGACGTGACCCATTACCTCGACCCTGTAGGGCATGCCTAGAGCGCCCAGTACTGCCGTAACTAAGCCGAAGACTGAGATGAACAGGCCCGAGGCGAACAGCACGCTCCCGAGGAAAAACGCGTCTACGTCAACTTTCTTGGCGAAGCCCTCCAGAGCGTCGAGTATCGTGCAGGAGTCAGACTCTTCCTCTGCAAGCACAGACACTACCTTCCTCCCCTCCTGAGTGAGCGAGTACCTCCCGTCACTCAACTGCCTGACCAAGCCAGCATCGACGAGCCTCTTAAGGTGGTACGCAAACCTACCGCTCTCGCCAAGCCTAAACCCGGCTCTCCCTCATTAGCTCCGTGTAGCTACACGCACCCTTAACACTGAGAACAGCGAGCACCCTCCTTCTGTACTCGTTAATCACCGCGTGCAGCACTCCGTTGCCAGCATGACCGGACACGTCCCTCACCCTCGCCGAAAGCCCGCTGGAGCACTGATAACAATACCTGTCTAGTGTCCTAGACAAGCGAGACGCCTCGACGCCTATAGGAGGCCAAGCCAAATACTAGGGCTCCGTAGGAGGGATGCCAAGGAGCTAAGGGGATACGCAACAACACTCAACGTCATCGAGTACCCCAAGACGCTCAAGATGAAGGGGTGAAGGCCGTACTGATTTCAAGGGACCCCTACAAGCTGAGCAAGCCCGTGCCAGCCGTGGACCTGGTGATCGTCGCCGTAAACAGAGACCTCAGGCTCGTCACTAAGGACGGACACTTCAAGCATGTGAAAGAGGCTTTTACCAGCGCAGTCTTCGATAAAACAGCAGTGCTTTGGAGAGAGCAGGCCAAGAAAACACCGATTCTGCATCCCAGGTAACCGCGGAGTCTAGCTAGAGACCTTACACCTTAAAAGAAGGAGCATTGCCATTGGCCACACACCTACCTATCATGTAGTATAAACTTGGTAAGATATTTCAGGTAGTAACCCAGCTACCCCAAGAAACGCCGTGGGCTACGTGAAGCTCGAGAAGTACGGCGTGCCGATCAGCAAAGTGATCCGCATAGCCCTAAAGGAGGAGGGAGGAAGGAGAAGTAAGGGAGGCCCTAGGCAGGGCCTAGGAGATTCTGAAGAGGATACCCTCTGAGGAGATTGTCGAGGCCATCCGCGCGAGCAGGGAAGAGAGACGAAGCTACTCATGAACCGAGAAAACAGGACGGTCAAATAACGCTCCACTGCTTCAGCAACCTACGAATCACGACAAGCCCCTAGACATAGGACAAATCTGCCGAAGCCTCAGAAAGACTAACTTTCAATGAAGTATCCTTAAATATAATATATCTCAGTGCATTTCACGGTGTCAGAGTGTGGGCAAGAGACAAGTATGCGTGCTCCTCAGCGAGGACCTCTACGAGGAACTAAAGAAAGTGAGCGAGGAGACGGGGCTCCCCCTAAGCAAGGTTGTGGAACTCAAGCTAAGGGGCTACGAGATAGTCAAGGTGGGCCACGGCAACCTCACCTCAGTACTCGAGACCCTCGAGGAGCTCCTAGACAGAGAGGGCCTAGAGAGAGTCAGGGAAGGCCTCAAAGACTACGAGGAGGGCAGGTACGCAGTGGTCAAGAGCCCCGAGGAACTAAGGAGGGAACTTCTTGGGAAAAGCTAAGTACTCGTTAGCAGTAACTAGGCGCTTCAAGAAGAGCTTCGAGAAGCTCCCCAGAGACGTTCAAGAGAGAGTATACGAGAAACTTGTCCTACTCCTTGAGAACCCATACCTAGGCGTGAGACTTAGAGGAGAACTAAGCGGACTCTACAGACTCAGAGTAGGCAACTACAGAGTCATCTACGCCATCGACGAAGAAAAGAAACTAGTCGTGCTCCTCGACGTAGGTCACAGAAAGAGAATATACTGATAGCACACAGCCCGAGACCCAAGTACCCAACGTACTCTCAGATAGCCTTCTCCCGATAAGTCCCACACTAGATGCACCAGCACAGTTACCACTAGCGTACTAAAACACAAGCAACCCCACGTCAATGCCAACACTCCAGCCCCGCACACCCCCCGAGCAACTAGTCCGACACACTTGTCCCTCCACCCAATTACAAGCAATTATAACTCTCAGCAGCCAAGCCAAGTACAGAAACTCCCAGAGCACAGCCACAGTCACACACCAACTCCTACGAGAAAAATACTAAGAAACATAGCCAGTAGCCACCCCTCCTCCATTAAAACGCGCACCCCTAGCGCGGCAAGCACACGGAAACCCTCAACCCCAGAGTAAGACTCCGTCAATAGTACTGCTCCTCCCCATCAACACTATTAAACGTCAATGTACATTCTACACCAGTCCAGTAAGAAACAAAATGCAAAATACCTCCCAATCAGTGATTACTGATTATTTAATATAATGTAGTATACACACTCCCATCAAGAACCACCTCCCGGGCGCCAGACCCCGCCGACCCCTCCAGCACTCCACACCTCACCAGCTCGCGTAGTACCTCAGACAGCTCCTCAACGTAGCGTACATAGTACCCCCTAGCGAGAACAGAAGAGAATAGTAGCTCCCCACCAGGTCCCGCTCCACGACCCTAAAGACCCGCCTAAGGACTACCACCGCGACTAGGAGAGCGAGCCTAGCGCAGCTGGGCACCCCGCGCCACTAGCGTCCGTCCTTAAAAAGCAGTGCAGAGCGGAATAAAGTCTCCTCCGAGGCCCTGGGGGAACAGTGCTCTACAGCGGAGCTCGTAGGCTACAAAGGGAGAGTAGAG
>CAZPLI010000069.1:0-8326 GCA_964587325.1 uncultured Thermofilaceae archaeon | reverse complement strand
CCCCTTGCCTTGGCTCTCTACGGGACCTTAACCGCCTGTGCCGCTTACTCGCTAACGATAGTTACGATACACTACGTGGCAGTGGGGCTGCTGGCTGCTGCCTATAGGGGAAGAGGCAGTTTCGCTAGGAGGGTGCTGGCCGAGCTGGCTAAAATACCGGTGATTCCAGCCGGAATCCTCGGGTTGACTGTGAGTGCCGCTGGCTTCTCAGTCCTCATACCGAGCACCGTCCACGAAGTGTTAGGGGCTGTGAGCAAGGTGGGGGTCTACCTAAGCGCCGTAGCTGTGGGAGCTGGCTTACCGAGTCCGAGGGAGTTTGGGAGGGGCAGGTTAGGGCTCGATGAGGCTTACGTAGTGATCTGGAGGCACGTAGCCTCGCCTGCCGTACACTTAGCCATGGCCTTAATCCTCCCGCTGGACGAGCTAGCGTTTAAGCAGGTCATGCTCGAGTCGATAATGCCGCCCGCTACGGGCAACGCTATCATAGCATTTGTCTACGGCTTCGACGTCGATCTGGTAGCTAAGTCGACAGTGATATCGACCGCCATAAGCCTCGCGCAGGTGATGGTTCTTGCCGCCCTGTTAGGGTGAGAGACTGCTGAACCGAATTTATTAGGAACGGCTTTTCTGTCATCTATATCGTAGTATGCGGGAGGAGATTAGGCATGCGCTACTGCTAGCAGTCTCCCTAGTCCTCCTGGTGATAGCCCTCACGCACGCGGGCGTGCTTGTCCCAGCCCTAATAGCTTCCCTCATTACTCTTACTCTCTCACGGCCCCACTTCGGCTATCCTTACCCGCCCTCTTACGCTAAGTACGATTACATTTACAGAAGGTACATTGTAAGGGCCCTAGCGGTAGCTTACGTGCTAGTGGCTCTCGCTCTCTACCCCAGCTGGGTAACGCTCGCTCTCGCTCTCTTCGTTACGACCTATGCCGCTCTCAGTTTCTATGTTGGCGAACACGCCGCTGTAACGGCGTTCCTCCTCCTGGTAGCCGCTGGAGGGCTAGCGCTCTTGGCGGGGTTCCTGTCGCGCCCCGTGACCCCCCTAGAGCTGATGGCTGCCGCGTTTCTGGCGGTGCTGACTGTTGTGGCCCCCCTGTTCTTCGCCGCCTACTACCCGGTGTCGAAGTACTACGAGATGCTCTACGAGCTCGGGAAGCTGGACAGAGTGAAACTGCCACTGTCGCTTGGCACGAGTCTAACTATCACTATCTTACTGGTAGGCTTCACGATCGCAGGAGTCGCGGCTTCCATCTACCTGTTTCCCCTGTACATAATCCCCACCGCTATTGTAGGGGCTGGGGCCGCCTACGCTGTGTGGAACTCGATAAGGGAGCTTAGGGGCGAGCTTTGGAGCTACCTCAACTACACTGAGGATCTCGTCAGCGAGGTCTCGGACAGGTTACTGAGTGCGCTGGCCAAGACTGGCTGGGACTACGAGGTTAAGCCCGTACTGTTTAGGAAGGGAGTTCGAGTACGTATAAAGAGGCCGTTTAAGGCGGAGATTGTTGTTAGAGAGTGGGTGCACCGCGCCTACATACCTTTCAGAGAACTGCGAGTACCCGTCAAGACAGGCTCCGGGACAATAATTACCGTCTCTCCCGCCCCTTCTAAGGCTCCTGAGGAGCTAAGAAGATTCATGGTAAGCTTCCTAGAAGAACTGAGACTAGAGAAAGAGGCCTCTCAGTGGAAGGCTTAGGGGCTTCTCGTACTAGAGGGCATATAGGGCATATTCGGGGCAAGCCTAGACATTGCCTAGAGGCCTATTTAACCAGTCGCGCGTACCCTTAGGGGAGATCATGGATCTTCTAGTATTAGCTGTTATCGTAATATCCGGTATCGCGGCCATTTACGCCATCCTTGAGGCGCTAGGATTTCGCGAGTACCTAGGCGGTAAGAAGGCTATGCCCTGGGCTATCTCACGCGAGAAGCTCTTACAGCGCCTACTAGGGCTAAACAGGAATGACTTGCCCTTCGTCATTAGGCGTGGGGATGAGGAAGGCTGCGACCTCGTCGTTGGGTGGAAGCTGGCCGACGCTAGGTGGTGCGGGATATTCAGCAAGCACGGGCTCACAAAGTGGTACAAGGCCTACATTCTCTTGGACGAGGAGAGGAAGACCGCGTGCTACCTAGAGGAGACCGGGACCATAAGGTGGGTCTACGGGGCCGAAGGGTTGAAGCCTGTTATCGAGCGCGAGCGGTCCTTCTTTAGAGGGCGCATACTGTTCGCTAAAGAGTACGAGGTAGCCTTCGGCGTAACCGAGGAGAAGAAGCATGGGAAGATATACGAGTACACGTTCGACCTGTCGTACCCTCGGAACATGATAAGAAAGGCGGTCGAGGACGCAGGTGGGAATTCGTCCAGGTAACGTCACCTAAGCATGTCAAGAGGCCTTGAGCTACGAAGGACAAGCTCTCGCGTACATGGAGGATTCCAGTAGCGTCGGCCTACTGGTAACAGCGCCCACCCGTTTTTGTTCGGGAGGACCTGCTATTGGCAGTCAGGTGTAAAGGGGGCCGTAGAGGAGGACTAGCGTTAGGGCGAGCCATGCGAGGAAGGACGCGGATATTCCGGGGTCCTTGGCTAGGAGGTGAGGTTCCTCCGCGACCCTCGGGTTCTTGCTGATCAAGATGTTATAGCGCATGACGGCGTACGTGAGTATGGGGAGCGTGAGGGCGAAGAGAGTACCTCTCTGTGCGCAGTAGGCCGCATAGGTCACTACGACCATAGTTGAGGACATGGCGATCAGCCTGTCTAGTGACTCCTCGTCGTAGCTCGCTAGGGCCTTCTTGTGTTCGGGTGCGAGGGGGCCTAGCGACTCGAGCTCCCCCCTCCTCTTCCCGAGTATAAGGGTGAGGGCTAGGAAGAAGACTCCTATGATTAACCAGGGCGACGGCTCTACGCCTACTACTGCGGCGCCTGCACACGCCCGAATGACGTAGTTGAGTGAGACAGCTACTGTGTCTGCGGGAGCTTTTCGGCGCAGTACTAGGCTGTAGACCTGGTTCCAGAGGAAGAGTGCGGCTGCGTACGAGAAGAAGCCTGTGCCGAGTGCTAGGGAGAGCGGTAACGATACGAGCGATAAGAGCGCCGCCAGCGCTAAGGCCTCACCTACGCTAACTCTTCCTGAAGCTAAAGGTCTCTTTCTCTTTACGGGGTGTAGCCTGTCCCTATCGGCGTCCCTGATGTCGTTAAGCACATAGTTTGCGCTGGAAACAAGGCTCAACGTTAGCACTGCTAGCAAGAGCTTAGGGTGGATCGAAGGGTCTAAGAGCCTGCCTGAGAATATGGCGGCAAGGTATACGATAGTGTTCTTGTACCAGTGGTAGGGCCTTAGTAGAGCCCATGCGTCCCTAGCTCTCACGAAGGCTTCCTCCGCTACTCGCTTTAAAAACGGTTAGCAGAGTGTAGGTTCTACGAGAGATTGACCACGGGTGCTCCGCGAGACAGGCTTGCCTCTAGGGCTATGCGGGCAGCGTAAGTGAAGGCCTCGTTTACTCCCGCGCCTGTCTTAGCGCTAGTCTCGAAGTACTCACAGCATTTCATCGATATAGACATCTCTCGTCCCTCTTTGTAACTCACTTCGCGCTCTAGATCGGCCTTATTGCCTACGAGTATCACAGCGCATGTCGGCTCCGCTCTCCTCACTTCCTCGATCCATGCGGGTATGTTGCTGAAGGACTCTCTGTTAGCGACGTCGAACACTATCAGTGTGGCCATAGTCCCTTTGTAGAACCCTTCCCTGACCACAGCGAACCTCTTTTGGCCTGCATGGTCCCAGATCACGGCTTTGACTAGGTAGTCTTCGACGACCACGTGCCTAAGGCCGAAGGCAACGCCTATGGTTGACTTAACGTCTTCTCTGTACATGTCCTCACAGAACCTAGAACAAAGGCTCGTTTTACCTACTCCGCTGTCGCCTGTGATTGCGATTTTTACGACGACCATCCTAGCAGGTATGGAGTAGCCCGCGTCGCGGAAGGCGTCTATCACCCTCTTGTACCCATGAGTAGGGACAAGTTTCCCGAAGACAAGCATCATGTCGTGAGTACTAGTATCGAGAGACAAGCCAAACCTCTTATGGAGCACATGGACTAGTTTCTCGTTGCAGCCCTCAGACATGCAGTGAGGCTTATCAAGGACGTACGAGCTCATGTCACTTCACCTCCTGAATACTCTGTGGAGAAGGAACGTGAGTTGCGTCAGTAGTGTGGCCTGAGGGAGCTAGGGCAGTCGTGCTCAAGCTTCTTAGGGCAACGCTTGAGAAGCGGTTCATGGAGCTTCTACTCCGTAAGCGTATGCTATTGTGCGAACAGCTTCGGAGACTGACAGATTCCTTCTGAGCAGAGAGTCTACGTCGGCTAGTAGCAGGCCTGGCTTGTCAGGATAGACGATGCTGTAAGCTTCCCTTAGCTTCTTGTAGAGGGCTAGATCATCGCCTGCTAGCAGGACTTCTGGGTAATCAAACCTTAGTACTTCTACGACTTCGTTTATTACGTCAAGAGATTCCTGGTCGCACTTTATTACCAGGTAGCCGTGGGAGAGAGGTATTGCTATAACGCAGTGCTTGTCCTCGAACCTTACGACGACGTCTTTTCGGTCCTTGGGAAGGTAGGGTAGTCTTCCTAGGTCTTCTCCAACTAGCATTTTCGTCTTATGGTTTCTGTAGGCTACAGCGGCTACAGCCTTTAGTGAGGGCATGAAGGACTTTACGTAAGTCTCTATGCCTAGTGCGGCTATTACGAGCCTATCGATTAGCCGCCGGAGAGTTTTCTCGTCCCGCAGAACCCTATCGAGTGCGAAAAGGAGGTTCCTGTCTAGGACGTTCACTAGCATTGATGCGTCTCCTTCGCGCGTCACTACAAGAAGCCCTTTGTCTCCGTGCTTCCTGAACCAGAGCGTGCTGGAGCCCACCTCAAGAGAGCCTGACATCATGTTCTCGCCAAAGAACTCGCTTGAGGCCTTGAAGAAGAGCTCCGCGTTGTTCGCCTTCGTCGGCGCATAGTCTCTGCGGAATATGGGCATGAAGCCGCTAGCGAACACTGTGATGCTCTCGACTATCACCGCCCAGCCGCCTCCTCTATCCTTCTAGCCGCTGACACCAGTAGGTAGGCTGGGGGCACTGTGAGCAAGGAGAAGACTACTGCCCATGCGGGGTATAGCTCTCGAAGCCCTAGCATATGTATGCTCTTGTGAGAGAACGCTGCTGCGACTAGTACTACGACTAGCCCCGCTGCACCGTAAAACATGTCAGTGTACGCGCCTCCTGGGAGCATGAGGGCGAGCGCTACCATCGAGTACACTGTGAGTGCCAGGAATATGGAAGAGGGTACAGAGAAGAGCCAGTAAGTTACTGAGCTCCGCTCAGGCCCCAGGGCGGACAGGACACTTAGTGTGACTACGAGCAGCGCTGCCCCTGCGCTTACGGCAACTTGGGCTGGGGTCTCTCCGTATACTCTCCGGAACACAAAGTACGCGGAGAGGGACGCGTAAGATAGCGCAGCGAAAGCTACTACTATCAGAACGTCGAAGGCATAGTGTACGTTTTTCACTGCAGAGCTCTTTAAGCTCTCAATTATAGGCGGCTCTAAGACTCTTAGAAGAAGAACGATTAGTGCAAAGAGCATAGCAGGTATCATGCGGAGAAAAAGGGCTCGCGTGAAAGTCTTCAAGAGTGCGGGTTTAAGCTTGTCATAGGTGTACGCTAGAAAGCCTAACAGTGTGAGTATTGTCAGCGAATAAGTGACGATAGCCTCGTAAACGTAGCCTGCGAGAGCCACTATAGCGGAGAGTAACGGTGAGACAATTATGGCAATTAATTGTGGTTGAATAGCACTCTCCCTTAACATTCTCTCGTACTATGAGTACTACTCCTAAAATATATAAGCCTGTTGTTTAGTCATTTTTTCAGCCGATATGTTATGTTTAAGAGTTGAAAAGCATAGATAAGTTATCATTAACTACGCTAAATCGGTGCTCTTAAAAAGAGCAAGTGATAATAGCTTGAACGGAAACGAAATAGTAATTTGAACTAATCATTGAGCGGTATTTACACATAATTAAACGTCGATGTTCTATCATGTTCTCTGTTTCTGGTGATACCGGAACGAGATGAGATTGAGAGCGTGAGTACGGTAAGCAGGCTGTGAGGGTTGTGCTCTTATGCCGTGTCGGCTTTCCTAGAGCCTCTAGGTTCTACTCCGAGCGAGCGGGCAAAGTCCTCTAGTTTCGCTATTATCTCTCGACGTAAGCCTAGGAACACGCCACCAGCCTTGCCGCCTAGATAGGCCCATGAGGAGGTTCCTGAGGGGATTGCTGATGCAAGGTCCTCGCTCTCAACTCTTATCTCCCTGACTAGTATGCCTAGGGCCTTGGAGTAGGCGGGCTCTCTCAGTTTAACTCTAAGTACGGAGTTCTCGAACTTAATAGGGCAGTAGGTATGCCCGCCTGGCGGCATGATCTCGTTGAGTAGGGGTGACTCTAGGTCGAGGTGTGTCACTCTAGCTAGGCTCCAGCCCTTGACGTGCAGGTACACATCGCATGGTATTTCTACGCACCTCTTGCTCGAGTACAATAAGACGCGCGCTTTAAGTCTCAGCTTGCCAGGTGCTGGCCCGGTCACCTAAAGCACCCCTTTTAACCACCTTTTACGTCTTTCTAGCGATGGCGAGGCGTCTAGAGGCCCTCTACCTTACTGCGTCCTACTACGTTAAGAGAGTTAAGATGGCTGCGACGTACCTCGCCGTGTTGTACGCAGTGCTCATAGTTCTGCTGGTGGCTGCGGGGCGTGGAGTGTCTCTCTCCACTATAGTGTCGTTTCTGACGTTCTCGGTTCAGCCCAGGAACGACCTGGAGGCACTGGCCACTCTCGTCGCTATGCTGATCAATTTGGCACCGGTCCTCGGCGTAATGGAGCTTAAAGCGGCTTCTCTTGAGGAGAAGTCCGTCTTAAGAGCCGAGCACATGACAGGCCACGTCATAGTTGTGGGCTACGGCCACCTGGGAGCCAGAGTATGCAAAGCTCTGATGAAGTCTGGGATACCCTTTGTTCTCATAGTGAAGCCTGAGGACGCTAAGGCGAACGAAGAGATACTAGAGATGATGCGAACGGGCGGCGCCGTAGTGCTGGGCGACGCTAGGCACGAGTGGGTGCTTAAGCGAGCGGGAGTGGAAAGAGCTGCAGCCCTAATAATAACGGTCAACGACGACACGCTAAACCTGGTGGTCTCCGAGAAGGCTAAGAAGCTAAACCCCTCGCTGAGGGTTATCGCTAGAATCTACAGCGAGGACTTGGCTGAGATCGCAGTTAAGAGCGGCTACGCTGACAAGGCCTTCAGCACTACGAAAATTGTTTACCCTCTGTTCGTTGCAGCGTGTTTCTGTGACGTGAGCCCCGCGCCTAACTTAGTTCCTGTGCGTGTGCCTGAGGGCTCGCCGCTCGTCGGAGTAACGCTTAGAGAGGCGGAAAACGCACTAGGTTTTCCCGTGTTAGCAGCCGTCAAGAGCGACGGGTCCCTAGCGAGAGAGCCAGAGTACCGCCTAGGGGCAGGGGACGTGATAGTAGTCGCAGGAGAGCCAGGTAAGGTTGCAGAGGCTTTCAAGAAGGCAGCGCGAGGGGTCTGAGGGTCAGCCATGGCGGCCCTCGTCACCAATAGGTGAGGGGTTCCTCATCACTCCCTCTCGCGCCGGGTACTGAGCCGTAAGGGTGGCTAGTAAGCCTACCGGGCATCCCACGGTAAATCTATCGAGGACAGCTCGCTAGCTGGTACCTTGACCGCCCACTCGCGTACGTAGTCCGGGAGTAGCGCGAGGTACTTGGCGTACCTTTCGTCACCCAGCACTAAGACGGCTTTATCGTCGGGTGACCTTAAGGCCCTGCCAAGTGCTTGCGCCGCTCTCCTTAGTGCTGGCACCACGTAGCCGTATAGCCTGCCCTTCTCTTTGCCGTATAGCTCCTCGTAGTACCTCAGGTAGAGTCGGGTCTTAGTCGTAGGCTTCTCGAAGGGGACGCCTGCCAGGAAGATAGCCTGAAGCTCCTCTCCTGGGAAGTCAGCTCCCTCGGCAAACCTCCCACCCATGGGGGCTACTAGGAGCCCACGTCCTTTAGCCTCCTTGAAGGCTTCCAGTAGCTCCCTCGACTCTTGCCCCCGCATGCCTCTCCTCTCAACGAAGACCCAGTAGCCCAGCTTCCTAGCGCGCTCGACTAGACCAGCCTTAATGAGCTCCGTCTGTACTCTGTAGCTAGCTGTGAATACCGCAGCGCTGGTCTTTACCCTAGCTAGGAAGGAAGCTATAGCCTCAACATAGCCCTTAGCCATGTCC
>CAZPLI010000068.1:0-8336 GCA_964587325.1 uncultured Thermofilaceae archaeon | reverse complement strand
GCATCTTCATAAGCGACATGGTAATTCACGGCAACGCGCTACTCAGCCTCACAGTGGGCGTGCCAGCAAACTTCGCGGGGTTCTACGTCCTAGGCGCACTCTCTAGGCTTAGCGGGCGAAAGTGGCTGGCAGTAGCACTAGTGGAGCAGGTCTTAGTCGCCCTCCTGATAATAGTGGCTTGGGCTGCAGGCTTCCTCTCGAGCGAGGTTGCCGTAGCGTACAGCGTGGGAATGGGCATAACTGTGGCTTTTACCCTAGCTTACGGTTTAGCTAGGCGAGGATACGAGGGCCTATTATTCGCCTGCTCTACAGGGCTACTCGTAGGCTCAGTAATAATAGGCATTGGAGTATACGCCTTCAGCCAGTTCTTCGTGCTGCCGACCGGAGCCCGAAACTTACCCCTAGAAGCCGCACTGCTTTGGATGATATGGACCTACGCGACGGAGATACCATTCATGGTCGCATTGACGCCACCCATAGTCTCAGCCGTGTCTAAGGCTGTAGGTAAGTCGCTGCTACTAAAGCGCTAACAAATATTACTACTGTCACTCACATTATTTAAAATCTCAAAAAGCATTTCTTTACTGCTGTAGCTCTAGCTCCGAATGCGTGACGCTGAAATCCGAGTAGACGAAGCCCTTGTTGGGGATGAAGAGCTGATAGGACGCGGATCCGTGAAGAGGCCCCAGTTTTCTGACCCCTGTAGTACAAGCTCCCGCAGTCAGCCGTTCCCTGCGAGTGTAACAGCCCCTTTGTTATAGTCTATTATAACGCGCAGTTTCGACAACAACTCGGCACCAGCAACTATCTCGTCAAGTCCATAGAACGTCTCGACGAGACCATCCACTGCCCTGTTGCCTACTCTAATTGTAGCATAAGCGGCAAATGCCTCTATAGCTGCCCCCGTAGGCATTATAAGAGAAAATCTTCTCGCTACTAGTTCGTGAAGACCTAGCTCCGTAAAGACGCTATCGGGGACTGCTAGGAACCCCTCATAGGCCGTATCTATGATGGCTTGCACTAGGCCGTGACTCGGATACCTCTTCCCCAGTAACGGGTTCTCGATAGCTATGTATATGCGTGGTACACTGTCAGTAATTGTACCTATCATACCGCAGGCCAAACCGCCTCCTGGGCTTAACACTTAGTGTAGACTTTATTTCAACTTGCCTCGCGTTGACGCCTAGCTTTCTAAGCTTGTCTGCAAGCTCTCTCAAGTCTCTAGCCTTGGCGATTGTCTTGTCTCCCTTAAGAGCCCTAAACGTGGTTTCATTCATGGTCGCATGATACGCACTAGCTTTGCCGCGTAAATATAGTGTCTTACAATTGCTTGATAGTGATGCTTGATAGTGTGGTAGGAGCTGTCTCTAGGTGCGCTCTATTATGCCTGGTATTCTACGAGCGATCGAGCGTATTAGGACCGCAGCAGTGCCTACTGAAAGGATTGCATGTAATGTGTTGAACAAGCCCGTAAGTACTAGTGTGAGGATTAATGCTTCGTACTTCGAAGCTACGCTAAAACCTGCCAGCCTTAGGGCCTTCATGGCGAACTCGAGGTATCCTGGGAAAAATATACCAAGGAATACAAGGTTTACAATAGACATAATAACGGTCCTTAGTGCGGCTCCCCCCACTAGTTCGAGCCATATCTTACGCTTCCTGACTAGGGCCATTCCAACTAATGTAGAAAGGACTGCAAGGAGCTTCATTGAGGCGCCGAAGGGGTTGCTGCCGCGCACTAGCATGCCAAGGAAGTGTAGTAAAGCACACACTACTCCAATTTTTAGGCCGGCAAGGTAGTATGCGATGAAAGACGGAATTTCCGCTAGGTCGAACTTGAGGTAGGTCAGTGGGGGAAATGGAAACTCTATTCTAGCAATAGAGAGAGCGATGGCCAGGCCCCCCATCACCGATGCCAGGGCTATATCTCTGCTCCTCACACTCACCGTTAACACCGCATATCCAGCTCGATGTTCGCTCTAAAAACCGTATCAACATTTTGCAAACAGGAAAGAAAGAGATGCGGGCCCATACATTTACGCGTAGTAATATAGCGTTTGCGTATCGGTAATTACAGCAAGTCACTGACTCCCATAGGACTGCATTGCCTCCTCTATTGCTAGCTCTCTGAAGCCTACCCAACGAATTATCACACATTGCGTGCTCTCAGACCGAACTCGATGGGAGAGCTCAATGCAGTATGAAGCATGAACGGTATGGCTATGAAAGATACTGAGAAAGCAAACGCTTGAGCCAACACTTTACCGAGACCTCTCTTATGGCTAAGTAGGCTGGGGGAGGAAATTGAGGTGCAGAATCTGCGGCGCTAGGGCTATCATTAACGTCTGGTATGCACGCGCAGCGTTCTGCAGGGAGCACTTTATTGAGTTCTTTAAGGAGCGCGTGCGTAGCACACTTGAGAGATATCAGATGGTACGCAGGGGCTGGCTAGTTCTCGCAGCAGTGTCAGGAGGCAAGGATAGTGCTGCAATGTTCTCGGTACTCTCCGAGCTTAAAGACGAGATGGGCTTTGAACTCATCGGCGTATACTTAGACTTAGGTATAGGTAAGTACTCTACGGCTAGTAGGACTGCAGTTGAAAGGCTTGCACAAGTAACTGACACGGAAGTTGTGACTCTAAGCGTTAAGGAGCTAGTTGGTGCGAGCGTGCCCGAGCTTGCTAGGGTAGCTCGTAGAAAGACATGCTCGGTGTGCGGGACCGTGAAGAGGTACCTGCTAAACGCCGCCGCGCTGGAGTGGGGCGCTAACACGGTTGCTCTTGGCCACACAATGAGCGACATGGCGATGTATATCGTCAAAGAGTTCTTACGCCAGAATCTGCCAGCAATAGCTAAGCTAGGCCCTAAGACTGAGACCATAGACGGGCTGGCGGTAGGGCGAATTAGGCCTCTGTATGAGGTTACCGAGAGAGAAACGTTAGTCTACGCCTTAACTAACAAGCTACCATTTTACCACGAAGAATGCCCCTACGTCAGGCGCGACTCACTTAACTTTGAAGTTAAACGCGCCTTACTTTTAATCGAGAAGAGGCATCCGGGAACCCTAGTAGGTCTCGTACGCGGCGTCCATAAGAATGCCAGCATTTATGAAAAGGCTGCTGGTACCCAGCCTATCAAGGCCTGCTCTGTCTGCGGTCTTATCTCAAGTGCCGAAGTGTGCACGTATTGCAGACTCACTCAAAGAGCTTTCGGCGAGCCCCGGGGTTCTATAACCCGTCAAGCGATTGGAGAGCTTAGGCCTCACCAGAGATCTTAGCCTTAGCCATTCTCTCGAGATCCTCTAGTGTTAAGCGTTCAAGCTCGGGCAGAGGCTCTATCCATACCGACCTAAACATCTCTATGGCCTGTTCGAGCTCTAAACACGGCCCTTCAGGGTGTTCTGACTTGAACCTAGCTAGCAGAGACGCAGCTGTAGGTGAGAACCTCCACAGATGCTGCTCCCAGAAGTCGTCCCAAGACATTAGCGGCTCGTAGTACTTTTGGTACTCTCTCCTGGCTATGTACTCGACATACCCTTCGTCTTCCACTTCAAAGTCTTCTGAGGCATATAGTTCGTACAGGCTCTTGTAGGGGCAATACTTACATGACACACGGGGTATCCCGGCTAGGTACTGCGGGTGCACTAGCCCCAGCTCTCTCGTTATTCTGACCACGTCAAGTATCGTTAAGGGGTAAGCGACATTGACCTTAGACCCATCTACGAATACTCTCTTGCGTAAGAAGTGGTACATTCGCCTCAATCTCTTCCCAGCCTCCACGAGCCTGTCGCCCTTTGCTTCGAAGTCAGCCGACACGCTCTTCCGCGCCTCACGTAGCCCTCGGATCTTCAGGTAGGTACACCACCTTCTGCCCTTCTTAGGAAGCCCCTGCCTCTCTAGGTACGTTTTAACTCTCCTCCTCTCAGCCTCAACAGATATCAGCTCGACTCCGAGTCTCTCCGCTGCCCTCTCAGCAAAGTCCAAGCAAGAGGGGGGCTCAAGAAACGGCATGTGGACGTAGGCAGCGTATAGGCGGAAGTCTACACGCTCTCTCACAGCCGCTAGTATGGCAAGAGAGACCACACTATCCTTTCCCCCACTAAAGTTCACAACAGCGGTCTTACCCCGTATGACATCAGCCAGCCCTCTTGCCACGAGGTCTACGTATTCCTCAAAGTCGGGCGCAGCGTACCCGAAGACCCCTAGCCCCGGCTCATACCATACCTCTAAGCAGTGAGAAAACTCGGGACTAAGCCTAACACCGTACTCCCCGCGCCAGAGGTAATACTCGACACTGGACTCTCGCATTATCTCCACAAAGTCCGGAAACGTCCGAATAGTGCCCCGAATTCTACCTTCCCTTATAACGGGGTACCTCTCCATCATTGCCAGCGCCTCATACTAGAACTTTCGGGGCAAGGGTCCCCTATCCCAGTCGACGTCACTCGATATGACTTCCACAGCACCAACCCTTAAAGCCACTGCTAAATGAATGGCATCCTCGTAGTCAAGCCCATACTTCTCCATTAAGAGAGGAGCGTTGACTACGTCCCTTAGTGTGAGAGGCTCTAGCCTGAGCCCCCGCAGTTCCTCAAACGCTTTAATAACGCCTTCGGCGAAACTCCTGTCCCTTAGGTCATTGCCTGTAAGGCTCGCAAGGGCCACGAGCGTCTCGTATACCGACAGGGTACAAGTCACAAACTCGTGTGTCTGCGCCCGCTCTATCGCGCGTATCCACTTGCGTGCCACTTCCCCGTAGACAGGATGGCCTCCAAGCCAGTAAACAAACACGTCAACGTCTACGTATCTCGCTTTTCTCGCCATTCTTTCACGACCCCCTCTAGAAACTCGTCGAGGTCCTCCGGCCAGTCCTTCACGTTATAAACTCCGTAGTACTTGTCAGCCGCTGAGCCTAGAGGCCTTATCTCTACTCTTCCCTCCTCTAAAGACAGTACGACAAGGTCGCCTGGTTTAATGCCGAGCTCCTCCCTTACTTCCTTAGGCAGTGTCACTCTGCCCTTTGGGTCCACGCGCGCTATGAACTTCAAGATCCCACCATGCTTCCTGACCCACTTTGTGATTTTCTCCCACCACCTGTGGGTTAAGAATCTTCCCTAGGGTTCCTGTGTGAGCGGTAACGAATGAAGAGCAAAGCTTTTAAGGAAGCGATAGTGGGGGGCGGGCCGTGAAACGTGGTGGTAAGAACCTACTGATGGCACATAACTTCGTGAATAGCTTCGAGTGGAGCCTAGTGGGGCCTTTCCTGCCGCTGTTCTTCTACGAGATAGCACATAATAGCTTCTTCCTACTAAACCTCGTAAACAGCCTTCCTTCGATTGTAGCTGTCGTTATGGGCCTTGTGTGGGCTAGAATTTCAGACGCAGTAGGAAGGAGAAAACCATTCGTAATACTGTCGGGCCTGACAGGGATAGCCACGACGTTTGCTCTTGCACACGTGAACAACGTCTACCAGCTCTTAATGGTAAGGCTGGCTGGAGTCTTCACAGGGTCAGCTGGCGGCGCAGCGTTCTCAGCACTACTGGCGAAAACGTTCAAGGAAAAGAGAGGGCGCTATGTGGGCATTTATAACGCGCTAGGCCTAGTCGGGGGGATAATGGGTAACGTACTCTCAGCTTACCTATACGAGAGACTCGGTATGCGAGGACTGCTAGAGGTCTTAGCAGTGGGTCAGGCGGTCCCGCTAGCTATGGTGCTCGCAATCGAGGAAGAGCCCGAAGAGCGTAAGCCCCTAGAGCTATCGAACATACTTGCTAAGCCTAAGTTCCCCCGTGAGTTCTGGAGGGTATATGCCGTAAGGTCAGTACTAGTACTGCCAGGTCTCTTCGGTGGCAGCGTGCTTGCAGTGTACTTCGTCAAGTACCTAGGAGGCTCTGAACAATTGTGGGCTCTGGTCACTGCAGTGTGTACGCTTCTAGGCCTCTCCTCAATACCTTACGGAGAGCTAGCCGACAGATTAGGCGCAAGAAAAATGTTTACGCTAGCTGGCTTAGGATGGGCCGTGCTCTACGCAGGCTACTACCTAAGCAATGACCCCCTGACCTTCGCCGCCTTCTTCATAGTGCCTATCTGGCCAGCGTTCCACGTCACCTACCAGAAAGTACTAATGGACCTCAGCGACAAAAGCGAGAGAGCGTCACTCTTTGCCAGTGAAAGGCTAGTGTCTACGGTCTACGGATTGGCCGTTGGCTTAATAGCAGGGTACCTTGCCGACGCTCTCTCACCTAGAACACTACTGGCTATATCATCACTACTTGCTCTCTGCGGAGCTATCGTGTCCTACTCACTCCTTAAGAAATAGGCTAGCCTTCTTCTCTAGAACGTAGTATACTCTCTTCAGTGACAAACCTACTTTTTCGCCGCTTTCCAAGAACTCCCTAAGCTTACCACTGTAAGCCTTGGCTACGCGTGCGTCGTAGGGCACAGCCAAGCTTTGAATGCCTAGCTCCCTCAAGACTTGGGATAGCTCTTCGTGAACGCCCCCAGGCATACCATACTTATTCACGACGACTACCGTACGCTCTAATTTCACCATGCCAAGAATTCTCCTCAAATCATGTATTCCGAGCTTTGTTGGCTCTGTGACCAGTACTACGATGTCCGCTACGTCTAGCGCTCGCTTAATGACTCTAGAGGTACCCGCTGGCGTATCAATTACTAAGATATCATAAGATCCCGCAATGCTCAAAGCCTCCTTAAGCACTTCTTCAGCTACGTCTCCCGTTCTCCGCTCGCCAGCTCTAGCTTCTGCAACTAGTAAGTCTAAGTTGCCCATAGAGCCTTTCCTCATCCAACCAAGCGCGCGCACACCACGCCTTATAGCGCCCTGTCTACAAACGTATGCACACGCCATACAGCCCTCGCAGAGAGTCTGAATAAACAGTAACCTACCAGGGATAACTGCCAGCGCTCCTGCAGGGCAGACTTCAGCACATGCTCCACAGAGCACGCACTTGTCCTCTACAAACATAGGAGAAGGCGCTACAATGTCCCTTACGACTTGCGTTTTGACGCCCAGTAGAGTGGCTACACACGGATTGTCCGCATCAAGGTCCACCAAGAGCACACGCGACGAAGACGATGCCTCTAATGCAATACTGACCGCCACTAATGTTTTCCCAGTGCCTCCCTTCCCTCCACTAACGGTTATTACCACCATCCGTAATCGCCCCCAAGCCTTTCTAGCGCCTTACTCAGAGCGACAGCCGCTGGAGAATTCGGCCTGTACTTCAGGATGGGGACCATTGAAGCATAAGACTCCACTACAGAGTCATCATAGGGCACCGTCCCAACGAGCCTATCACCAAGTTCAGTAGCTATACGGTCAGCAAGAGCAGTATTAATGTCGTACTTGTTTAGTATCACTACCCAGTCAGTCCTAAGCTGTTCCGCCACAGAGATCAGTCTTTGAGCACCGCGCAGGGACTGTGGCACAGGCTCCACTACGATTACTAGTAAGTCAGCCCCCGACACGCTAGACACTACGGGACACCCGATACCGGGTGCCGAGTCCACAACTACGAACTCAGGCCTCATAGCCCTAGCGCGAGACTTCAGTTCATAGACCAGCCTACCGCTGTTCCTTCCACCTAGCTCGAGTTCTCCCGTCACTACTAAGATTCCTTGGGAGGATTCCGCAGCATAGAGGAGCCCTGTCCTACGCGGCCTAAGCACAATAGCCCGCGCAGGACACAACTTCGCACAGACCCCAAGCCCCTCACACTTGTCATAGTCAATTACAGGTGTTGAATCACCCTTTACTATTGCACCGAAAGCGCAGAGCTCAACGCACTTCCAGCAGGCAGTGCAGCGCTCAGTGTTTATGACAGGCTCGTTTGCCCCGAAAAACTCGTACTCCCATAGCTTCCTACGCAGCCCTCCAAGCGCTATCAGTAAGTCAGGAGCCTCGACATCTGCATCCACGGCAACTAAACTTACGTTCTTATAAGAACTCAGATAGAAAGATAAGTTAGACGCAACAAAAGTCTTCCCTGTACCCCCCTTACCGCTCGCAACTACTATTTCATGTGTCATGCGTGTATCCCTAGCCTAGCTAACACGACACGCACCGGGGTTCCCGGAGGCGCCAGCTCCATCCTTATCCCAGCTTGGCTTAGAACGAATGATGCATTAGGTCCAAATCGCGGTCCGACTACGGTCTTGCATCCTATGCTGACAAGCCATTGGGCAATACGGACCCCAACCCCGCCAGGAGCATCCGCTACAGGATTCTCATAAACCCTTACTGAGACAACCTTATCACCTGAAGCATCTACGACGGTGAAAAACGGCGCACGACCGAACCGATAAGCCACTATGT
>CAZPLI010000067.1:0-8341 GCA_964587325.1 uncultured Thermofilaceae archaeon | reverse complement strand
GTACAGCATGTAAGTGATAGTCCAAAAAATCGCGGAAAATACTACTGCGGCTATAATGCGCAATCTCCCTTCGAATATTATCGCCGCTGCCGAGATGGCGGAGAGAACTCCGGCGAGCATGAGAACGAAGACGTTTCCGGCACCGGCCGTCCGCGACTTTAACGCCATGCGCTCGGCCTCTGCCGCAAGTTCCTCGGCGCTCTCGGCAGCGAGTTTCGCAGTTATATACCTCCTCTCGAGGAGTTCCGCTTCGGCATCCTTCAGGAACTCGCGTGACTTCTTAAGTAGCTCCTCGGCTGAAAGCGAGTATGCCGTGAGCTCTGCTGAGCTTTTATATGCCAGTTCCGCTCTCGCTACAGTAGCCTTGGCCTCTTCTATAGCAGCTAACGCGGCTCCTTTCCACGCTTCCTCTGCAAGGTTCTCTATGTAGTAGACTTTGCCCGGCTCTTGCAGGGTGAGCATGCTACTTACAACCGTGCCAGCAGTGTACACTGTTGCCTCTAGCTTAGCGACTTTAGGTCTAGCAACTAAGTAGCGTTCACCCGAGACCCCGCTTACTCTATCGGCAATAACGTATCTACCACGCTCATCGAACAGCAGTACAAAGGTTCCGCGTTCTATCTTAGCCAACAGGTATCTTACCTCGTTTACTTTCTCTGGCTTCCATCCTATGTGCGTAGGTAGAGCTGATGTACCGTAGCTAAGTACCCTCCATCCCGAAGCCTCAGCCTCTAAGACCTCAGTTGGCAGGGCTATTACGCCGCTTCTGTCACCGCGCCACGCCCATATCTTCTTAGTGCCATTAACAATGTACTCGACTATCACGTGAGGATAAGGCAGAGGATAGCCTTGAGAATCTTTCACAGTAACTAGCTCTAAACCTTGAGGCTGAGTTAGCACTATCACGTAAGGGTATCCTGTAGGAGCCTCTACTGGTAGTTTGGCTTCTCCTCCTATTTCAAGCAGTGTCCTGTACTTGTCAGTGCAAGCCACCACGGCCTCATAGATAGACACCTTGTAGCCCGACACTGTGTACGACTGGACCTCCTTAGCACCCTCCACGGTCGCCTTGACATTCTTCGTAGTCACCACGTATATGAGAACCTTAACTAGGAGCCTAAGCCGCATAGTCAAGTCTCTCTTGATACTCACAGGGTAGGATTGTAGGACTTCATCGTGAAGTACGTGAGAAAGCACCATATGATAGACTCCGGGCCTTAGGGTTAGGACAAATTTCTCTCTATCAATTAAGACTCTAATGGTGGACTCTCCGCTGAGCCTTAATAGCCCTAGCGGCGGGCTAACTGGTCCCTCATACTCCACTCCGAGCCTTACAGCGCTAGTACTTGGTTCGACACGGTATATAAGACGCAAGGCTTCGAGCAGACCTACATCAGTGTTATTGCCAGCGTATACTACGATTCCTTTCCCTAGTCTTTCAGTACATAAACGCTCTTCACACGTGCCGGATGCCCTAAGCACTACGACTCCTCCCTGTACTACGTATTCACGCAGCTGGGTGTCTAGCGTGTCGGCCACTACGATATCGGCTAGGAACAGAGTCTCAGGTGTGATATCGATGAAGGGTGGGGGTGGGGAAAACAGGACCCTGAACCCGCCGATTGTGCGTTCAACAGGTTCTTCTGCGTGTAAGTCCCATACGACCACTGCACTGGGCTGCGTGGGGGCTGAGACGGCAAGCTGGGTTAGGGATAAAAGGGTAAAGAGGACAGTGAGAAGGCCGATGAGTACCAATAGGCGAGACACCATGGCTAAGACCGGTCACCCCCTCATGACAGCGCTGGCATGCCACCTTGCTCTCTCAGCGCTAATGATGGTCGAACCGCCAGTACTTAAAGTGACCGTTCATACGTTCTTAACAGCGCTTGTCTATGCATCTTCAGCAGCCCTTGTAGTGATCAGTACACCTGCAGGCGTCTTATCCTGCCTGCTAACATATGGGATACAGGTATTTGCGACTATGACTCGTGGCATAGCCTTAAAGGAGTCGGCAGGTTACTGGAGCGCTTACTGCCTCGAACAACTACTCTCTACGTTGCTCGTAGCTCTTCTCGTAGGCGATAAGACTAAACGTGGCAGGCTAGTGCTCTGGGTCTTCGTGTCGCAGTTAGTCGCCGGCTCGCTACACGCCTTCTTGGCTTACGGAGGAGACCTGACGTTTGTGTTCTCTGTCGCCGTTCCCTGGCATGCCCCTCGCTATGTGCTCGCTGCTTTGGCTGCGCCTCTCATATACAGCGTTTACGACCGTAAGCAGCGCTATTAGGCTCATCAGTGCAACCTCGTCTTGCACTCTTGAGAAGAGCCTTAACTTTACAGGAATTTCTCCCCAGTAGTCTTCACCGGGGATCACGTCGTCGGGGTCGACCACTACGGACACCGGCTCAAACGGTATAAGGCAGGTCTTACTGCCTCTAGTGCCGTTAACCCAGACCACGACCGTGAGCGACGCCAGCCTAGTATTCACTCGCACAGGCACAGGGGCTACTACAGGCTTGCCCTCATTAATGACCTCTAGGCTCACTTCGTACATGAGCCCTATGGGCCTTGCCTCAGCCTCTACTCTGTAGTGTGGTATTCCGGAGCCATAGATCCATGAGTCGAAGAACCACCTGAGACTAGCACCGTACACGGCCTCAGCTTCTCTCCTGAAATCGACCAGTCTGATGACGCCGAATCTGTAGTTATTTTGAATCCTCTTGAGAAGTGAGAAGAACTTCTCGTCGCCCATCACGTACCTTAGCATGTGAAGCACGAGAGCTCCCTTGTTGTATATCACGTTAAAGTACGCATAGCTGTCTCCTTGAAAGTCGAAGACAGAAAAGTGCAGCGGATAGTCACGCCCCCTTCTCTCGAGGAACCTGTAGTAAGGTCTCCGGACATAGCGATCGAAGACCTCTCTAAACTTTGCCTCCCCGTAGACTGCCTCAAAGTATAATGTGTCGCTGTACTCGGCGAACGCCTCGTCCATGAACGGCTCTAGGCCCTCGTGGTTGCCGACCATCCCGTACCACCAGTTATGTGCTACTTCGTGAGAGACTACGAGCTCTAGGAGCTCACGATACTCCGGCCTGTAGAGCCTCGAGGTTATCATGACGTACATGGGGTACTCCATCCCGCCGAACCATCCGTGAACCTCGGCCACTCTCAGCTCGGGATAGACATAGGGCCCGAAGAGTTCGCTGAAGACCTTTATCGACTTAGCAGCGGCTTCGAGAGCTATTTCCCCAGCTGTCTCGTGGCCTTCGAGGTAGTACGAGTATACTTTTACAGTCCTGCCATTCAGATCAACGGTCTTTGTGATAACCTTATAATTAGGACTCACAGAGCACGCAAACTCCCTCACAGGCAGTGGTGTAACCCACCTGTATGTGACAGTGTTTCCTCTGTCCTCAACGCTCTCTAACACACCAGTTGCCGCTACTATGTACCCTCGCGGAACCTCTATTTCAACTGTGTAGTAAGCGCACTCGAAGTAGAAGCTTTCACCTTCATCGTAGTAGGGGTCGAGATTCCACCCTCTCTCGTCGTAGACTGCGAGGATAGGATACCAATGACCCAGCGCGTAGACACCTAAGTAGTAGCCTAGCCTGTCCTCTCTGTAGGGGACCCTAGTCTCGAAGGATATGTTGACTAGCACGCTTCCTCTGGGCGGGAGTTCCTTTGGTAAAGAGACCTCCAGTATTGTTCCGTCCTCGCCAGTTATAGAGTACCGAGCAGGGACCCCGTCTACTAACACCTTCTTTACTATCAATGACCCACCAGTGGCCCGGAATACGGGCGCGTTTGGATACACGTGAAAATATAGCCTGTCAAACGCCACTGGGTGCTTGTTATAGTGCTCCAGCACTACGTAGCCTACAAGAGACCTATTCTCGTCTACGAGAGAGACCTTAATAGTGTACTTATCAAAAGTCGGAGAACTAGCCGCAGTCGAGTTAGTAGGCGTACAGTATAGACTAGAGAGAAGGAGAATTAATGCTAGGAGGGGAAAAATCCCCTCTTTCAAGCGATGCCTTCCTCCCTCGCTCTCTTGATATACTCCTCTCTGTCCGTTGGTGACAAACCTCTCCACATTAGTAGCTGCTTCCTTACGATGTCGGTCATCTGCCTGACTCCTCTCACCCACACGTGCTCAGTGCCGCTTAGCCTCTCGAATATCAGCGTCCAAGTCGTAGTCTTTCCTACCGTGTCCACTTTCAGCTGGCTTCTAGTGACCACTCCCCAGTCTAGCGGCTTTACCCTCACCTTCATGTCCAGCACACGGCTACGACCGCCCTCGATCTTCTCCTCGCGGTACTTCATCTCGTCTATGACGAATGGTCCCTGCGACTCCTCGCTCGTGAAGAGGCTCAGGTACTCCTTCAGGTATAGTAAGGCGCCGTCGACCTCAGCTCTGCTGATCACGAACGGTATCTTGACAATGTAGACGTCACCCCTCCTGACAGCATGAGTCTCGAGCTTCCACTTCCTCTCGAAGCTCGGCGTCACCAGGCGCGAGGCGTAGTGCACCGGGTACGCAGTAGCGGCTAGCGTCACAGCGATTGACGCAAGCACCGAGAACACTATCCAAAGCGAGCCCGCGTTCACCTTCAGGCCGCTGACTAATGACGGCATAGTGATGCCCGCCATGTAGCCTAGGAACGAGCTCACTACCGCGACTATAGTGAACTCCATTAGGAAGATACCAGCCACGTGTAGCGGCGACAGGCCCACAGCGCTGAGTATGGCTATCTCCTTAGTCCTCTCGTACACGGCTCCCAAAATGGAGCTCAGTATGGTGAACATCAGTAGGATCTCGGGGATTATAGCCTCTTGACCCGTGACTTGCTGAGCAGTGACTGTGGCCACTCTAGAGATCCTGTACTTTTCGCCTACCTTCTCGCCGTAGTACACGTGGTACTCGAATAGCTCGGCCATCCTTCTCGCGATCCTCTTAGTGTCTGCTGGGTTCTTAGGTATCACTCTTATCGCGTAGACCTCGCCACCCATCTCCTTAGCAACGTTCACAGGCACTATTATGACGACGGACGGGTCCATTGGGTTAGCAGACCTAACTGCTAGGCGCCCGCCAGCCTCCTCGCCACGCTCGAAGGGTAGCAGCACTAGTCCGTCTAGATCTTTAACCACCTTAATGTAGACCGACCCGTTGAAGATGCCTACTACCTCGAACTCCCTGCCAAGTATAGAGACCTTAGAGCCTATGCCAACGCCTAGCTGCTTCGCTAGCTCTATCGGCAGCATGCACGCCATCTCATCCGGGCTGACGAAGGGCCTACTGCCCTCAAGGAATATTGCCTCCCAAGTCTCCTTGTCTCTGAACGCAGGTATCCGCTTGAAGTCATCCGGATGCAGCCCGAGTAGAGCGTTGAACACTATACGCTCGCCCTTAGGCGTCATCTTCAACGTCACAGACTCTCCCAGCGGATACCAGAATACGACCTCTGTGACCTCCTCGACCTCGCCGGCGAACACGGATGCTATCTGCTTAGAGAGCAGCGGCGGCAGTGGTCTGAAGCCAGATTGCCTTATTAGTATGCCCTCGTAGCCCCGTTCTAGCTCAAACGAGGCGACGGGTGCCACGTGTCTGGTTGATAAGACCGATACTATAGATACTAGAGCCATTGTCGCGATGACTATCGATACTATTAGGAGAGTGGTCCTTAGCCACCTTCTTCTCAGGTTCCTTAGGCCCAGCGAGGCTGCCAGGACCATTGCGCTGAGCTTGTCCATTTCGGCGAAGTGCTTACCCATGAACCTGACTCTCAGCTCCTTGATCGCCTCGACCGCGTGGTTCACAGTGATTATCAGGGGCACTATTGTTAGGATCATCATTAGGAACGCCATTGCGACCATTGGGAGACTAGCTATCAGTGTGAAGCCTGGGTGGTTGAAGACCATGAAGAGGACTACAGCTGCGAATATCCCCATAAAGGCTAGTACTCTCCTGCGCGTGTCCTCAAACTCGAAGACTAGCCTCTCGAGGAGGTACGCGAAGGGCAGAGCCAGCAGTAGGAAGAACACCGACGCGTAGGACGCGTCGAATATCGAGTTTCTGAGAGCCACGTAGGCCTTTCTCTCGAGCATCCAGGCTAGTATATAAGCACCGCGAGCCTCGTACCACTTCTTCTCCTTTAGCAACTCCTCTGCGCGCTGCCACTCCTTCCTAGCTTCCTCCATAGTCTGGACTATTGGGTCTACGAACAGCCTACTGCTCTTAGCGGCCTTAATGCGCTCTTCGTCGACCATTCTGAAGCCTAGGAACGCCTCCTTGATAGTGAAGGGTATAACGACCTGCTCGCCTGGCTTTATCCTGTATCCGCGGCTCCTATTGTTGAATATAGCGGCGAACCACCTAGTGCCGCCTAGCTCCACTACGACGTCGAACCTCGGCGTCTGAGCCAAGTCGGGGTTCTCAAAGACCATGAGAGTACCCGTGGCCATGCCGCGCATTGGCACGAAGCCTACCCACTCCCACATGAAGCTCATGTACCTAGCGTAGTTCTGCGTGTTGTGGTCGATTATAATGAGGGGTATGAACTGCTCTATAGGCGAGGCAGTGTCGGGGTCCATGACGTCGTAGAACACGAGGCTACCCGACTTGAACACTGACACCTCGACCTCGTTTACCGGCTTGAACATCCTTATCTCGAAGGCCAGCCGTGCGTAGACACCCCAGTCGGGAGCGTACTTTACCGGACCCTCTGGAGGCTCGTCATTGAACGCCATAATCTCGTAGGCCGCGTAGTCCTTGTGGACTAGGGTCCTCACTACGAACTCGCCCTTCTCGTCGGTCTTCACTATGACATAGTGCCTGCTGAGAGCCCATATTCCGCGCGTGACAGAGCGTCCTATGACTATCGCCAGCGAGTTGGGCACTGGCTTATAGGTGCCCTCAGCCTCGTCGAAGTACACGACACGGCCCTTAAGCTCTACAAGGTAGCCCTCTCTGAAGGAAGGCAGCAGCGATCCCGCGTATTCGTCCAGAACGTACTCTGCGACTCTGAGGAAGAGCTTGCCAAAGAGATCTATTACTTCCTCCGTCTTGAGATCCTTCCTTGACACTAGGGCCTCGTAGGTGTCTGCCGGTGAAGCACGGGCCTCCCATAGGGCTTCTGAAGCTAGTGCTAGACCCCTAATGTTAAGCATGCTAAAGATCTCAAAGTTGAAGTACCTCGGCCTATCAGGCGGAGCCTCGAGAGGACTGTACTCCCACCTAGTGAGGTTTACTCCCTGGGCCTCTATAACACTCTTGAGAGACCTTACTAACGGGGTGAGTATGTTCTGGTATGCTAGCGGGTAGTATGTGTGGAAGTTGCCGCGGGTATATATTGACACGTTTATGGAGGGAGCTGAGACCTGAAGCTCTAAGGCTAGCGCCGTCTTGGGTAGAATGTCCTCTTTGTGAGCGTACGCGAACTCTCTCGCGCCCTGCAGAGCCTGATAGTAGCCCGAGAAGAAAACTACCATAAGCGCGTAGCGATGCTTCTTGGTAGCTAGTGCCCTAGCGACCTCCAACAGAATGGCTGCGCTTAGGGCGTCATCAGCCCCCTCTGCCAGGCGGGGTATTATGGACCACGTGTCGTAGTGGGTCATCAGTATTATGACTTCGTCGCGCTCCCCGGGCAGCGTGGCCACAACGTTGTAGGACACTCTCTTCTCGTACCTCATGTTGACTGATATCGTGACCCACGCTCCTTCCTCGTAGTACTTAAGGAACTCCTGCTTGTCGACCGCGACTCTCGGAAAGTCTATGGGGACCCAGAACCTCTTCCAGAAGTCGTCAGCGTGCGTGTACCTAGTCTCCGGGTCTATGAGGAAAATCACGGCCTTAGCGCCTAGATAGGCTGCCCACCTCCACGCAAGGCCGCTATCGTAGTCTAGCGCTACTATCTTGCCCTTGACGTCTATTCCCTCGAAGTCTCTCAAGTCGTTATAACGCGTCTCAATGTATACGACTTCGCCCTCAAGTCCACTCGTTGTGCACGTCTCAACGAGGTTCGGTGCTAGAGCGTATGCCTTGAGCTCTATCCTGCCCTTCGAAGTCTCCAGTACTAGCCTAGCCCCGTAGTCGATTGGAACTGTAACGTTAAACGGCTCTAGGGTTACGGAGTAACCGTACGACTCTAGCTGCGCCTTTATGTACTCGGCCGCCTTGATGCAGCCTTCGTAGCCCGAGATTCTGGGCGAGTAGCTGGCTAAGACTTCAAGGTGCTTTAACACTCTGTCTCTCTCTATTACAGCTAGTGGAGCAGCTGGGACTAGCAGGGGGGCTAGGGCGAGGACTACTAGTAGCACCGCGATGACTGCCCTCCGGATCCTC
>CAZPLI010000066.1:0-8566 GCA_964587325.1 uncultured Thermofilaceae archaeon | reverse complement strand
GGGAGTTCCTGACGAAGCGCAGCACCCCTGAGGACGCGCTCTACAAGCTCGCCGCGTGTCTCGACATTATGGGGGCGTGGCTCCCGGCCTGCGAGAACCCGCTGATAGGCCCCATGCTAGGCGTGTACTCTAAGGCCCTAAAGGTAATGGCAAAGTTCGCCGGGTACCTGCGGAAGCAGGTGGCGGAGATGCTCAGAGAGGACATCGCCGAGATGGAGGGACTCGACAAGAAGCTTAGCGACGAGGTCATCCTGAGAACTGACGTGAACGCCCTCGTGAGGCACGTCCTCCCCAGCTTCGAGAAGTACCTGGAGAGGAGCACTGCCGAGGAGGCAGCAAGGGCCTACGTCCTCGACAGGCTTCTCAGGATAGCCTGTGAAGCGGAGACGCGCTGAAGGGCGGGCGCTCGCAGAGACGCCGAAGCCCAGGCCGGTAGTCTCAGCTAGCCCTTCCCAGCAACGGGGGGCGCCCAGGGAATCCCTCCCAAAGCGTGATATCCGCGAGTTGTACTTAGGCGGGGGCACGAGACTTACGGTGGCCCTGCGGATGGAGAGTTAGCTGTGCTCCAAGTACGCTAGGCAAGCACGCTAACCTGCTCCTTACTGGCTACTTCACTTTCTTTGTATCGTGTTTTATCGGCCAATGGAAGAGACGCCAATCTGTAGTCGTAATGCCTTCGATAATCCGTCCATGGCATTGAACAGGCCGTCATTTGCTCGCATACGAGGCCTAGTGTAACGTATGTCTGCAGGCGAGGAGTCCAGCGTTGTAGGTCTATTGGAGGAGCTTAGCTCGTGGCGCCTCGTTGAAGTGGTGGCCAACCTCTTAGAGAAAATGGGGTTCGAGAATGTCAGGGTCGTGGACAGTTCGGGTGACCGGGGTATCGACATAGAAGCTGTATATCGAACCCCCTCGGGTTTCACGAGAGTAGCAGTCTAGGTCAAGCGCTACAGCGCGGCTTGAACGGCCACAGGGAGATCTGCCTCTTCTCTCTCACCGTACGGAGCGAGGGCTCCAGCAAGGGGATATTCGTGACGATCTCTGGCTTCGCGAGGTCGACCTATGAAGTCGCGGAGAAGAGCGGAGTGACGCTAGTGGATAACGGACTCACGCGGAACTCGTAACGAGGTACGGAGTCAAAATCCCAGTCTCCGAAGAGCTTGCTGAGAGCGTGCCAACCCCGAGGCGGTCAATCCGGGACGTCGATGCAAGGAGGAGAAGCTCCCAAGACGTCGTGCGCGAAGTCTTTACAAGCCTCCTTGTGTGCCTCGTTATAGACCTAGACGAGGCGTTCCACCTAGTCAAGAGACACATTACCTCCAAGTACGGCATTGACGAGAGCGAGATCTCGCTTTTGAGGGTAGTGCTCGAGGTGGCGCCCTACCACATTGTCGACTGGAAGTACTACAAAGAAGGCTACGACGAGCTAGGTGGGAGGAGGATAAGAGCCTACAGGAGGACGTACCTAGTCTTCCACGACGGCACGAAAATAGTCGACCTAGACCGCCTAAGGGAGAACGTCAGGCAAGAAGCCCTTAGAGAGGCCAGGATGAAGCACGGGGTCGTCAGGGCCGTCGAGGTCATCGCAGCTAAAGGCATAGGGAAGCGTGAAGCTAGGCGCAGAGATCCCGTACATGCACTAGTATCGGCTCTGCAATCACCGGTATCGCTGATAATAACACTATTATTGATAATACCGTCCAGACTCTCCGAGGCATCATATCACCCGTTATTATTTTTTATGTTGTTTTGTGAAGGGGTTGTGGGTTGTGTTTTCATGATTGTTTTATTGCTGTGTGTGCTTGGATTGTCTAGGAATTTTCTTGGTGGGGTCTTTCTTAGGCTCTCTTCTCTAGCGGTATAGTTTTTGTGAGGGTGGCTCAAACTAGCGTATATCGATGACAACCCGAGCTTAGCCTCACTCATCGTAAATACCGGATAAATGTTTCCTTAAAAGCTTCCCTAACAGTGTTCCCAGCCTCACAAGCACGTCTCTACTCGAGTTCTCAAGTGGCCGCTAAGACCGCATGGCCTCACGCCACGCCTAGTCTCCGAGGCCCTGTCCGCGCGGGGCAGCTGGGCGCTCCGAGAGTAACTCGGCGCTCGTGGAGTGCGGCCCTGTCAGGCTACTGGTAGGCGAGGCGTTGAGGAAGCTGAACATCCGAATGCCCGCCAGGCACTACGAGGGGATGCAGTCGTGCAGATACTGCGCTAACTCCATCGGCGGCGCATAGGCAAGCAGAGGTCTAGAACAGGAGGAGAGACGTTCTTGTCAGCCTCTTTCTCGCCTAAGGAGCCTAGGCAAATTTTGGAGCACTTAAGCGTTTAAAAACCGTTGCGACCACTTAAATGGCCGCGCCTTCAGGGGGTGGGAGGCATGGCGCTGGCTAGAATACGCGAGCTGCAAAAGTACTTGGTTAAAAAGTACGGGGTTATAGGCGCAGTAGCGGGCAGGTACGTCGAAGCAGGGCTTCATGTACAGTTGATGCACCCGACGAGGTACGGCCCGGCTCACGTGATAGCCACAGGTGCGGGTCAGCGCGTGGTGGTAGAAGTCGTCTACGGCGTTGATAAAGTAGGTCCAGAAGTCGTAGAGACACTGCTTAAGAAAGCTGAACTTCTTCGCGCCAAACCTGTACTCGTGCTCTATGGCGCAGGGCCTAGGCTCACTGATGAGGCAAGGGCTCTGGTAGAGGAGCGCGGTGTGAAGGTGAGAAGACTCAGGCCGCCAGTACTACCTACCGATGCTTTACCGCGTGAGAAGTCAGCGTAATCGAGGTTCATCACTTTTCAGAGCGTGTCACCAGTCATCACTCTATAGGAAAAACGTGTGCTAAACTAAAAAGTTCTCTTGCTCTTTCTCGCATGCGTACGCTCTCCCATCTTCTTTGGGACAATACACCGAGTAAGGCCTCAAGGGTTCCGTATAATAGCCTCGTGTGAGAATCTCCACGTGTTACGCTAGATCTAAAGAACAATGGTGCCCCGGCCGGGATTCGAACCCGGGCTCTGCGGCTCGAGAGGCCGCCATCCTTTAGGCCCGCGCGTTGACCTGGCTAGACGACCGGGGCCCGCTTGAGGGTGTAAGAGGAGCTGTTTATATAGCTTGCGGGAGCTGCGCATGCCCTAGTGCTAAGAAGTTTCTTGCGGGCTAGACAGAGTTCTGGTTGCGTAGCATCCGGTCAAATTTCATCGGTTTTTCTTCGTCTGCTCTTATCCAGTAATCTAAGAAATTTGTAGGACGGTAAGAGCGGTTTTATATACCATTGCGGGTAGGGTAGACGGTGCTTGAGCATGCCCAAACCGGTGATAAATACCGAGAAGTGTACTGGCTGCGGCACTTGCGTCGGCGTGTGCCCTGCTGGCGTGCTAGAGCTTCAGGGCGGCAAGGCTGTCGCCGTAAAGCCCGAAGAATGTCTAGGTTGTAGAGCGTGTGAGGCCTCCTGTCCAGAAGGCGCTATTACCGTAGAGGAGTAAACCTTAGAGAATAGATCTTTTTATCTCATTTTTAGCATTTTTCTTCCTAGTTAGTCCTGAAGAGACCAGCTATTCCCAGGTGAGCGCACATGAAGGTTGCGGTCTTAATAGAGGATTACTTTGACGAGCGGGAGTTAATTTACCCATTGTACAGGTTTATGGAGCTAGGGGAGGTAGACGTCGTAGGGCCCGAGTTAAGGGAGTATCATGGTAAATACGGTTTCAAAGTGAAAGCCGCTAGGGTGGCGGCACCTGAGGCGGCGGAAGAATACGACGTCATATGGATACCTGGCGGTTATGCCCCAGACAGGCTCAGGAGAAGCAAGGCCATCCTAGAAATGGTTAAGCAGGCAGTAAAACTCGGTAAGATCGTCGCAGCAGTTTGCCATGGTCCTTGGATCCTAATATCGGCAGGCGTAATCAAGGGCGTAGAGTAACAGCTTTCTACGCGATTCACGACGATGTGAAGAACGCAGGCGCAGTTTTAGTTACAGATAAGCGTGCCGTACGCGACGGGAACATAATTACGGGAACCGACCCTCAGGCCATGCCCGAAATGATTAAGCTAATTCTCGAAGCAGTAAAAGAGCGCTCGCAAGAAAAAGCCTAAGGTATTAAACTATTCTCGAGTACTACCTCCGGGGGATGAGGACCCTCCGACAGTCTGAGTAGTGAGGATTCCCCCCGGAAGAGCTGACCCCCTCAACGCCTGTTCCAGGTTTTTAAGCGCCTAGTTTAAGGTTGTTTAGCCCGTTACTCGCTCGACTCTGACTATGTCTGTTGCCCCCTTGCGGGCTCCCGCTGTGAGCACAACAATGTCTCCATAGGAAACAATGCCTTCCTCTCTGGCTAATGTTAAGAGCTTCTCAAAGAGCATAGGGTCTTGTTTAGTAAGGGAGCAGTAATGTGGCTTAATTCCCCAGAGTATATTGACTTGTCTGCATGTACGCGGATTAGAGGTAAACACGTGTACTTCGTTTCGCGGCCTATAGGTTGCTATCCTCCTGGCAGTATTACCGGTCTCACTGTATGCTACTATTTTAGCGCCGAGAAGATCGGCTATCATTACGGCTGCCTTAGCTACAGCCTCGTAAAGCGTGGTGGGCTCGGCGTCGAAGCCCTGCTGCGCCCCCTTCTCTGCTCTCTCTAGTATACGACTCAGCCACTCCACGCTTTCCACAGGATATTTACCCACAGCAGTCTCATTGGTTAAAAGTAAAGCATCCGCGCAGTCTTTCACTGCAGTATACACGTCTACGACTTCGGAGCGCGTAGGAAGAGGGCTGTTAACCATTGAGTCTAGAAGCTGCGTTGCGATAATTGCTGGGCGTCCTGCTCGCCGCGCCTTCCTAATTATCTCTCGCTGAATCACGGGGACCTCTTCAAGGTCGAAATATATTGCGAGATCTCCTCTCGCTACAAGGACTGCGTCTACCTGCCCCACTATGTCGTTTAAGTTTTCTACTGCGCTCCGAGTTTCCACCTTTGCTATTATTCGTATATCTCCTGCGCCGAGATCTGTCAAAAGCTGCTTAAGCTTCTCCACGTCTTGCTTCGTCCTAACAAACGAGAGAGATATGTAATCTAGACCGGCAGCCATGGAGAACTTCACCGCTTCGATGTCCTTATCCGTAAGCGAGGGCAAAGGCAAATCCCTGCCTTTTATCGCGAAAGTCTTCCCTCCTTTAATTACGCCGTCTATGAGTGCCGTACACACTATGGCATCTTCTCTCACGTCATCGACTCTTAGCGAGACTCTGCCGCTCTCTATGAGTACAATGTCGCCGAGTCTCACGTGCTCAAAGACTATAGGCGCAGGTAATGGCACCACCCTCGAACTAGCGTCGCCCTTTTCGGTAAGCTTTAGCGTCACTCTGTCACCCTTGCTCACGGGAATATCCGGCGACTTGCCGAGTCGAACTACAGGTCCCTGAAGATCACCAATTAGAGGCCTCGTAGCGCTACGGTCAACTTTCCGGATAACTTCGACAAGGCGGTGCCAAAGCTTAGGATCACCATGAGCGAAGTTTATCCTAAAAGCATCTGCCCCCGCTCTGATTAATCGTTCTAGTACGTCAGGGTCCCAAGATGAGGGGCCGACTGTGACTATTATCTTGGTTCTACGCCTAGCCACTCGCTCCACCCCTTAAACCACAGTCACGGCGTTTAATCCATGGCTTAAATCGGTTCTGGTGTCACGGCTACCCCTCTGGTCATGTGAATGAGAAAGCCTGAGCGAGGCAGCGAGCAGTGTTTATCCAATCCTCTTACTGAGCTCTCGTAAGCTTATCCCTTAAGGTCTTTAGCTCTTACTGCTTTAGCGGATAGCTTACATCACGGCAACTGGATAACTCGCCTGAGAGATAAATGGGATAAAAGAGAGGTTTATCCAAGATGGGTTTTAGCTCTTAGCTGGAGGTTTAAAGCCGTGCTCCTCAAGCACTTTGAGCACGCGAGGTACGACGATCTCTGCCTGTTCGCTAGCGTCGACGTCTACCAGTAGCCCCTTCCTCCTGTAATACTCGATTATCGGAGCAAACTGGCGGCGGAAGAGCTCAAGCCTGTGCCTGATGACTTCAGGCCTGTCGTCCTCGCGAGTGATTAGTGGACCACCGCACTTATCGCAGATACCTGGCTTTTTAGGTGGCATCCACTTACGGTGGTAGATAGCGCCACACTTGGAGCATATGAGCCTTCCACTTAGCCTTTCAATAATGACCTCGTCAGGAGCTTTGAAGTTAAGGACGAGGTCTATCTTAGTTATCTTATCCAAGGCTTCAGCCTGCTTGAGGGTGCGGGGAAAACCGTCGAGTATGAAGCCGCGCTTGCAGTCCTCTTGCAAGAGACGTTTCCGGACGACCTCTATCACAATCTCGTCTGGGACTAGTTCTCCTCTTTCTACGTACTCCTTGACTTTCCGCCCTAGCTCCGTACCTTGCTTAATTTCCTCACGAAAGATGTCACCTGTAGATATGTGAGGAATTCCGTAGACCTTAGAGACCGCTGAAGCATAGGTCCCCTTACCAATTCCCGGAGGACCTATGAACACTAGCCGCATGTTTGTCACCCCCCTCCCAGAAGCATAAGGGCTTTAAAATAGTGTAAGGCCCACCGCCTGGCAAGGGCTAGTGGCGACAGGGTAGCGGGGCCAAGTACGGTGTGGACTGGCGTATGCTGTACTCCTTGCTCAAGTCGGGCTTGGCTCGAGAGTACGCTGAGAGGCTGGCTAGAGGAGACTACAGAGGCCTTAGAGGACCAGGACTAGTAAAAAGAGGCAAACCAACCAAACTAGCAAGAGCACTACTAGAAGCAGTAAGAAAACTAGGGTAAAAGGCTGAGGGACGGACCTTACGGTCGCGCGCGTGTAAGAGGCTATACGCTAGTTAGTTCTCTGAGGAGCGGTCTATAGAACGCATTGGCTACTGTACCTTTTAATATGAAATCGAGAGCTATTAGAATGACTGCTACTTTGAGCAGACTCTTAACCTCGCCTATTTTCAGCTTCCTTTCCCTTGCTAGGTTGACGCAGAGTCTGCTCAACGCTACACCTAGACAGACGTACCCAGGCACTCTCAGTATTGCGTATATGGGCCACGAGAGTAGGGCAACGAGTAGCTCGGCGCCTGGTACCGCGTGCAAGAGTAGCATGCCAACGTAATAGTTCATGTAATTCAGGAGTATAGCACCCATGAGCAGTCCTGCGAAACCTGCAGTAGCGAAAGATGCAAGCGAGAACACTAAGAGTTCTCGCACTTTAGGAGCAAGGAAGAGCTTAGGGTCTCCCTCGGGGCCCTTGCCCGTACGCATCCAATGGAACATTTCCTCCTTGTACTCCGGACCCTTAATGACTATGGCTCCTACTCTTTCGCCGTAGGTTAGGGTGGCTAGGACCATCAGTACGGTCAAAATTAGCGCCCAAGCTAGCACTGTTACGACTGTCAGCCTTAGCCTGTTCTTAAGGACTAAGACTATGTAGGCTGGGTAAAGGGCCAGAGTTGGTAGCAGGGGAAGCATAACGGGATGAACAGACGCTAAGAGCAGTCCTAGTCCGAATGCTAGCGGTGTAACAGCTAACGCTATGAGTGAGATCCTGACTGGTTTGGATACCCTCATTGAATACCACCTTACTTTCTTTAGTGCCGTACTATATACCGGGAGAAGCGATTATTACTGCTGCGGGAATTCCGTGCCTTGAAAACTAAAACGCAGGAAAAAATAGCGGTGCACTACCATCTAAGACTGAGGGGACCCTGTTGGGAGTAGATATTGTATTAGGCGGTAGCGCGTCAGCATACCTGGCTAGGAAGGTTGCTGAGCGTCTTAGTGTGGAGTTTGCCGTTCTTGAGACTAGGAAATTCCCTGATGGAGAGACCTATGTGCGAGTACCAATTGATGTGGCCGGCAGGAAAGTTGCTCTAGTTCAGTCAATGTACAGAACACCCAATGAGTATTTAGCTGAGTTTTTGCTGGCTTCAAAGACTCTGAAAGATCTCGGTGCCAGCGAGATAATTGCTGTTATCCCTTATCTCCCCTATATGCGTCAGGACAGCCGATTTAAACCTGGAGAGGCTTTAAGCGCCAAAATTGTGGCGGAACTAATGGAGTGGTGTGAAGTCAGCACCCTAATAACCGTAGATCTCCATCTGCACAGGTTTAGGTCGCCTAGCGAACTCTTCAGAGTGAGGGTGAGGAACTTAACAGCTGCCGGTGAGCTGGCAAAAGCAGCTGTCGAAGAATTTAGCTTAAAGGCCCCCCTCATCGTAGGACCTGATGAAGAGGCTGAGCAGTGGGCGAGAATAGCAGCGGAGGCTGTAAACGCCGAGTATATTGTGCTCAGGAAAGAACGTAGTAGTGATGAGGAGGTAAGAGTGATGGGTGCTGCCGATGTAACTGGTCGAGATGTGCTAATAATTGACGACATTGTCAGTACTGGCGGGACACTGGCGGAGACTGCACGATTGCTCAAAGCTGTGGGGGCCCCTAGGGTTTATGCTGCATGTACTCATGCGCTGCTGGTCTCGGGGGCCGAGGCTAAGCTTTACGCTGCCGGTATCGATGCGTTCATAGCGACGGACTCTGTGCCTAATCC
>CAZPLI010000065.1:0-8580 GCA_964587325.1 uncultured Thermofilaceae archaeon | reverse complement strand
GTCCGTAACTGGTACTCTGGTCCTGCCGACAGGTCGATCACTAGAATCAGACCATCCGCATTCCTCGCCATAGACAGTACTTGGACCCCTAGACCAGCTCCCTTGGCGGCGCCCTCCATTATGGAAGGCGTGTCGACCAGCTGGAAGTAGACGCCCTCCCACTTCAGCATTCCCGGTGTAGGCTTTTTGGTCTCGAAGGGCTCTGGAGAGGCCTCTACGCTAGCCCTCGTGAGCGACTTCAGCAACGTGCTCTTACCACTGTTCGGAAAGCCTAAGAGCACTAGTTGGACGTCGCCCTCCTTTTCCACAAAGAAGCTGAATCTCCTGCCTTTCTTCTGGCGTCGCGCCTCGATCTCTCTTCTCAGCAGGGCCATCTGTCTCTTTATCTGACGCCTGAGTTTCTCAGTACCCTTATGCTTGGGGACAACTGATAGGAACTCCTCCAGCGCCTTCAATTTCTCCTCGGGCGTTTTTGCCTCCGACACTTTGAGCCACTTGGCCTTGGCCTCGGGAGGCAGGTTAGCTGGCATAACTAGTCGCCCCGCAATGTTAATCGAAGCCTACAAGTAAGTCTTCGTCGCTGGGGCGACGTGGCATGGCGCCTGGTGCTTGCAAGTTCTACGTAAGCACAGCTTTAGGCAGGCGATGTGTCCTGCTCTCCCCAGAAGACTGGAGGAAGAGGAGGGATAAGCTTAGGTCGTACTGTGAAAGGGGAGGTAATGGGTGTCCTGTGCTGAGGAACCACTACTCTAGGGAGAAGCCTGGCTTAGCATTCCTGTGTGAGCTAAGGAGGGGCAGAATAAGTGTTTAAAGCACTAGTAAGCTTCGCAGTACTTGTAATCTCAGCAGCAATAGGCCTCACGTTAGGCTTTAGTGTAGCGAAACCTTACCTAGTTAGCTGCGTGTTATCAGTACTGGCTTACTCGCTGCTCTTAGCGGCCGGCAAGAGGAGAATGGCGGCTACTTCGGCTGCAGTACTACTAGTAGCCTCGGTAGTTTCGAGCCGTGAAGTAGCCCTCTATGCGCCCGTGTCCCTGCTAAACCTGGCTAAAGTCGGTCAGTTGCCCTCCACTCCCCTAGCCATCGAACTTCTAAGCGATATTCGTGGCAGGGAGTATGGTGTCTACCTGCTGCTTTCGGCTATGTGGTCGTTGCTCGTAGCCTCACACGTATTGTTGATGTACGCGTCATACCTGCTCTTTCGCCACTCGTGGATGATTGTTGAGAAAGTGCCATGCCCCCTTGCTCGTTCAGTTTCAACCACTGCTAGGTCAGTAATTGCCGGTAAGCGCATCGGCTTCGTCCTCATACTGCTGGCGGTCCTGCTTGCATACTTTCCTGGGTCCCTAAATCCTGCAGCTGGTGTAGCTACGCTAGCAGCCTCCCTGGGCCTCTTATCAACATTTTCCTTCGCGGTAGGCGTTGTCGCAGGGGCTGTCGGAGCGCTGGTAGGAGGCACTAGTTTTTCTATGGGAGCACAGGTAGGGCTTTTAGCGTACATACTTCTCCTGTACGTTTTAGCGCGTAGAGGGTATCCTGGCTACGATGTTCACCTGCCCGCTCCCGCAACCCTTACACTTATCTCAATAGCCTTTATGACTCCAGTCCTTGTGTTCCTAGCATCGTTTTTCTCGGCGTTCTATATAGTGGCGTTCATTGTTCTATCCGTAGTTTCGTCGCTCTTGATGCTAAGACTAGAGGGAGATTACACGGCTATTATAGTGTCCGAGCTTTGCTATCTCATCGGTACGGTCACCTTGACACCAGCCCTTATACGCGCCTTGGGCTATGTACTAGGGCTGAGAGACCAGTTCCTCTCATCTCTGCTTTACGTTGTCTCGATTCCTCAACTCTACGCACTAACCTTCTTAGCACTGGTAATGCTCGACGAGGCCGGTGAGGTTAAGAAGTTCAGAGGAGCGGCACCTATCGCGCTCGTGGCAGCCCTGTGCCCCTTTGCGTCGTCGATCCTAGCATGGCACTATAAGGTAAGCCCCTCTCTTCACGCTGCTCCGTGGCAACCCGTCGTAACACCTACTGTAGAAGCCGTGCCGCTTGTTGTGGGGTGCCTCGTGACGCTAGTGGCAGCTCTCGTACAACTTGCCGCCTCCAGGAGTATTCCGTTGAGCCCTGCTGGCGTGGTTCTCGGAGCACTTTTCATGTCATGTCATGGGCCCTCCGTAGCCCTACCGGTCGTAATAGCAGTCTTCGTGGCAATGCTTGTAAAGGTATTCTCTCTGACCAGGGCTGGCGCCGAAGCGGGCCTTATAAGCCAGTATTCGTCGCTCGCCGCCTGGGGTGCAATACTAGGGCTCGCTCTTCTTTCTCTACTCGGTGCACGCGCTCCCTAAAGGCAAGCTTTAAGAACTCGTTAGGACTAGCGCGTTGGGTGTATGGAGTATGCCGAAGATATACAAGTGCTCGTTCTGCGGCGGAGTGATAAAGCCCGGCACAGGGATGATGTACGTAAAGAACGACGGAACAATCTACAGGTTCTGCTCGAGTAAGTGCTTTAAGAACATGCTGAAGCTCCGTAGGAACCCCACCAAGCTAAAGTGGACTAAGGTCTACGCTAAGGGTGGGCGCAGGTAGCGGCGAAGCGCTTAAATCATACTGTGGAACCCCCCTACAAGAACCCCTTAAAACGTTGTGGGGGTGTGAGGCTTGTCTGAGGAGCCAGCTCAAATACGCGAGGCTATCCAGATCCTAAAGAGGATAGCCGAGGACCCCGGGGTACCTCGTAACATACGTAGGGCGTGCTCAGAGTCTATTGAGATGCTACTTGACCAGAAAATGAGCGTTGGTCTTAGGGCTGCTAACGCGATATCGCGCCTCGACGAAATATCGATGGATCCGAACGCGCCTCAGTACGCTCGTACCGCAATATGGCACGCTATCGCACTATTGGAGCAGATAAGGGACTAGGCTTTGTCGACGCCAGCTAGCGAGGAGAATCTGGGAGTACGTGTCCGGGGCATCTACTGTACAGCGATTACCCAGCTATTGCTGTCTAAGGGTATACCCGTCGCCGACCCCACGGAGCCCATACTCGAGCGTTTTCCAGAGCTTAGTCCTGCGAGGGCTGCTGCAGTAACTGTGAAAGATCGTGAAGATAAACACGGCCTTGTAGTGCTAGGGTCGGACCCTCTGTTTACAGAGGTTGTGGAGGCTCTCAGAGAGGCGGCTGAGTGGGTGATAGTGAGAGAGTCTAAGTTGGGGTATTTTTCATCATATAAATGTAGGGTTATTAGGCGTACAGCTGGAGGGTACGAGGTAGAGCTTCCTGAGGGGGTTAAGGGACTCCTTAGAGCTGGTGGAGGACTTGCCGAGGGCTCGCTTGTTGAGGCACATGTAGTGGCTCCTCTGGCTTCTCCGCCTCTACTAGACCCTGGTCTCGCTGTGGTCGGGACTTACGCGAGGCTGATCAAGGGCGGGAAGTTCTCTTTTAGTAGGTTTATAAGAGATGCTGAGAAGCTTGCCGACTTACTGTCACTCGCCTCCAAAATGGTTAGGGAAGGCTGGGGTGTTAGATGGAGGAGCAGTGCAAGCAAGGCAAGTCTAGAGGAGTTGATGAGCGAGCTTGACAGACTGAACAAGGAGGCTGAGGAGCTTGAAAAGCGGAGTGAGCGAGCAACGGGGCCGGCGAAGCTTAGTGAGGGTGAGCGGATAGCAGTAGTAGTGCTGCCTCTACAGGCAAAGGTCAAGATGGACGCTGTTCGGCGCTCGAAAGTGAGAACTCTCGCACTTCATCATCACCTAAAAACTCTTGGACCGGAGGTTTCGAGAATCGTGGACCTTCTCGAGTCGGATTTCTCGTGCTGCAGTGAGGACTGCTTAGGAGCGTCAGTATGTAAAGACTTCCTGCGTAGGCTTAGGGAGCGCGGCTTTAAGCGAATAGTCATTTTGCATGAGAAGCCTGACGGTAGAGTCATAGAGTTGCGGGGAGATGTTGAGAGCTTTGGTAAAGTTATTGTAGTTAAGCGGCAGATTCAGGGTAAAGGGCTGTACGATGGCCTTAACGTGGAAAGAACTCCGGGCGACATTGCAATCACTGTGCTAGCACCCTTCTCGCCGATACTAATCCATAGCTACTTCAGCCGTGAAGGTGTACTCAAGGGCCACTTTGTAAACGTGAACACACCAATAGAGCTGTCCTCTCATGGTATGTCTCTTACTGCTCGCTATGTTGACTTAGAAGTCGACGTAGTGGTTAGTGGAGAGGAGGTTAGGCGAATAGACGAGGACAAACTGGACAAGCTTGTGTCAAGCGGTGTAGTGTCTGAACAGCTGGCTAAGTGGGCTCTTGAGACGGCTGAGTATGTTGAGAGAGAGGCTAAGTTGCTAGCCTCTGCTGAAGGTCGGGAAGCTCTTATAGAGGGCGCGCTTCGCACACTCGTACAGAGCTGGCTTCCTAGCAATTTCTAAAGACCAGAAGCGCAGAATAAAGCCCATGGAGTATCGTAAGCTCGTCGAGACTTTCAAGCTTCTCTCTTGCGAAGTAAGGCTCAAGATCGTTTACGAGCTCGGCAGGAAAGGAGGTCCTCTAAGCCCATCTGAGCTGGCTGAGCTTGTAGGCGCAGGTGCCAGTCTAGTGAGTTACCACCTAAACAAATTGAGAGAGGCAGGCGTCGTTAAGCTAATGGCCGGAGGCTACGTCTTAACCGATTACGGTAGGAGGCTCTATGGGGCTCTTCGATCTGTGGCTAGGGGGGAAGAAGCCGCCAAAGCTGCAATAGTCCTTCAGGAAGGTTGGGTCGGAGACTTAGCGATCGCACTCGCCAGAATTGAGCGAGAGCTTGGCCGCGAACTTGCATCAAGTACGCAAGCCGAGATCGAGGAGTTTGTAAGAGAGCACGCGGGCGAGCTTCTTGAAACCTCACTAATGGTACTTGCGTCTTTTATTGAAACTACGCGCGAGAGAGCGAGTCCTCGCGCGCTAGCGGCTATATACGGCCTTTCAAGTGCGAACTTACGTAGTCGAGCAGAACTAGATGCTAATGTGTACTCATTTAGGCAGCGAAGGCTTAGTGAAGTAGTAGACATAGTACTGGCTCAGTACGCCGTGGCTAAGATTCTCAAAGGAGAGCTATCTGATCTGGTAAGGGACGGAGTAGTAGCTTGGCGAAGGCCCGAGACTATAATTAAGGGGGCTCTTTCGCTCGAGCTCGACTTCAACCACTTCAAGCAGCCTTTTGATCCTCTCAAACTGGTAGAGTTTGCAGTCAAACTGTCTGCCTTTGTTGGTGAGCTTAGGCTATGGGGTATAGATACGCTGCTTACTCAGTGGGGGGCCCGTGAGCTTGCACACGTTGTCGAAGCGCTAGATTCAGCCTACGGAGCGCCAGGAAGAGTGGAGTTAGTTGTAGAGTCACCTGAGACCCTAGAGGCGCTTTCAAGTATTGTTGGGCCTCAGCTCGAGGCAATATCGCTAGTCGTGTGTGCAGGAGGGATTGACGCCACCGAGTATTCTAACGGAGTACTTAACGCGCTGATGCGAGGCGCTCCAGTTACGTTCACCTCTCAATCCCCTCCTTCAACTCCTGTCCTAACGTTGGCGCAGGCATCCGTGGTCGCTCCGGCACTACTGCGTGGTCAGGCTCTGTCGCCCGAGGAACTCATAGCGCGAGGACTGGATACCATGGAAAGGGTATCTCAGATTCTAGCTGAGACTGAGGTGAGAAAGTCCCTGAGAGCTTTACTTCATGCGTACCTAGACGCCAGCCCGCGCGTACGTAGACTCGTAGGGTTCGTAGGGCTTGAGGCAGCGCTAGCTCAGCGAGGGGTCAAAGCCAGGATTGAAAGAGTAGTGCTAGACGCCTGGCAAAGTCTCGTGAACGGGTTCAGAGGCGAGGCAGAAGTGACAGTTCTCCATAGGGGCGACGAGCCTTACCGAGCACTAGCAAGACTGTCGAGAAGCGGGGCTGGCATGGGGATCCAGTACTTTAACAGCTTAAGTTTGTTCTCTTTCTCCACTAGTACGTTTGACGATTTAGTAAGGAGGGAAGCTATGCTCCAAGAACGGGGAATAGCTACCTTGCCAACCCTGAGAGTAGATCCTCTCCCTCTTAGCTACGAGACTGTGAACACGTTGCTCTTGCGAGTGACCGGGCACGGGCTCTTAGAGTTCGCTCTAGTCAGGGACTCTGCCCTATGTCTTTCATGCGGCTATATCAACGCTCCTCGAGCAGTAGTTTGTGAGTCCTGCAGAGCCGCTGTGCTCGCTAGGTACGTTGCGCCCTTCGGCTACCTTATGCCTAGGCGCTCAGTCCATGATCTCGCGCTAAAGGAGTACGATGAACGTGCAAAAGTCACTCCCTCATGGCTGGAGCGGGAGGGAATTTAGAGCAGTGCGGATATAAGTACCCCCTACCTAGAAGCGCGAGGGTGGGATTAATGCCGAAGAAGCGTAAGAGCAGGGGTAGGCACAAGGGCGGTAAGGGACGCGAGTACATGGTCCAGTGCGACGAATGCGGCGCTCTCGTACCGAGGTCCAAGGCCGTGAGGGTCACGAGGCCTTACACAGTCATAGATCCTCAGCTGGCTAGAGAACTGCGTAACCAGGGCGCAATAATACCGACCTACAAGGTCACTAAGACCTACTGTATACGGTGCGCAGTCCACAGAGGCATAATCAAGATACGATCAGAGGAGGAGCGCAAGAAGATCGAGTCGCTATGGTAGTCACCTTAAGAAAGCTTGCCTTTGTGGTCAAAGCACAGAGCGCGTGGACAGGACCAGTTAGGGCACGGGGGCTTGCATCAGCCGGTAGAATCGACGTAGTTGCAAGGTCCTTGATGGCTGCGCTGAGCCAGCCACTACGTAAATCGACTTTATTTGCCTCCGTGCTGGAGGGGCCTCCTAGCCCCCCTCTCACGTTAATAGCTGATGGAGCTGAGGCTTCTCCTCCGCGCAGCGAGAGAGAGTTCGCTGAGCTCTACAATACCTTGCTTGCTAGTCGCAAGGTTGCAGGGTATGCGGTTACCAAGCTCGGCTTTGAGAAGCTAGTCAGGGAGCTCGAAGAAGCAGGCTACGCTGTGTACTATCTCCACGAGAGGGGAGATGATATCAGGCGAGTAAACATACAGTTCCCGGCAGCGTTTATACTAGGTGACCATATAGGTCTGGATCGGGCGGCTGAAAGGTTCCTAGAAGCTCACGGAGTTCCCCGGGTGAGCTTGGGCCCGATCCCCTACTTCACTAGTCACTGCATAATACTCGTCTGTGAGGAAGTCGCTAGGAGGAATTGTTGCTAGGAGCTCAGCTCGCTCAGTAGCTTGCTTCGAGCGATCAGAACTAAGGCTCCTCCGGCTACTAACCCTGTTACGAAGCCTAAGACTCCGACCACGATTGACCACTTTTCAAATGAGTCGAAAGCGTAGTCTTCAAGCATCTTCCTCGTTATGAGCAGTAGGAAGAGCGATAAGAGGCAGACGACAGCATATGCAACCTTAACTTCGAAGAAGGGCTTGCCCCAAAGGAACACTATCATTGCGGCTATCAGAGAGTTGACGAGGTAGAAGGGGAGAGCCATCGAGAGGTACTTGCCAGCAGCCCGTACCACCTTCTTCTGAGCTACGTACATCGCCGTTCACTTACCTGACGCGAATTTCTACTTATCGCTTCTTCTCATGCATGTTACTTGTCGCGAGCCAAAAAGATAATAGGTTAGTCGAGAGTACCCGTGCCGGTGCGAAACATGGCGCCGCAAGTAACTGTAAGGACCTATCTCGGAGTGCTTACCATATTGCTTGCAGCAGTTGCGGTGTATGCCTTGTACGTTGTATGGAACTACCTACTCTCCCCCGGGCCCTCAAGTCTCCCCTTCTACCAGACGTACATGACGCTAGCCGTTGTCTCTACGTTCACCCTCGCAGCGATTCTCGTGCTCTACAAGACTTATACGGCCGCTAAAACTCGGTAATCTCTATCTTGTCCACCTGCTTTAGCTCGTAGACCTCTATCTCAGCTCTTATGGGGTTAAACACTCCTCTCTCGTCAGTGTAGTATATGATTATTCTCGCTGCCTTGTCCGACACTCCTCTCTCGTTAGACTTCTCGACCAGTTGCCTAGCTAGTCTAGCCCAGTTTTCCCTCGACTTCTCCTTAAGCTCAGGGTCGGCATTCTTAGAGTAGAAGGTCGCGTAGAACCACCTCTTGGCCCTGAAAATCGCGCCCCTACAGGTAGGGGCTATCTTGCTTCTCCAGACTTTAGTCTCAGCACTCAAGTCGAGTCCCCCACACGGAGGCTCTTACTTGACGCGCTAATAAAATTATCATTCAAATTGTCCACTGAACAGAATAGTTTCTACCTGAGGCCGAGAATAGAAGCTATTCTGTTCGTTAGTATGTGCAGAGGCAGTGTTATGAGGACTGAGGCTACCCAAGTCTCCAGCTTAAGAGGCTCAACGCAGACCGAGTATAGGAGGAGCGCCACTATGATGAAGGGAAGCTCGTCTAGCACTAACGCTCGCTGACCCGGCCTAAGCTTTAACCTACGCTTAACAAAGGACCCTGCGCAGTCCCCAATCATCGCGCCGACTGACATTACGAAGGCTTCGTATACGCTGTGCAGCCCCATCA
>CAZPLI010000064.1:0-8691 GCA_964587325.1 uncultured Thermofilaceae archaeon | reverse complement strand
ACCTAACGCTGAAGGCCAGAGTCTACGTCCTGAGAGGCACCCCCGACCCCACAGGCGAGAACATGGTCATGCTCTCTCTCGGCTGGTTCTTCAACGCGAGCGCCAACTTCGTTAGTGTCAACGTCGCTAGCTACGCTGCTCAGGAGATAGACGCCGCTGTTAACTCCGCACCATTAAACCCACAGGTCTACGCCTACCTAGAGCGGCTAGTCAGGGCCTCTCGCGGTCTACAGGCCTCGCTCGCGCACGCGAGGCTGGACCCTGAGACGGTCAAGTACCTAGAAGAGCTGGCTGAGTCCTCGGAGGGCTTGAACGCCCTGCTGAGAGAAGCGCCCCTGCACCCTAACATAACCGTGAACCTAGCGCTACTGAAGATCGCCCTGAGCAAGTACGCTAACAACACGGAGATCGAGTGGGTCGAGGTTAGGCCTAAGGGCGTCGAGAAAGCGAAGGAGATCAGGCCCTACGTGATAGGCTGGATGACGCTCTCAGTGATCTTCATGATGTTCATGTTCAACGGCGTCCTAGGCGCCGCTGTCTCGGTATCTGCAGAGTTCGGCGAGGGCTACATGAGGAGGGTGTTGTCCACTAGCGTAAGGCCTACTGAGCTCTATGTTGGCAAAATGCTGGCGACCCTAGTCATAAACACAATAACGAGCGTCTTAATTCTGCTCTGGGGTCTATTCGCCCTTGGGGCCAGGTTTACTCACGGCCTGGTAGCCCCCGAGACTGCCTCGGTACTCGTGATAATGCTCGACGCGGCAGTGCTCGCCATGAGCATAGGGGTCCTCATAGGCCTGCTAGTGAGGTCATCTGAAGCTGCCAACCTTGCGGCAAACGCCATAATATGGCCGACTATGATGATGGGCGGCTTTTGGGTGCCGAAGTTCATGATGCCGCCAGAGATCAAGTGGTTCGCTGATATCAACCCGTTTTCCAACTTGATGTACGCCGTGGTGGAGGTCAGCTGCTACGGCAGAGGCATAGGAGCCTACTTAGTGCCGGTGCTCATTACTGCTGCGCTCAGTGTAGCGCTACTAGCCGTCTCGACGCTACTATTTAAGAGAAGAGTCGTAAGGATGGTGGAGGGTTGACCGTGAGTACACCGAGTGTCAAAGATTACGTCGATCTAGCCGACCTCGCTAAGAGACTCACGGCTTACAGGTACAGAGTCTTTACTGCAGCTACTCAGCTCGCCGTGGGGCTGGGTGTGGCAGTACTGTACATGATGTGGCAGACTGTAAGCCTTGTAGCTCCCGGGGGATGGAAGGCAGTACCCTTGCTTCCAGTGGTTTTCTTCCTCTCCTTCTTTATCCCGCTGTACCTTATAGCTTCGTTCATCTGGAGGAGCTACGTTAAATCTGTAAGAACGCTCAATATAGTGGTCTTACGTAAAGACAATTCGAAGAAAATATACCGCTTAATACCTCTGGTATATGCCATACCCATCACAGTGGTCTACCTAATACCTCCTCCTCTCCCGCATTGGTACTCCTACGCCTGGTTCTATGGTTTGACTGTAGCGCACGTGCTAGAGGCCTTGTTTTTCGAGATCCCTCTAGCTAGGCGCTCGTCAGAGTTCGCTACAGTCTCTCACCGAGTGACAGCTGTCCTTAATGCTGCAGCATCACCTATTCCGGCGGCTGTCGCGTTGAAGTCGAGAACGGGACTTCCCCCGGCTCACGTCGCGGTTATTACTGCCCTAGTAGTATACCTTGTTGCCGCCATGATCGAGCTAAAGCGAGCGGAGAAACTGACATGACGAGCGATGATGCGCTCGCTAAAACCCTCCTCGAGCTTGACACCTTGTTAGGTCACCCTACCAGGTTCGCAATAGTCACGGTTCTCTTCGCGCTCGGCCCTATGACAATCGGAGACCTCGCCAAGGCCTTAAGACTGTCCTACGGCCCCCTAAGCACGCACTTAAGGAGGTTGGAGGAGGCCGGCTACGTCGAGCACAAGAAAGTGTTGACACTTAAGGGACCACGGACGCTAGTCTCCCTAACCCCTGAAGGAGCGCGGGCGTACGTGGAACACGTGGAGAAACTGAAGAGCGTTATAGGCGCAGTAATGAGCTATTCCCAAGAGCGCAGGCGTTTAGAAGGAAACCGTAAGGGGGAAGTGACTAGTTAAAACCTACCTAGTCACGTCCCGAGAAGGAGAGAGCTCCTCGACTCTGCAAGTCTCTTTTAGGTCCCTAACACCGGATAATGACCATAATTATTCACTAACTACGTCATCCACGCGGCCTGCGCTAAGACTTATATAGCCGCCTTTGCCAGTCTAAGCCGGTGACCCCTATTATCCACGGTGGCCTGTGTCCTGGGATATAGGGGTCCTCAGATTTCTATCGGCCTAGTTAATAGTGCTTGTGGGGGTGGCTTCTATCTTGACTCGCGTAGGTAGTCTGCCTCAGCGGTACGAGCCTAAGAAGTTCGAGCCTGAGATACTAAGGTACTGGGACGAAGCGAGAGTGTACGAGAAGCTCAGAGAGAAGCTACGCGGCAGGCCTAAGTTCTACTTCCTCGACGGGCCTCCCTACCCCTCCTCAGACACTCCCCACATAGGCACTGTGTGGAACAAGGTGTTGAAGGACTCGGTCATCAGGTTCTGGAGGATGAGAGGCTACGACGTCAATGACCAGCCTGGCTACGACTGCCACGGCCTGCCCATAGAGGTAAAAGTGGAGCAGAAACTGGGCTTCAGGAGTAAGAAGGACATCGAGGAGTACGGGGTTGACAAGTTCGTCAGGGCGTGCGAGGAGTTCGCTCTCAGCAATGTCAGGGCCATGACAGAGCACTTCAAGAACTTCGGCGTCTCGATGGACTGGGAGCGACCCTACCTCACACTCACGCCTGAATACATACAGGCGGCCTGGTGGCTCATCAAGTGCGCCGAGGAGAGAGGCTTACTGGAGCGCGGCGTTAAGGTCGTGCACTGGTGCCCGCGCTGCGAGACCACGCTGGCTGACTACGAGGTGAGCGAGTACAGGATGCTCACGGACCCCTCGATATACGTCAAGTTCCCAGTGAAGGGGAGGAAGGGCGAGTACATCCTGATCTGGACTACCACTCCGTGGACTCTCCCTGCAAACGTCGCCGTAATGGCTCACCCGGACTTTGACTACGTGTGGGTGGAGGTTGACGCCGAGAAGCTACTGATCGCTAAAGAGAGGCTAGAAGCCGTCATGGCCGAGGCTGGCGTCAAGGAGTACCGGGTAGTAGCAACCGTAAAGGGGAGGGAGCTGGAGGGGCTCGAGTACGAGCCCCCGCTTAAAGAGGAGGTCAAGATTCAGCGCGAGCTTAAGGGCGCTCACAAGATAGTGCTCTCGGAGGAGTACGTTACTGCCGAAGAGGGTACAGGGCTAGTGCACATAGCCCCTGGGCACGGCGAGGAGGACTACGAAGTAGGAATGAGGTATGGCCTACCAGTAGTGGCACCCGTCGACGACCGAGGCGTCTTTACTGAAGAAGCGGGCAAGTACGCAGGTAAGCCCGTCAGAGAGGCCAACAGGGAGATAATAGAGGACCTAAGGAGGAAGGGTCTGCTCTTCTACGCCGGCACGGTCACGCACAGGTACCCTGTGTGCTGGAGGTGCAAGACCCCCCTAATACTGAGAGCTGTACCTCAGTGGTACATCAGAGTGACGCAGCTCAAGGAGAAGTTCCTAGAGGAAGCGGCGAAGGTCAAGTGGGTGCCCGAGTGGGCTGGCTACGCGAGGTTCAGGAACTGGCTCCAAGGCCTCAGAGACTGGGTGATATCGAGGCAGAGGTACTGGGGCACTCCAGTGCCGATATGGGTCTGCAAGTCCTGCGGCCATAGAGTCGTGGTCGGCTCGCTTGCCGAGCTAGAAGAGCTCGCCGGCAGGAAGCTAGAACTCAAAGACCTGCACAAGCCGTGGATAGACGAAGTAGTGTTCAAGTGCCCCAAGTGCGGCGGCGAGATGAGGAGAGTGCCCGACGTACTGGACGTGTGGCTTGACTCCGGCGTGGCGTTCTACGCGTCCCTTGGCTACCCGCTAAGCAAGGAGAAGTTCGAGAAGTACTGGCCTGTGGACTTCATAACTGAGGGGCACGACCAGATAAGCGGCTGGTTCTTCTCCCTGCTCAGGTGTAGCCTGATAACCTTCGGCAGGGCGCCCTACAAGGCCGTGCTCATGCACGGCTTCGCCCTAGACGAGAAGGGCAGGGAGATGCACAAGTCGCTCGGCAACTACGTGCCGCCCCAGCAAGTGCTAAAGTTCGAGAAGGGGAGTAGAGACGTTCTACGCTGGTACGTGCTTAGGAACACCGTCTGGGAGGACCTTAGGTTCTCGTGGAAAGGGCTGGCGGAAGTCTACGACGACCTGAACATCCTCTGGAACGTCTACGTCTTCGCGACGACCTACATGAACCTCGACGGCTTCGACCCCGAGAAGCACCCCGTGGACAGGTACCTAGACAAGATGAGGCCCGAGGACAAGTGGCTACTGTCGAGAGTCGAGAGGCTGGCTAGAGACGTGACCAGGTACATGGAGAGCTACGAGGTTCACAGAGCGGCGAGAGCGCTCAGGGAGTTCATAGTGGAGGACGTGAGCCGGTGGTACGTGAGGCTCATCAGGCCTAGAGTCTGGGTCGAGAAGGAAGACCCCGACAAGCTGGCCGCCTACGCCACGCTCTACTACGCCCTTCGGAAGTTCCTAGTTCTGGCCGCCCCGATAATACCCTTCGTTACGGAGAAAATCTACAGGGACGCTTTTAGGGCCCTGAGCAGCGACCCGGAGAGCGTACACATGCTCCCGTGGCCTGAGGCCCGCGAGGACTTCATAGACGACGAGCTAGAGGCCGCAATGAAGGTTGCCAAGGAGCTTGTGGAGAGAGCAGCTGCTGCCAGGATGAAAGCTGGCGTGAAACTGAGGCAACCCCTGCCCGCCCTATATGTGCTTACCGATGCGGTGGACGTGGCGAGAGCCGTCAGCCTGCTCGAGAAGGTCTTGTCGTCTCAGGCCAATGTCAAGGAGGTCAAAGTGCTACCGCTCTCGGAGAAGAACAAATTCGTTAAAGTCTCGGCTAAGGCCGTTTACAAGGCCTTAGGCCCCGTGTTCAGGGACAAAACCGCAGAAGTAGCCAAGCTGATAGAGAGCGCAGACGCCGAGAGGCTGAGGAGAGAGCTAGAGGAGAAGGGAGAAGCCGTACTGGAGACCACGTCCGGGGAGCAGCTCAAGATCACCAAGGACATGGTGGAGTTCTCCGAGGAGTACGCAGAGGGCTTCGTGGGAGAGGAGTTTAGCGCTGGCCTCGTAGTCATCGACACTAGAATGGGGCCAGAGGAGCTCGCAGAGGGCTTCGCCAGAGACGTGCTTAGAAGAATCCAGTTCATGAGGAAGATGCTCGACCTCCCCGTAGACGCCTACATCGACGTGAAGGTGTACTTGCCTGAGGAGGCTAGAGAGCTTCTCGAGAAGAAAGCCGACTACGTGGCTAGCGAGGCTAGGGCCAAGACTCTAACCATAGTAGAGAGAGAAGAGGACGTAGTTGGAGACCTAGTCAAGGACTGGGAGATCTCAGGATACACTATCAGAATAGGAGTGAAAAGGCTGGAGTAGCAGGGTGGACACCCCTGCTTTACATTATTTTTACTACGGGTAAGTGTAACCTCTCTTGCAGGTACTGTGGGGGAAGCTTCCCCCCACATGTCGTCCCATGGAAGGTAAAGTACCCTCCCGAACTCGTAGCCGATTTCATCTCTCAAGATCCTGAGCCCATAATAGCCTTCTACGGCGGCGAGCCCCTACTCAATACCGAGTTCATTAAGCGCGTGATGGACCTAGTGCCTAAAGCCAGGTTCGTGATACAGACCAACGGGCTCCTAGTACGCAAGCTGCCGCCGGCCTACTGGCGCCGCTTCGACGCGGTCCTGCTGTCTATAGACGGCCCAGAAGACGTTACTGACTACTACAGAGGGCGGGGCGTCTATAGGGCTGTGCTGAATGCTGCCCGCTGGCTCAGAAGCGAAGCAGGGTTCCGCGGCGACCTCATAGCGCGAATGGCAGTGAGCGAGGAGAGCGATATATACAGAGACGTAACTCACCTGCTCTCGCTGGGCCTCTTCGACCACGTACACTGGCAGCTCGACGTGGTGTGGAGCGACAGGTGGAAGGACTTCGACTCCTGGCTGGACAGGGTCTACAAGCCGGGACTCAGAAGGCTCGTGGCGCTATGGGTTAGAGAGGCAGAACGCGGTCGAGTGCTTGGAATAGCCCCCTTCAAGGCCTTAGTCTACGCTGCCCTGACTAGAACCCCTCTGCCAGCCCCACCCTGTGGCTCGGGGACCGAGGCCTTCGCTATCTCCACAGACGGGAGAGTACTGGCGTGCCCCATAGCCGTGTACGAGAAATGGGCCGAAGTAGGGAGCATATGGAACTCGACCCTCAGGGACTTGAGGAGAGTAACCGTTGGTGAGCCGTGTACACGTTGCGAGTACTTCAGGCTGTGCGGTGGGAGGTGCTTATACGCCTATAAGGAGAGGCTATGGGGAGAGGAGGGGTTCAGGAAAGTATGCAATGCCACTGCCTACCTGCTAGACCTACTGCTTGACTCTCTACCAGTGTTCAGGCGTCTTCTCCGAAGCAAGCTAACACTAGAGGAGCTAGAGTACCCTCCCTTCAACAACACGGTCGAGATAATCCCGTGAGCCTTATCGAGGCAATGTAAATATACGTTATAAGATGTATTTAGACTCGCTATGCCCGAGAAAAAGATAGTGGAAGTTTTCGAGAGAGAGCTAGACAGACTGAAAGGACCTCACCTAGTCGAGTGGGTCCACGAGGTCAAGCTTGAGGAGCCAGCTTTCATTAAGCTCATCGAGGGCTACATGGTCTACGAGTACAGTAACTGGACCGGGCGCATAGCGCTAGAAATCCGCATTATGACAGAGGAGGGCAAGGTCTACTTTGACAAGGAGTGTACGTTGTTGGCGAGTAGCCTTAAGACTACTGTGGGCAAAGGTAGGGACTCAAAGAGGGTAGAGATACCTCTCGGCATTAAAACCGTCGAGAAACCTATTGTAAAGCTTAGACTCAGAGCAGAAGCCGTGACCGGCCAGCTTAAGTTCGTACTGACGGACCTTAAAGTGGTTACAGAGTAACCTCGCCCATTATCCTGCGTAGGACTTGCTCGACGGCTTTCTCTGCCTCCTCGTACAGCCTCAGTAGCTTCTCGCCTGTCTCTGTTAGCGTAGTGCTACCGCCCTGCCTACCACCCCTCCTAGCCTCGACAACGGGGCTACCTAGGGTAGTCTGGATTCTATGCACGTACTCCCATGCGAACACATAGGACATGCCGAGCTTGCGAGCGGCTGCCGAGAGTGACCCCTCCTCCTTGATAGCTCTGAGTAGCTCGGCGCCGCCCTTTCCCAGTACGGGCCTGCCGTCCTTCTCTATCCATAGCCTGTATCTTATTCTTAGCACGCGCACTAACCTCCAGCCACGTCCTTGTGTTTTACTAGCCTGTTCGTTGATAAAAAGAGCACGTTATATCCCTCCTCAACAGTTTAACGTGGGGTGAGGCGGTACGTTTGACTCAATGTACGCGTGCAGAATCGTTCTAGAACTATCTAAGGAACCCCGCTTCACAGGTACTGAGGGCGAGAGGAGGGCTAGAGAAATCATAGTCTCCGAGCTGAAAACTTTAGGCCTTTCACCCTCCCTTGAAGGCTTCAAAGTCAAGACTTACAAGATCCTTGAAGAGTCACTGGAGGTCACTAAGCCTCCGCTCGGCGAAGTTGAGTGTAGTGGTATCGGCTTCAGCGGCTCAACAGGAGAAGAGGGGGTTGAGGGCAGAATAGCATACGTCGAGTCCGGCGACAGAGCACTAATGCCCTCAGATAGTGGTTGGGTCGCGCTGGCCGCTGTACGCCCTTCACCGGAGGACTGGGAGTTCTTAGCTAAGAGGGCAAGCGCTCTCGTGATATCAGAGTCCTCGCCTCACCGTAAGCTCTCACGACTTGACGTGCCCTACGAATGGCTAGAGGACAGAGGACAGTTACCAGCTGTCTACGTTAAGTACAACGACGCAGTCAGGCTACTGGAGGCCGAGCGCGTCAGGGTCGTGCTGAGGCAGGAATACAGCGAGGTAGAGACATACAACATATTGACCGAGATTGAAGGGTCAAAGTACCCCGACGAGGTGATTATGGTTACGGCACACTATGACTCGGAGCGAGGCGTGCCCGGAGCTATAGATAACGCTGGCGGTGTAGCGCTCGCTCTAGCTCTCGCAAAAGCCCTAGCCAGCGAGAGGCCAAAGAGAACAGTCCGTTTCCTGTTTACGGCAGCCGAGGAGCTAGGGCTCAGAGGCTCACTACACTATGTAGAGGCTCATGAAAAGGAGCTTGAAAACATCAAGGCAGTAATTAACCTCGACGTCCACGGCCAGGCCATAGGGACGTGCAGCTGCATAGTTACCGGTAACCCTAAGATGGCTACCTATGCGGAAACCCTGGCCAAGAGAATGGGGCTTAAAGTCAGGGTAACAGAGGACGTCATGAGCTCCGACGGCACACCCTTCGCTCACAAAGGGGTGCCAGTCTTCAACATGTACAGGGGCGGGGGGCCTTCCCACGACATGCACACGGCACTCGACGACTCGCGATATGTGCACCCCGTAGCCTTCAAGGTTGCCGGTGTGTTCGCTCTACAGCTTCTCAGAGAGC
>CAZPLI010000063.1:0-8910 GCA_964587325.1 uncultured Thermofilaceae archaeon | reverse complement strand
GCAGAATGACTACCGAGGGTCTTGGCGAGAGCGACGCATAGGTCAGCGCCGCTAAGAGCGCATCGCCTACTGCCGAGTACTTCCCCTCAGCCGTTACGTTCTCGAGGGCCCTTGCTGCCTCAGATGGCGCAAATGGACCGTAGGGCGACACGTTACGAGAAAACAGCAGAAACATTACGCGGTCCCCCTTGTGAAGTGCCGCCACGTACTCTTTCACAGCCGCCAGCGCGAGATCCTCCCTGCACAGCACGCCCTCGGCATAGCTCATGCTCCTCGAGACATCTAATACTACCACGTGCAGGACGCTTCTCCCTGCAAGCAAGTCTATGTTGTCGAGCGACACGGGCACTCTGTCTACGTACACTAGAGCAGGAGATGCCGCAGAAAGGGAGAGCAAGACTACGACAAGCAACTTAGCCGCTAGCCCCAAACTTGAAGACTTTTTCCGGACCCCCAGCGCAGAGGATAGCAACTTTATGGTTCTAGATGATCTGAAGTGTAGGTACAGAGCGAGAATAGTGAGTGGCAGTACTAGGCTTAATGCTTCGGGATTTCCTAGCTCAATCGTCTGTGGGAGGCTGGCCGTAACCGGCACCGGATCCTCCCCCCTCGTTCTCACTCCCCGTCTCTCCGCCTAGCATGAACGATACGATTCTCGATATCTCGTAGGAGAAGGGGCCGCCGCGTGACGCCCTTACCCTACTTAGGGCTGAGAGTATTGCAGCTACTCTATCCGGTTCAAGGTTACAGGGCTTACAGCCTCGTTTTGAAAGACATAGTTCTCGAAATCCCTCCGGGTCTCTTAGCACGATCTCCATTACGCGTGACACTTCGCCTAGCCCCTCTAGGCAGAGCGCTCTTGTTGACCAACGAGAGAGCTAGCGAGGCCCTTCCTAGGTCCCTTACTCCCTCTTTTACCTTGTCGAAGATGTCCATCCACTTGCTTAGAGCCTCGGTTACGTTGCACTCTAAGAGCAGGCTTAGAACCTCCTTTACGTCCTTCTCGACTCTATCGAGGCTCTCTGCAGCCTCGTAGATACTAGCCGCAGCCTCAGCTATGTGCGCGTAGCTCTTCAGCGACTCTCTCAGGGACTCGGCGAAGTCACCTGACCCGAGCTGCGGAGACTCAGCTAAAGTTAGTAGCTCGTCACGTAGCTGCAATGCTTCGTCTTTACTGCCTACGCTTGGACAATCGCCATCTCTAAGGGAGCACGAAAGCTTTCTCGCAGAGTCGTTGAGGTATACGACAGCCTTTACGATGAGCTCAGGCGCGTCCTCTATCTTCGGCCCACTATCTTGCTGCACTGGCTGAGGCCTGTAGAGCAAGAGCGTTAGGAGTATGAGCGCAAGCAGTAAGAGTACTAGGCTGGGAATGTCACCACGTGAGCGCCTCACCATGCTCTCAGCATATACCATAACGCGCAGTTAAAAACTACTCAGTCTAGGAGAGCCTCTCAACAATGGACTCGAGGAAGTGCCTGAGCCTCTCGACCGGCACTCCGGGAATCTCGACCATCACGCCTTTAGTGTTCACTATCCCCCTGCTGTAAAGGGAGTGTAGAGCCTCGAAGAACTTCTTCCTCCTAGCCCTCCTCTTTCTGACCTCGTAGAGAGAAGAGTACTCTGACCATATCTCCTCTATTCCGACATAGGGCGTCTTAGACGAGCTGAGAGCCCTGGCTACTGCGAGTAGGACTAGCCTCTCCTCGTCGCTTAAAGCCTCGATGTCTTCGCTCGTGAGAGGAGGCTCATACCTCCTCACGGCCTCCCTTATGTGGTCGAGCGTGACCCTGCTCGACCCCTCGTTCTCGGCAAGCGTCCCGGCGTAGCTCAAGATGTCTAGGGCGAAGCGGACGTCGCTCCTCGCGTGGTTGTACGTTATGTCCACGACGTACTCTAGGACCTCGTTGCTGACCGCTCCTTCTCTGAAGGCGAGAGAGACCCTGTAGCTTATAATGTCGAATAAATGAGACGGAGTGTATGGGGCGAAGTCTAGTATGACGTTGCCTAGCGAGCTTCTCGCTGCAGGGTCCAGCTTAGACCTCCACTTACTGTCTCGAGCTATGAAGACCATGCCGACTACGTTCGAGGGCTCACCTGGGCTTACCTCGTCTAGTCTCGTAAGCTCAAAGATCAAGTCAGCTCTTCCGCCCGTCTTCTTGACGTAGTAGTCTACCTCGTCTATAACTACGAAGAGATAGAGGTTCTTCCTCTTTAGGTAGTTCAGCATCGACATGAGTAGCTCCTCAGGGCTGATGCTTCTCGAGACTAGGTGCGGGTCTACTTTAGCGGCGAGCCTACTGTAGAAGACGAACTTTGACCCGGGAGCCGCCTCAAGACCTAAGTTCAAGTGGACATGGTGAAGATTGATCCCCCTCTCGCTCGCTTCCCTCACAAGGAACCTAGCCGCGTTTACAGCAACGCTAGTCTTTCCCAGACCCGGCGCCCCTTGTAGCTGGACTACTCCAGTGTACGCGGGAGACCCCGATCCCGGCATTAAGTCTTTGAAGAACTTCACTAAGAAGCCTAGCTCGCGCTCTCTGTGAGGGAGCTTGTCTGGTATGTAGCGTGGAGAGAGCTTCTCTCTATGCTTGAACACAGGCATCGTGCATAGCGACCCTCAGCTTTAGATATCCATTATCTCGTGGATATTGAAAATGAAACAGCCACTATTATCTGGTTTTCCTTTTTGGTTTTATCGAAGAAGGGCACCAAGCAGAAAAGGGGCATATGTCACACCTCGGCGAGACAGGCCTACAGACTTCCCTACCGAAAGCCACGAGAGCTAGGTGTGCTCTCAGCCTGTCCTCAGGTGGGACCTCTGACTCAAGCGAAGCCCTCAGCTCCTCATAACCCTCTCTGCCACTCGCAAAGCCTAGCCTCACGAGAACCCTGCGTATGTGAGTGTCTACCGGTAGCACAGGCTCTCCTCTAGCTAGCATAAGGAAGACGTCGGCGGTCTTAGGGCCAATACCCCTCACCGACATGAGCCTCCTCTTAGCCTCCTCATAAGGGAGGCTGAGTAGGTCCTCTATCCTGCTACCTCCAAAGGCGCAGGCCACCTCGCGCAGGACCGAGGCACGCGACCTGTATAGGCCAGCGGGCCTTATGGCGTCCTCTATCTCCTCAACGCTGGCCTCCGCTAGCCTGTCCACGGCGCCGAACCTCTCCTTAAGACGCTCGAGCGCTCTGCGGGCGTTCCGCCAGTTAGTCCTCTGAGATAGTATCACGGCGACGAGAAGCTCTAGGGGAGGCACACGCTCCCACCAGGGCCTCGGCTTGTAGGTCTTGAGGAGCGTCCTAATCACAACCGATAGCGACGCCACGCGGAACCTTGCACGTAAGCACCTAAAAGGCCAGCGGCAAAGGATTTAGAGGCTCCGTGCGCTTCACAGGGGCGTGAGAACCTTGAAGAAAACCCGTAAGGACCCCATGATTCTCGCTATAGAGAGCGCTCTCGAGGGAATAGAGAAGGGAGAAGGGGGGCCCTTCGGAGCCTGCATAGTGAGACGGGGCGAAGTGGTGGCGGTGGCGCACAACACTGTGCTCCGGGACAATGACCCTACAGCGCACGCAGAGATAAACGCCATCAGGGCAGCCGCTAAGAAACTAGGGACGTGGAACCTCTCAGGCTGCGAGATATACTCCACGACCGAGCCCTGCCCCATGTGCTTCGCAGCCATACACTGGTCCAGAATACGCAGAGTCTACTTCGGCACCACTATAGACGACGTCGCCAAGTTAGGCTTTAACGAAATACCGCTACCCACCCTGAAGTTTAAGGAGATAGCGGGCCTTGAGATCGAGATCGTCCCCGGCTACATGAGAGAAGAGTGCCTCAAGCTCCTAGAAAAGTGGAAGACGCTCAACCTCCCAGTATACTGACAGGAGTCGGTCGGCCTCTGGCGTACTCATCACCACTCGGCTAACCGCTGCTCGTCATCCCACACTAACGCCCAGAAGGGCCTCGTTAAGCTTACGCTAGTCAAGCCTAATAGGCCCAGACACACAGTGAACACATGCCTTACCTGGCCGAAATGAGCTGGGTCGACGCGCGCTCCACCCTCGGTTCCCACGTAGTAGCCCTTCTCCCCGTAGGCTCGATAGAGCAGCACGGTCCCCAGAACCCCCTCGGCACAGACTATATAATCGCCTGGGAGTTAGCCCGCGAAGCTGCGCGACGCACTAACGCCCTCTTACTTCCTCCTATTCCTTATGGTGTAAGCGAGCACCACTCCGGTTTTCCCGGCACCATATGGGTTGACGAGAAAGTGTTCGAGGACTACGTCTACTCTGTAGTGAAGGCGCTAGCGAAATGGGGTATAAAGAAAGTTGTAGTAGTAAACGGTCACGGAGGGAACTTAAACGCACTAATACGCGTATCAAAGAGAGTTAGGAAGCTAAACGTATTACTTGTAGTATTCCAGTGGTGGACAGTAACAGCAGACATTTTCAGAGAGAAGTTCGGAGCTGAAGGATTAGGCCACGCGGCAGCAATGGAAACCTCGCTTATAGCCCACCTAGCCCCTCACGCGGTCAAGCTAGAGCGGGCTGTCGACGAGACTCCCCATAAGCCCTTAGAAGGTGCTTACACTTACTGGTATACCCACGAGCTAAGTAAAACAGGAGTATTCGGGAGGGCAAGAAACGCGGATCCCAAGGTCGGTGAAGAGGTGTTTAGAGAGAGCATAAATAGACTAGTCGAGTTAGTAAACAGAATAAAAGCGTTTGGCTTAAACTCACCTTAGCGAAGTCGTTACACATTAATTTAGAGACAAATGTCCCGCGACGGCACCCTTCTAGCGGGACAAATACCTTATATACGACTGAGCCGAAATAAGCGTGGTGTAGGGGGCATGAGAGGCAGGTTTGTAAAGATCCTCCTGAGACTCCTCCTGAGAAACCCCAGAGTACTAGTACTCCTAGTGATTGCACTGGTTACTTTATGCGCCATAGCACTTGGTGCTCCATCAGTCGGTATATTAGCGGGTGACGACGAGCCAGGAACTCCGAACCCGGACCCTGATCCCTCACCATAAAAACCTCTCAACTTGTGTGTATCAAACAATTTTCCCATAAACTATTTATTTTTTACATTATCACTATTTTAATGGGAAGATGAAGCGGAATATCATAAGTAGTGAAAGTTACACAGGAGTCTCCCCCAGAGATTTTCAGCTAATTAAAGCTATTGCTAAATGCCTATCGCTAAGAATGGTATCGCGAGAAACGGGGATCCCCAAATCTAGCGTCCATAGATGGGCAAAGAGAAACTCAATGAATGTACGCGCAGTTTTTGACTACTCAGGGCTCGGATTATGCCCAATAATCGTAATCATACGGTATATTAACAATTTGAAAAAAGCAAAAATGCCCGAAGGAATTGTAAGCATACGAGAGGCCTATGGTCCCGGCAAAAAAGTTCATGTAATCACAGCATTAGTCCCGTTTAATCTGTTAAGGGAATGGATGCAGCTACTGGAGAGTAATGACGTATCTATTCTAAAAGCCATACTCGGAGTGGAATATAGAAAATGGAACCCCGCGGAGTCGCCCATAATGCTTCTAGAAGGATATGTTGTACCCATACTACCTGAAATAGAAAGGTATGTTCACTGGGCAAAGAATCCTCCCAGCAAGCCCATAAACATACGTGTACCTGATCCTTACGATCTTGCATTATTACACTACTACATGAAAGAACCGCCCTGGAAGCCGCTGGGACTGCATCCTCACGCATTGGCAGACGGTATAAAGCCGCTGGATAGCCGTAGATTAAGCGACCACTGGAGGAATCACGTCAAGCCTTACTGGTTATTTAATACATACAGATTCTTGCTAGACCAGTCTAAAGTGCCTATTAGGCTCCTTGTGCTTGAGGGGCGCGATGCCTGGCGAGCAGCTAGGGGTCTCTCACTAATGCCTTATGTGTTTTCAGTTTTCATAAACCGGAGGGAAGCAGCTATTATAGCACAGTTTCCATGCGCCTTAATGAGAGAACTTTATAGGTTGCTCTCAGAACTAGAACTGGAGGTGTCGTTTGATCTGCTACTAGCCCCCTCCCTTGTGAAGTGGGCTCCCCGCCTGTGGAGGTTCGTGAGGAAGAAGGGGAGGGCGTGGGAGTGGTGTATGCCGAATACTTGCGTGGTGGTGGAAGGGAAGTAGGGGACTTGGAAAAGGCCTGGAAGATATTTGAGGAGACTCATACTAGTTTTGCTCATGTTCTCTCATACCATATGAGGGAGAGGTATGGCATCTCTCCCGAGAGGGCAATAAGAGATCCTGCCAAGTTTCATAGGATTCTAAGTGAGCTTCTGGGTCCGGGTGCGGCTAGGTTTGTCGAGTCCATTATTGAGGAAGAGGCAAGCAAGAGAGGTATTACTGTCAGGCTGAGAGTCCCTGAGACCGAGGAGATAGAGTCCGCTCCGTAGCAACGACTTTACAAAACACAATAAAAGTCTCTGAACGAGTTGTGTTACTGTGCCTAGAGTTAAGGCGAGACTACTGGCAATCGTAGCTGTATTTACCGGTCTCTCGATAGCATTACGAGTAGCGAAAAACCTGTTCACACAAATCCAGTTTGTCAATATCCCCTTGGCCTTCGCTATGTTGGGCGGGCTCGTAGCGGGCTCTAGAGCAGGGTTCACAATAGGCCTGCTGGCCTTTTTGCTGTCAGACTTAGTACTAGCCCCAGGACCTTGGACGCCTACCAACTCGCTGCTTGCGGGAGTTATTGGATACCTCTGGGGGTTCGCGAATAGGCTAGATTTGGATAAAAGCATAGTCTTCGTCTTAGCCTTCTTGTCGACTTTCGCGTACGACATCGTGTCATCCGTCGTGTTTTACCTGGTCCTTGGCATGCCTCCGCTTCAGGCGCTCGAGCTAGGCCTATTAGGCTTGTTCCTGCCAGTGGGAGGCGGTTACATGTTGGGTGTGGGCCCCGTAACTGAGATTAGTACGGCGCTTCTCACAAGCTCGGTATACTGGGGGCTTAAGAGGAGGGGGGTGCTGACATGGGTAGGCTCTCCGGGGCACTCATGATAGTCCTCCTAATCTGGGCGGTCCTGGCGACGAGCGTGGCTGTCAAATACTACAGTGAGTACGCGCAGTTGAGTAGAGCTTGCAGTAGCCTGTCTACTAAAGTCATACTGGTTAACGTAGGGATCGATTACGGGAACGGCACAGTCGCGTGGTACAACGCGACACCGCTCCCTATAGGCGCCTCCGTACTCACTGCCCTAGTCTCGGTGGCCAAGGTCGAGTATAAGTACGGGACCTACGGGGCCTACGTTGTCTCGGTAAATGGGGTATGCGAGCAGATACTGAGCAAGACTGAGGGCTACTCATGGATGTGGTACATATACAACGCCTCACTCGGCCGCTACGTATTAGGCCCTGTGGCAGCGGACAAGTACGTGCTCACAAACGGCGACACTATCCTCTGGAAGTATCAGCACTGGAGTTTTCCGGGAGGCGGGTAACTACTAGGCTCCCGAGTTCTATGAGCAACGATAATCCACTGCGCAATTTCTGACAGCTTCACTACTAGATCGGGTAACAGTTGCATTGTTTACCGCAGATCGTAGGTAACTCTTATCTCGTATCCTGCTACGAGCTGGTATGTGATATCCAGGAAGATACCCAAGACAATGTCTACGCAGCATCCAGATAACGCTAGGGTTCCGGAATGGGCTAGTGGGGAGGTCATAGCATGGGAGGACGAGGTCTACGAGGCATACTACGTGTTTAGCAAGCTAGGAGCTCAGGAGCAGATGTGGGATTGGGAGGGGAAGGACGTAGACCCCCGCGTTGTCAGGAAACTCCTAGAGTCTTTCCCGGAGTTTTTCCGCGAGCATGTACTGGGGGTTGACGTATTCCTGACGTACAGGGTGCCTAACCCATCAGTGGAAGGGGCCGAGAAGAAGGGGCTCGTGGAGGCTCTCGAGTCTATACCGTTTAGCTACGATGTGGCTGCGAAGTTCTACGGAGATGACGCCTCACCACCAGTCTTTGAAGTGATACTCCCACTCACTAGAAGCCACGAGGAACTACTGATGGTTCTCTCCTACTATAAGAGGCTAGTGGCGAGCAAGGGACGAGTAGAGCTGCTAGGCCGCGGAGTCACAGTTGCTGACTGGATCGGCGACTTCAAGCCCCGCAAGATAGAGGTCATCCCACTGATCGAAGACTTAGAAAGCTTACTAGCCATAGACCGTATAGTGAGTTCGTTCATCAGAGCGGTGAAACCCCCTTATGTGAGAGTGTTCATAGCTAGGTCTGACCCCGCTCTCAACTATGGGCTACCAGCGGCCGTAGTACTCTCTAAGGTTGCGTTAGCTAAGCTTGCCAGAGTACGCATAAGACTGGACACTCCGATTTTCGCCATAATAGGCGCTGGCCCTCCCCCTTTCAGAGGAAACCTTAACCCACCCAACGCCGAGCGCTTCTTGAGAGAGTACGGTCACTACTGGACCGCTACCATACAGTCGGCCTTCAAGTACGACTACGAGATTAGCGAGGTCCGAGACGCTACCAGGAAGTTAAACAGAGAGCTTGGAGCGGGTGACCTAGAGGAACTAGTCGACCTCGAACATGAAGACCTAGAAATTAAGAGCCTGCTTCACAAGCTCTCTGCAGCCTATAGGTCTAGAATCGAGAAACTGCACGTGCTGGTTCGGGAGTTCTCGCAGCTCATACCTAAGCGGCGAGCACGCAGGTTACATGTAGGCCTATATGGGTACAGTCGGAGCACAGGACGCATCAAGCTGCCTCGCGCCATAAGGTTTACTGCTACTCTTTACTCGCTTGGGTTGCCCCCAGAGATACTCGGAGTAGAAGCGCTGCTCTCGCTGACAGACACCGAGTGGGACGCCCTAATGAGCCTCTATGTCAACTGGCGGCATGACTTGG
>CAZPLI010000062.1:0-8911 GCA_964587325.1 uncultured Thermofilaceae archaeon | reverse complement strand
GTGCCTAATCCCTACGCTATAGTGTCTATTGCACCACTAGTGGCAGAGGCTCTGAGAGAGGTGTGATACCATGTCTCTGGAAGAGCTAGAGAGAGTAATAGATGACATAAGGTATGGTCGAATTTACAGCTCCACCGAGAGCGTGTACGCAGCGCTTAGGGCCGTAGTCGAGCTAATAAAGTCCTGCGATAGTGTAGCTGAAGTTAAAGCTCGGTATCCTGACTTTGTAAGGAGGCTTGTTAAGGCACGTCCAACTTCGGCGATGCTAGCTAACGCACTAAGAGAGGTGTCAGTTGCGCTTGTGTCAAGTATACGTGAAGGTGGGCTTAGTACAGCAATAGCGGCCGTCGAAAGGAAAGTTGACGAGTTACTAGCTGCTTTCGAGAAGAATAACAAGCTTACAGCCTACATAGCGTCTAGGAGGCTGAGAGACGGCGATACGATACTAACAGTCTCCTATAGCCGCCTCGTACTCGAGACACTCCGTTTAGCAGCCGAGGAGGGCAAGAAACTTAGCGTCTACGTCACGGAATCAAGGCCTGGTGGCGAGGGACTGAAACTAGCAGCAGAAATGGAAGCTCTCGGTTACAGTGTCACGTTAATTGTCGACTCGGCCGCGAGATTCGTAATGAAAAACGTGGACAGAGTACTAGTGGGAGCTGAAGCTGTCGCTGCCAACGGAGCGCTTGTCAACAAGGTTGGCACGTCTCTCGTAGCGCTTGCTGCCCACGAGGCGAGGGTAAGGGTCTTTGCGCTAGCGCCGACCCATAAGATAAGCCCTGAAACCTTCCTAGGAGAACTTGTCGAGCTAGCAGAGGCCGCTCCCGAGTCTTTAGCGAGGCCCCCAGATGAAGTCGCCCACAAAGTACGCGTATGGGCTCCCTTGTTTGATGTAACGCCTCCAGAGTATATAGACGCAATAATAACGGAGAAAGGACTAGTAGCTCCACAGGCCGTCCCTCTAATAGTATCTGAGACCTATGGGTGGCCACCACGCGTTAAGACGCTCGAGGAAGTGTTAGAGGAGCTAGAGGTGAGCGAACAGTGATACCAGAGGAAGTGATGCGTATAGCAGATGACATACGGACTATGAGAATACGCGGAGCTGGGAGAATAGCGAGAGCTGCTGCTAAAGCCCTAAAGCTAGCGGCGGAGAAGTACGCAGGCCCTGACGACGTGAATGAGTTTGTCAGGTATATGGAGGTAGTGGCAGAAACTCTCCTATCCACTAGGCCTACAGCAGTATCCCTGCCGAACGCAGTCAGCTACGTAATGAGTAGACTAAGGAGACAGAGACCCGGCTCCGTCAAAGAGGCGAGAAGCATTGTAGTTAGGTACGCGGACGAGTTCATAGGGTATTCTCTAAATGCTGTGCGTATGATTGCCGAAATCGGGGCAAGGCGTATTACGGACGGTGACGCAGTGCTTACTCACTGTAACAGCTCGGCGGCCATAGCGGTAATTGTTGAAGCTTGGCGTTCAGGCAAGGACATCGAGGTTTATGCTACGGAAACTAGGCCGCGTTATCAGGGCCTAATAACTGTAAAAATGCTCGCAGAGGCTGGCGTAGAAGTGACTCTAGTACCAGACGCAGCAGTGAGACTGCTCATGAAGAGGCTCGATAAGGTCATCGTAGGAGCAGACACTGTAGCAGCCAATGGAGCCGTCGTAAACAAAATAGGCACGGCTCAAATAGCGCTAGCGGCCAAGGAAGCCAACGTCGACTTCTACGTAGCCGCCGAGACCTACAAGTTTAGCCCCGCCACAGTACTAGGAGAGCTGGTAGAAATAGAAGAGCGTCCACCTACAGAGGTTGTCGACAATAGTTTCTTAGAAAAACATCCTCGCGTAAGAGTGTTGAACCCAGCATTCGATGTCACACCGCCCGAGTATATAGACGCTATAATAACGGAAAGAGGCATCATTCCTCCACAAGCAGCATTTCTAGTCCTAAAGCGTGAGTACGGGCAAGCGATAGCTGATTATGTAATAAAGGCAACTGTCGACCTAGAGGACTAAGCTAGCATCACGCGCCAAGCGAGGAGAGTAGCTCAGCCAGTCTGTCTCCCAGCCGCTCTACCCACGACACTGAGCCCGGAGGAGCGCCTTTCCTAGCTTGAACGATCTTAACTACTTCGCTCACAACCTCTCTGGGAGTCTTACTAGTAGTGTCAACTTCAAAGACTCTCTCAGCACCAAAGCGAGCGACGGCTTCTTGTAGGCACTGATCAAGGATCTCGCTTTCTATGTTTTCCTTGATTTTGAGTGGTGGATAGTTCCTTTGTCGAAGCCTCTCAAGTAAGACGCGAGGGTCTAACCTGAGCACTACAGCAAGTTCTAGTACCTCGGGAGGTATAGCCTCAACTACGTGTGTATCTACGATTATCCTCTCTCTCTTAGCGATCTCTCTCAAGCAGGCAGCCACTCCTGCTATGTCTATGATGTACGCTCGACGCACTTCGTCATAGCCTAAGACTAGTCCTTCCTTCCTAGCAAGTTCGCCTACATTAACGTACTTTAGGCCCAGGGCCTTTGCGACTTCTACAGCGACTGTGGTTTTGCCGACTCCAGGAGTCCCGGTTATTAACACGATTCCCATTGCACCCGCCCGACCCAGCAGTTAAGAGCCACCTTTATTATTATTTAAATGGGTGGTCTACCGAAGAATGAGGAGAGTAGGAGTAGCCGACCTACCGCTACACGGTGGCCACGTACCTCCATGGCTGTTTGTGAGAATGAGAAGGTTAGCGAGGGCCATTGTTAAAGTAATACTCATTGAGTTCGGTAGCGCCGAGCTTCTTCGCAGGCTCTCAGACCCCTACTGGTTCCAAGCACTAGGCTGCGCGTTAGGCTACGACTGGCACAGTAGTGGGGTTACGACGGTCGTCACTGCAGCGTTGAGGGAGGCTTTAGACCCCAACGAACACGGTGTGGCAGTGTGTGGCGGCAAGGGCAAGCGAGGCCTAAAAGTTCCACAAGAAATCGACGAGGTGTGTGAGGTCTTTGGCCTTAGCGAGGCTAAGAGGAGGGAGCTTAAGAGAGCCAGCCGCCTTACAGCTAAGGTAGATTCTGCGGCTTTGCAAGATGGCTTTGCAATATACCATCACGCCATGATAGTGACCGAAGAGGGCCAGTGGGCAGTCATACAGCAGGGAATGAGAGCCGATGAACGCGTAGCGCGTAGGTACCACTGGTTAGGAGAGCAAGTTAGTGACTTCACAGTAGAGCCGCACACTGCTATAGTTTCTGATAAGGTTTACAGCGACGTTCTTAACTTAGTGGCCAGAGAGAGCGAGGGTGTACGTCGCTGTATTGTGGACCTAGTCAAAGAAAGGCCTTCGAAGGTCGCACACCTTACGGCCGAGATTTCAGGCTATACGACCTTAGACAGGTGGCTGGGCCAAGAGCCTAGTCTCAGCGTTAAACGTATCGCGCGCTACCTAAGAATGCCTTGGAGAATAAACTGGAAAGTCCTTGAGAGGGCATATAACCTGCAGCCCTCTCGCTTCGAAGAAGTCCTCGAAGTGAGGGGCCTTGGGGCTTCTACATTGAGGGGACTAGCTCTGGTAGCAGATCTAATCTACGGTGAGGAGCCCAGCTGGCGCGATCCTGCTAAGTACGCTTTCGCCTTTGGGGGTAAGGACGGAGTCCCATACCCGGTCGATACTAAGGCCATGGACCAGGCGATAGAGACGCTCGAGGAGGCCATTAGACTCGCTGAGATAAGCCATAGAGAAAGGCTCGAGGCTATCCGGAGGCTTCGACAACTTTTGGGCCTATGAGTCGTGGGAAAACAGCTTATAGCTGTCTAACAGCTTTTATAAAACATGGACTTAGAGCTGGTAGGGCTCACATGGGAGCAGCTACAGGAAGACGTTTTAAGGCTTGGAAAGGCCATTCGTAGCTCTGGCTTTAAACCCGACATTATTATCGCCATAGCGAGGGGAGGGTGGGTCATAGGCAGAATGCTCTCCGACATTCTCGGCGTACGAAAGGCCGCAGGGCTTACCATATCATTCTATGAGGAAGTAGGTAAGAAGTCTCGAAAGCCCGTCATAGTACAGCCACTCAGCGTGGATATTCGCGGCCTTAAGGCCCTCGTAGTTGACGATATCGTAGACACCGGTGCAACTTTAAAGCTCGCTGTGAACCACGTCCTTGAGCGCGGTGCTAGTGAGGTCAGGAGCGCGGCACCGTACATAAAGCCGTGGAGTCGGTTCCTACCCGACTACTATGTAAGATCGGTAGACAAATGGGTAGTATTCCCTTATGAATTCTTCGAAACACTTGAAAGTTTGAGGAAGATAACGGGGGACGCTAATGCAGAGAGGCTTATGAAGGTCTTATCTCGTGGAAAGAGCGTGCGGGTGATAGAACGTGAGGGGACCACTTAGCCTAGAAGAGCTCGAGCGGCGTAAACTAGAGCTAGAGAAGGTTATTAAGGAATTGAAAGAACGGGAGAGGGAAATATGTCTTAAGCATGAGAAGGCTAAGAAGATAGAGGACGAGATATACCGGAGGCTAATGACTACACGCGACGATATGGAGAGGGCTATGCTTGAGGTCAAGCTAATACGCATAAAGGAGAAACGTAAGCAGATAGAGGAGGAGCTAGAGGCAGTGAGACGAAAGCTACGGGGGGCTGAAAGCGAGTACGAGAAAGTGTCTAGAGCGATAGAATACCTGAAGCCGAAAGGAGGCTTCAGGGTAGAGGAGGTATGAGGGTCATCGAGCTTATGCGGGACGTGAGCGAGGTTGTAGAGGAGGTTTCTTACGTCCTTGCGCAAGGGGGCGTCGCTGCTATACCTACAGACACCTCTTACGGCTTAGCAGCTGATGCTACGAGCCCGGAGGCCGTGGCTAAAGTTTTCTGCATAAAGAGGCGCCCCTTAGAGAAGCCAATATCGGTCTTCGTAAGTTCGGTAGACGATGTGAGAGAGCTATGCGTAATTGACGACCTTGCTGAAAGAGCGCTCGCGCTCCTACCTGGGAGGGTAACTCTCATACTTAAGGCCAAGACACCGGACATGTTCCCGCCCGGCATTGTGGGGCCAGGAGATACCATAGGTATCAGATTGTCGCCACATCCTATACCGACGCTCGTAGCCGCTAAGCTTGGGAGGCCCATAACTGCGACTAGCGCTAACATAAGCGGTGAGAGGCCTATATATGATCCCAGAGATATCCGGCGCTATCTCCCAGAGGTTGACATACTAGTCGATGCCGGGATCCTACCTCAGGTACCTGTTTCAACTATCATAGATCTAACCACAAGACCCCCTAGAATTCTCAGGAAAGGTCCTGTAAAAAGGGACGAAATAGAAAGAGTGCTAGGGGTCAGCGTGGAGGAATAGCATTTATCACACTGACAGTATTCTCTTACGCTCCTCGCTCCACCCGCGTAGAATGTCTCTTATGAGGCGAGCAACGTGCTCCATCAGGGTTATCGGCGCTTCGCCTTTAGGCTTTATCTCTAATTCTACTCTATACTTCTTGTCTCCGGGTTCCTTAATAATTCTTAGTTCTGACTTCATAATGGTTTTCTCTCGGTCTGATACTACTATGTAATCGAAGCTTATTTTCTTGACTAGCGTACCATCGGGTAGTTCTTCTTCCTCGTGCTCTTTCAGATTTTCAACGCGCTCGAGCGTGCCGAATCTTAAGTCCGAAAGCCTATCATAGACGTAAGGGCAGAAGAATTCGATCTCGCTTGGTTCTATTCTCTGCGGGAAGGTATACACCTTAGTCGCAACCGTGCGAGCAATCTCCCTCCTACGCTCTTCAATGACCTTCGGAGGAGCCTTTACCCTCTTAACCTTGCTAGGAGCGAACATAAACGCAGCCTCCATTGCAGGCTTAAAGGAACCTAAAGCGGAGACTATTACTGCCGCTACGACTGCTAGGAAGCTCCAGTACCATTCTAGCTTCTCTCTTACCAGCAAGTTTTGCGCTCCCGCTATTTCCTTAAGGGCCCTGAACGTTGCCAACCCGGCCACATACCCTAAACCACCAGCTAGTAGACCGTAGATCACTGCTTCTGCTAAGAACACCATGGCGATGTGAGTTGGGTTGAAGCCCGTAGTCACAAAGATGAATATTTCCCTTCTTCTCTCCTTCACAATGCTCAGCATTGTGACAGTGACATTGAATATTACAATGATTAGTGGTATCGCGAAGGCAGCCTCCTGCTCGAAGATGCTCTCTATCTTAACTCCGTACTTTAGCGTAAAGCAGCGTCCAGTAGTGCAGTACGTCACGACATACCCTCCTCCCCTGCGCTCCAGGATCTCGTGAGCTAACGCTGTTATGTCCGCATCAGGGAGGGGGATTGCTGCGACACTGTACACGTCGAAGACGCCAGAGAACTCTGAGCCTCTAGGGCGAAGTGTTCTCAGAAGGAACTTCCAGTTGACGATAGCTGTGTCCGAAGAGTTACTCCACTCTACACGTCCCTTACTCACAACGAAGGGCAGTAGGGGATACGCATCCGGGTCTTTAGCTTCAGCTAAGGCTTGCTCGTCAAACCAGCCAATAGCTTTTAGTTTCACCACGTCACGGCCATAGTCTGGATGCTCTATCACTAACTCAATTTCAGCGCCGGTAGCGACGCGAAGCCTCTCCCAGAGAGACTTCGGCAGTAATATCTCGTTTTCCTTAGGAGTCTGCTTAAGTATTTTCGAGACTACAGGGTCTCCCTCCGCGATCCCTAGTAAGTGGTGTATTACGGCCTCTCTCCCTCCGTATCTTAGCCTAACAGTGAGTTTAGCATCTGGCAGCTCGTGGGCACGTGGGTACGGTGTAAGCTTGTCGCTTAGCATCGATACGTCGAGGACTGGATTAAGAGGTGCTGGCACACCAGCCTCTAAGTTTCTCATGACCAGCAGGGTCTCAGGGACTTGTATAGGGGCCTGTACTGTTGTTTTGGCATATACCGTGGAGAATGTGGCAAGCACTGTAAATGCCCAGATAAACGCTGCAAGGCTAAATACTGTTACAATAGTTCTGAACCTCTTAATCTTTGAGAACCTTTTAGCGAGGGTGAAAGCTATGGCTAGCGCGGATAGTGTAGTAATGCGCTCAGGGACTTCTGGTTCGGGTGCATAACGCGGTAGGATGAAGAGCACTACGAATGCTACTGCAAAGGATCCTGCAACGGATGCTAGGAATAACAGTTTGTCAAGCTTCCATAGCAGGGGGAAGCCAGGGTAAACGAGTGTAAATAACGCTACTAGGAGGAGATAGAATGCTGCGAATGATAGCGTCTTCTTCTTTCTATTTTCGAAGAGGTAGAAGGATAAAACTGCAGCGAAGAATGCTAAGAATAGTGGTAATATAAGCCCGCCTTCTCTTGCCGTCTCTCTAAGGAGGTATACGTCGCGCGGTATAATATAGTGTGCTATAGTATAGGCTCTCTCGAGGAGTGGTATCACAGAACTAGGTGGTGCCCCTTCAGCAGCGAGCGACTCTGCCTCCTTAAGCCTGGTAGTGGCTTCTTTTAGTAACATCCGTTGCTCTGGCATGTAGAATCCTAAGGCTTCATACTCGTTTAGCAGGCCCTCTGCTAGGTCGATCTCCCTCCTTACTGCTGCGAGAGATCCCTGAAGACTTAGGGACAATAGGTCTACGGAGTTGTCAAAGCCTCTTAGGACTAAGGGTTCTTCAGCGCTACCCATAAACGTAAAGATTCTTTTCACGCGTTCCTCGCGAATATCGAGCACAAGGAAGTACACCTCTAAGCGGAGCTCCAACCCCGAGGGTACGAGAGCCTCACGATAGTCTAGGCCGACGGCTTCGTGGAGCCTGTAAACGTGGTCTACGGTTCCGTACTCGTTGAGCGCGAGCAACTCCACAGTTAAGACTTGACCGTCAGTGGTAGTGACTGTGGCCGTTCCTACGTGCAGATGAAGTGGTTCACCCGCTTTGTCTAGGACGCGGACGCCGTACTTCCCGACCCACTTACCGCCTAAGTAAGCCGGATAACCTTTAATCATTAGTAGTGCAGCCTCAGGGAGTGTAACGTGCAGCGTTAGAGCACTCATTTTACTGATGTCTCTCAGGTCAAGGATGGCAGGTACGTAAGCCTTCTCAGAAGTCCTGTGAAATACGTATACTATATACTGAGCTCTGGAGTCTACGCTGCCACTGAATGTCCCGTCGGGACCGCACTCGAAGATGTAGAATCGCTGTGTGACCTCGGGGGAGAGCCTCGCGTAGACGTAGAAGATGACCTTAGCTCCCTCAAGGGGCTTGCCTCTTTCATCAGTTATCTTGCCGCTGACTGAGACCTGATGCTGAGAGACTGCAGTAGGGGCAAGTGCTAGTATTGCTATCAGTGCTACCACTAGGAGGACGGTATGTCGCGGCATCTTTCACTACCTCTGCGGTAGTGCTGTATGAGAATGCCCGGACTACGCTAAGTCCCTTGCGCTGCTCAGCGCTACCTAGTACTTATTATATCAAGGCAATAACTTTCAATTAACTCGGTGTAGTGCGAAGTCCAGAAGGTGTCCTAATTGACAAAGCTGTACTTAGGCCGACTAGTCGACCCTCAGACCATGGAGGTCACAAACGATCCTCTTATGATCGACGCGAATGACCTAACGACTCACGCCGTAATACTAGGCATGACAGGCTCAGGCAAAACTGGTGCAGCCATAGTGTTGCTAGAAGAGGCCCTTCTCAACGGCATACCTGTTATAGTCATAGACCCCAAGGGCGATGCGACGAACATTGCTATCAGGGTTAAGAGGTATGTAGGAGAGGAGATAGAGCCTTGGATATCGCATGCAGAGGCTAAGAAGTCAGGTAAGGAGCTCAGCGAGTACGCCGAAGAGCTTGCACAAAAATGGGTCTCAGGTCTTAAAAACTGGGGGCTCGACCCCTCCCTAGCTGAGAAGCTGGCAGAGATCCC
>CAZPLI010000061.1:0-9309 GCA_964587325.1 uncultured Thermofilaceae archaeon | reverse complement strand
AGCTAGACCTCTTCGAGGACTCACTCATAGTGCTCACTGCCGACCACGGACACCCGCTAGCCGACCACGGCAAGTTTCTCAAGGGGCCTGACAGGATGTACAGCGAGCTCCTAAAGATACCGTTCATAGTCTACTACCCCGGCTGCGAGCACAGAGTAGTCGACGCCCTCGTACAGTTCCCCGATGTCCTGCCGACAGCCCTCGAACTCTTAGGGCTGGGCAACAACGCGAGGATAATGCAGGGTAAGAGCTTCGCTCCGGTCCTCCGAGGCGAGACTGAGGAGCATAGGGACGTCGTCATCATGGGCTACCACGACGCCGAGGACAGGTGCGTGAGGACTAAGGAGTGGAGCTACATACGCAGGCCTGGAGACCAGCCCGACGAACTGTACAACCTGATCGAGGACCCGCGCGAGACCCGCAACGTGATAGACGAGTACAGAGACGTCGCTGTCAAACTGGCAGCAGCCTTCGGCAGATACTTCTACAGGGAACCCGTGAGAGAAGTCAAAGGCGTTCAGGGTCGCTACGAAGTTAGCTACACAGGCCTATAGGACTCTACACGTTGTAATACCTCTCTAAGCTATACTTGTTTTTCTACTGCTCTCTTACTCGAAGAGAACTATCAAAGCTTATATGCACGGCCTCTATCAGCTCTCCGAAGCCTCAGGCTGACGTGTTCGCCTCGCGTCTACCGGGACAGAGGTGGGCACATGTCTGCCTCGTACGCTATAGAGGTAATCAACCTGTACAAGTCATACGGGAAGGTGCGCGCGCTAGACGGCCTTACCTTCACCGTGAGACCCGGCGAGATCTACGGACTACTAGGGCCTAACGGAGCAGGTAAGACTACGACACTGAAGATTCTCGTTGGCTTGCTCAAGCCAGATAAGGGGACCGCAAAGATATGCGGAGTCGACGTGACCATTAACAGGTCAGTAGCGCTGCGCCACGTCGGCTACATACCGGAGAACCCCGTGTGCTTCCAGAACCTCACAGTGCGCGAGTTCCTAGAGTTCGTGGGCTCGCTCAGGAAGATGAGTAAGGAAGAGGTCGACGAGGCGATCGAGTACTACCTTTCGCTCTTCGAGCTCCAAGAGAAGGAGGACGAGCTCATGGGTAACCTCTCTCGCGGCATGGTGCAGAAAGTCCTAGCGTCCGCGGCTTTCATGGTGAAGCCCCGTGTACTCATAATGGATGAGCCTATGGCGGGGATGGACCCGGAGGCCCAGCACGCCTTCAAGGAGGAGGTGAGACGAATGGTGTCTAACGGCACTGCAGCCCTCATGTCGAGCCACTTGCTCGACATGGTCGAGAGGTTCTGCACGCGTGTTGGGATAATAAACAGAGGCAGGCTCATCGCTGAGGGTGACTTAGACGAGATAAGGAGGAAGGCCGAGTCGGGCGAAGAAGCGACGCTAGAGGAGGTCTTCCTGAAGCTCGTGGGTGGTGAGTAGTGCCGCTTCATGGCTCAGTCGTGATCGCCAAGTACATGCTGAAGAACCACATCATTAACCCGCTGTTAAAGAGCTTTAAGACGGCAGTAGCGGCCGCGATAATAGTCATAGTGGCTATTGGTTGCGTGGCAGGTCTCCTAGCAATACTGACCGGGGAGCCCGGTGAGGCGGGGGAGAGCGAGGAGGCGAGCTTAGCTGACGCCATTAGAGGAGGGCTTCACATGCTCGGGATAAACAAGTACACAGCGACTGACTTGCTTAGTATTATGCTGTTCTCAGCTGTCCTCCTCTCGGTGGTCAGAGGCCGTAATGTCCTAGTGGCTCTAGACGAGGCTGAGTACGAGCTACTGCTCTCTCAGCCCGTCGACATGGGCACCTACGTCCTCGGTAAAGTGATATTCCAAGTTATGCAGTCACTGCTGTTTGGTATCATCTACATGTTCTACGCTGTCATAGCGTATGACATGTCAGGAGGCAATCTGGCCAAGGCCGCTATGCTCCCTATAGCGATAGTAGTGCTCTTGGCTTTTATTGCGATAGCCACTGACCTTATACCTGTAGTTAAGGTAGTCCTGGGCCCGAGAGCCCGCTACCTCGAGCTGGCCGCGTATGCCTACACCGCATCCGGAGTTATTCACTCAATGCTGACGCTCAAATTATCCCCTATCTTAACTGCTCCCTTCAGAGTAATGGCGGAGTCTATAGTCATGTGCGCTACTCTTACTGAGACATGGGACTACGTGGCACTCAGACTGGGCGCCTCTACTGCTGTCACGTTGTGCTCTGCCGCTGTTCTCATAAGAGTCTCTAGGAGGCTCCACCCCGAGTTCGTCAAGCCACTACCGGAGATCCTGAAAGAGTCAAAGGCTCGCAGGAGGGAGAGCGTCCCGGTGTACTCCCCGAAGCCCGAGGTTGCCGTCACGCGAGTCGTGTTCCTACGAAAAGTGGTGTCCCTCCACCACGCTCGCATAGTGACTATATATCTAGGAATGGCGGTGGCTGCTGGCCTCGCCTTCTCGGGGTACGTAATGCCACGGCTAGGACTAGACGAGCAATTTATCTCAACCGCCCTGTTCTTCGCAATACCTATGCTCTCGGCTGAGGCTGTAACTTTCTGGGCAGCCATGACTCTTTCCGACGACCTCTTGCCGCTCTGGGTCTACAGAGTCTACTCCTCCGATCTCTCTCCCCTAGCGCTAAGCCTAGTCGCTAAATACACCGTGTACCTCACCGAAATCTTAATGGTAGTTGCAGTGTTCAAGTGCGTCCTCGCGGGCGACTACGTGGCCCTAGCACTACCAGTGCTCGCGCTTCCGCTAAACGTCGTAGTGTCCTTCGCCGTACTCGCTTCTCTATCCTACCTAGCCTCTAAGCGCCGCGTAGTCAGATTGGCCCCCTCAGGCATGTACGTTCTCGAGTCTATGGCCGTGGCAGTAGTATTCGTAGTCGTTTTCGTGCCCGTCGCTACCATACAGGTACTGTTCGACGCTTTAGCGAAGGAAGCCACGCTATGGTCAGTGGCGACCCCGTGCCTTGCAGCAGTAGCCCTTTCACCGGTATTAGCGTGGGTCTTGTCGAAAGTTCTGGCCTCGATAATGGAGAGTCTAGAGCTTCGCACGTAGCCTGTTCAATACAGAAGAACCACGTTTTTATCCCCCCTACTGTCCTGTTAGCCCCGTGAAGATAACTAGGGAAAGTTCCTAGTCTTGTTAGGTGCGGCCGCCGTTGCCGCTTTACCTGGTGGAGTATTCTACAGAGCACTTATGCCGACTCGCAGGCAGCTCAGAGTCTACAACTACAGCGAGTATATCGACAAGGCTGTGATTAAGGAGTTCGAGAAGACTTACGGCGTTGAGGTCATCTACGACGAGTACGAGGCAGCCGAGGAGGCCTTCGCCAAGCTCCAGCTGGGCGGAGGCGGCTACGACGTGATAGTTCTCACCGACGCCTACGTTCCCCAGGCATTAGAGAAGGCTTAGTAAGGCCGCTCGACCACACGCTCATACTCAACCTAGCAAACCTAGACCCTCTGTTCGTCAAGAACCCCTTCGACCTAGGCCTGAAGTACGCCGTCCCCTACATGTGGGGCACAACAGGCATAGGCTACAACTCGAAATACGTGAAGGAAGGCGAGGTCGACGGCTACGAGGATCTCTTCGATACTCAAGGCTTTCTACCCTGCCATAAAGGCAAAGTGACAATGCTGGAGGAGTTCATAGAGGTCATCAATGCGGCCAAGCTCTACCTAAGGATCCCCTTAGATGACTGGTCCGAGGAGGCTGTGGAGAGGATAATAGAGCCTCTGAAGTCCCAGAAGCCTTACCTCGGAGCTACGTGGGCGCGCGCTACATTAGAGGTCTCGTCGACGGCACGATACACGCCGCGCAGGCCTAGAACGGCGACGTCCTCATGGCACAGGATGAGGAGCCCACCGTGCGCTACGTCGTGCTGAAGGAGGGCGCTACCACTTGGATAGATTTCATTGTCATACCGGCTAGAGCGCGTTAAGTGGAGCTGGCGCACGCTTGGATAAACCCGCGCGCTTGCGGCTTGAAACACATCGGCTGTATACTATGCTAACCCGCTCAAACTAAGCCTCGTCGAGGACCTGCTACCGGAAGAGATCCTGGAGAACTCGGCAATATATCCGCCTCCCGAGCTGAGAGTCTTTAGCCCACCGATAGCTAGCGAGAAGGTCCTGAAGATTATAGAGCGAATAAGCACTGCAGCCCGTGGCGCTTTAACGCATAACTCCACGAAGAAGCAAATGCAGGTTTTGCTATTACTTTATTGTATTTTTTATTGTAGTATACCATTAGTTACTGGTTCGCGGCCATCTGGACTAGCCCTTACGCACTTGTCTAGTGTAGATGTAGCTACTAGCTATCGAGAAGAGCACTATTATTGTAGCTAAAGCGTTAAGCTCGCGCGCGGGCGTGGCCTTGCGTTTTTCTAGTGCGTGGAACGCTAGGTAGTACGCTGCAGGCAGGGAGAAAGCGAGAATCGCTAGCGTTGTGAGCAGGGCGATGTAGGCAGAATAGAATATGACCTTGGCGTAGACCGCACAGCTCAGGACCTCCACATATACCAGTAGCCCTTCCTTCCCTAACACGCTCGCTAAGAACATTAGAGCTAATGGGAGGTAAAACGCAGCAAAGACGTAGGCTAGAAGAAGTGACGCCAGTAAAGCAAACACGCACCTTGCTTGGGGGCGCTAGTCCGTTCCTCAGAGTACTCACCCCTAGCAGTCACCCTCCACGGCTGCCAGCGTGGCTACGCGGTACCGACTTTAAACATCAATCACCGTTATGAGCTATTAGAAAGAAATAAGTGTCTATCACGCACTATGGTGTCCTTTCCTTGCCGAGTTACGAGGGAGACCCCTGACTCGGAACGAACTATAGAGTTAAAAGAAGGGTTTAAATATCTATGTATGTTCTAGGTTGGTTGGTACGTTATATAAGCTGTCGGCCGGTGTATTGTATGCGGGAAGTCAGGCTGGGCCTGCGCGCCAATATCCTTCTTGCCGCGTCGATACTCATTGGCATACTTCTGATAGGCTCCGCCACGGGCGTTCAGAGGACCATAGTGTCCATCTACGCTAAGGGGTTCGTTGAGTCAGCACTTCTAGCGTTCCTTCCCGTCGTAGTCTTTGGCCTATTTAAGGGGACTGTAGACCTAGTGGGAGGTATTCTCTCTGACAAGACGGGTAGGCGGCTTACAATGCTATTCGGCACGCTGCTTTACCTGTTTGGCACGCTGTCAATCGTGTTCTTCCGCTCGCTAGAGGGCGTGATACTGGGCAACACGCTGATCGGTTTTGGTCAGGGGATGACTTTCGCCGCAGCAATGATAGCGCTGTCAGACATCTCGGGTAGCAGCGAGGCAGCCACATCGTTCGGGTTCATGGAGGCCTTCGTGTACGGAGGCTACGGAGCAGGAGCCATACTGGCAGGTTTCCTGTGGAGTAGGTATGGCATTGTGACGCCTTTCGTCTATTCCATCGCTGCGACGATAGCGGCCCTGACAATAGTGGCTACTCTCGTGAGAGAGACTAAGCATATGATAGCTGCCGAGAGAAGAGCCCAGAGGGAGGAGGGTGAGCTGCCCACGCTCGTGGCTTTCAAGAGCGCACTCAAGTCCCCCAGTCTCCCGGTGACTTTCTTCAGCGCGCACGTAGCTAAGTTCACTGACGCCCTCGCTTGGGCGGCGTTCCCCCTCCTCTTCCAAGCTAAGGGCTACACCGATATCGAGATAGGCGTGCTTCAGGGCGTGATTACGTTCCTTTGGGCTCTCTCGATGCCTTTCTTCGGAAGACTTTCGGATAGAGTCGGGCGGAAGCCGCTCATACTCACGGGACTCGTAGCAAAAGGCCTAGGCATCATATTACTCCTGTTTTCTAGAAACTTCACTGAGAGCCTCGCTGCCTCGGTAGTCATAGGCCTCAGCTACGGGCTTTACTACCCAATACTCCCAGCGGTAGCCGTAGACACGGCCCCCCTGACCATTAAGGGTAGGATTCTGGGACTATACAGAAGCATAAGAGACTACGGCTACTTCACGGGAGCTCTGCTCATAGGCTACGCAACGGACGCCTACGGGTTCGGGTTCGCCTTCTACCTAACAGCCGCGCTAGTGTTCGCTGCCGCGGCCCTCGTGGCAACAGTCGTTAGAGAGACTAGGCCCGTATGGCCCTTCTTCGGAGAAGTCCTCGCACACGTTGATGTCCTAAAACAGGCCGCTAGAGTCAACCTCGAAGTCATTGAGATGCTGAGGGAAGGCAACGTTGAGAAGGCCTACGAGGCTAAGCGCGAGCTCAGAGAGCTAGAGCACAAGGCTGATAGGATAAAGAGGGAGATAATGAGCAAGATATGGTCGTCGCACCTCCCCTTTGGCGATAGAATAGACTTCGAGAGGCTAGTAGAGACTTTAGATCTCATAGCTGGCTGCTACCTGCAGTCTACTGAGAAGCTACTACGCGCAGGCCTCGATAGCCTGCCCGAAGAGATGAGCACGATGCTTGAAGAGCTATCAAGAGCCCTAGTGGAAGCTATAGACACTTTCTATGAGAACCTCGAGGCTCTTAAGCTAGCACCGAGCTACGCGATCAAAGTCGCAGAAGACGTCAGAAGGGCTGAGAGCAGAGTCGACAGAATAACCGAGAAACTCGTAGACTCGCTGGAGAAGCTAGGCAGAGAGGGGAAGATAGACTGCGTCAGCCTAATGCTGCTCAAAGATGCAATCGACCTCCTAGAGTACGTAGCCGACGACCTAGAGGACGCCAGCGACATCGTAACTATAATATCGTACAAACACATGTAAACTAGGCAGAGCCGCTACTGCTCTCAGGAAGGCCCTTACAGGCTCTAAGTGCGAGCAAAAGTTCCTCCAGTGTTAGCGGAGCTTTACCGTCAGTTTTTATGAGGCTTCTGTAGAGTCTTACCGCAAAAGGAGGCTCTATACCGGCTTCAAGCAGGAGACGGTCATTACACAGGACTTCTCTTGCGGGTCCACAACTCACAGTTACCCCTTCTCTCATAACGTATACGAAGTCCGCAATCCTGGCTGCGAGCTCTATATCGTGCGTAACTACCACTACGGCCCTGCCTCTTTCTTTTAGCTCCTTAATCAGGCGTTCAACTATGCGCTTAGCGTAAACGTCGAGGTTTACGGCTGGCTCGTCAAGTAGGACTATCTCGGGCTCGTAGACTAGCACAGATGCTAGTGCGACCTTCTTCTTTTCTCCCACACTGAGCATATAGGGTGATCTCTCGAGTAGGGCTAGTATGCCCAGTCTACCTGCTATCGACCGTACTCTACTATCCACCTCGGTGGGAGCCAGCCCTAACTGCCTTAGTGCAAACGCTATCTCGTCGTATACCGTCGGGTTAAACAACTGGTCATCAGGGTCTTGAAACACTAGGCCTATTCTCCTGCGAGCTTCAGGTAGTTGCTCGCTGAGAGGACGTCCTTCCAGAAGGACTTCTCCCTCTTCGGGGCGCAATAGGCCAGCCGCTATAAGTAACAGAGTGGTCTTTCCGCAGCCATTCGGGCCTATTACGGCTACGACTTCTCTTCTGTCTACGGCTAAGTGAGCCCGGTTTAATGCTCTCACTCCACCTGGATACGTGAACCTGACGTTGCGTACCTCTAGCAGTTTAGCCATCTTACACACCTACCGCCGTCGAGAGAACTACTACCACTGTTGCTACGAGAAGCGCTATGTCGTTTATGCCTACCTTTTGGGGCGTGGAGTTTGACGCTGAGAAATGTCCCTCGAAACCTCGTGCTTTCAATGCCATTTCAACTCTAAACGCACGCCAATACCCCTTGACTATGATATCCCCTACTACCGTTGATAGTAGGCCCCAGGACTCGAGGTAGCTAGGTTTCTTCAAGATTCTAGCCTCTCTCGCGGCTAGTGTTCTGCACACGTCTCTTAGAAACACGGGTACATACTTCATGACAAAGCCTGTCATCAGAATAAGCTCTTGTGGTACTCTTAGGCCTCTGAGCCCATCGATTACGCCTCGCCACCCTATATGGACTAGCACGGCAGAAAATATGGCCGCTGCCGACACAGTTCTCAGTACAAGTAGTGCTGCTTCCTCTAAGCCTGGCGCCGTAACGTACAGTGAGAAGCTTCCTAGCCTCACCTCAGCAAGCGGCTTGCCCTCCCTAATGAACAGTAGAGGGACTGAGACGAGTGAGGCTACGAATAATGTGAAGAGAACAGGTCTCAGCCACAGAGATACATCGCCCTTAAACGCTACCAAGAGTACCACGCTAATAATGACCGCCGTGAGCGGCGTTAGAAGCTCCTTACTGAACGAGACAGAGCACGCTAAGACTAGGGAACAGGCGACAGCTAGGGAAGGGTTAAAAAGAGGCGGATACTGCTCCTTACTAAACACTTCTAGAGTCCCCGCAACCTCGCTTAGAAAGATCTCGGTCAACGACCTTTCTCTCATGATGTCACGCTTCTAGCTCTCCGCTACTTCAGCTTGGCTAGCAAGTCTCGCTAAACCCATGCCAAGAGCCCAGACTATTGCGACTCCTATGAAGCCAGCAACTATGTACCCTATTTCGTCCGGGAGCCCCGGTACTGTGTAGTCTAGGAACGGTGTCCAGTTTATCTGGTCAGTTATGTCCTCTAGGCCTACGGTCTCAGCTGCTATGTCTAAGGGCTCGTGGTAACCCACCATGTCGGCCAGTATTACCCCAAATACTGGGCTCACTACCACGAGCAGAGCAATAATCAATAAGGCCTTCTTAAGCTCCAAAACTATCACCTCCTAGCCCAGCAGGTAAGGTGCTCTCTTAGTTACGTAGGCGACAACAGCTGCTGTTATCAAGCCCTCTATCACGCCCAGTATGGCGTGCCACACTCCCATTATTGGGACAGTCACGGCTAGCCCGTAAGGTAGCTGGCTTGACACTCCTATCTCTACCCCACAGGCCACGCCAGCAAGCGTTATGCCTATCCAGCCCCCGAGGAACGCCCCTACGGGCTTGTACTTCTCCGGAAATATTTTGTAGAGCGCGTAGCCCACTAGCACGTCTATTATCGCCATGTTAAGCACGTTAGCCCCCAGTGCGGTTATTCCGCCGTCATGGAACACTAGGCATTGGACTAGAAGTACCAGGAACAGCGACACGAAGCCTAGCCAGGGCCCCAGCAGTATGCCCGCGAGAGCACCACCTACAAAGTGTAGACTTGTGCCCCCAGGAATAGGCCAATTAAGCATCTGAGCTGCAAAGATGCCAGCAGCAAGAACAGATGCCAGCGTTATTCTCTCGCTTGCTTTTTCTTCTCTCAGTTTCTTAAAGGCGTACGCTGCGTACACAAGGG
>CAZPLI010000060.1:0-9443 GCA_964587325.1 uncultured Thermofilaceae archaeon | reverse complement strand
CTAGTGACCCTCTGCACGAGGAAGCCGTAGTGGTCGTGGAGGGCCTAGGTGAGGGCAGGGTAGTCTCTCAGGCCGCGTTGGTGGAGTTTGATTTGCTCATGAAGAATAGGGGACTTAGCTACCTTGATAGGATTAAGGCGTGGAACGTGCTGAGTAAGCTTGTGAGTGTAGACGTGATAGAGCCTGTGACTCCGCTGGACATGGCGGTCTCTAGCTATTTGGCTGAGCGGTACGGCATGGACTACTTCGACTCTGTAATAGCTGCGCAGTGCATTACGAGGATGGCTAAGCCTCTGACTACCGATGAGAACATAAGGAGGGCAGTTGCGAGAGCGGAAGAGATTGCTAAGGCTCTGGAGAAGATAGGAGTGTTGATTTAACTTGAGCTACCTAAGGGCTACGGCGGGTAGCGTGGCAGACGTGTTGGACTTTTAGCGGTACGTGTCTAAAGACTTCCTACTCTTTCTGCTGCTGAGAGCGTTAGGTATTGAGAGCGGCTAGGTTTTTTAGTTGGTACCTGCGTGTCTTCGTGGTGTGCGAACTTGTCTCAGGAAGGAGTCAGTATTGTTGACGCGTACCTCCGCCTACAGGAGAATAAGACCCTGTTCGTGCCCTTAACTGACCCCTTAATGATACTTCACGCGGCGGCCGACTACATCATAAAGCGCCTGGAGCTCGCGCCTATGTTCTATGTGACCGTTGAGGACGCAGCTCCAACTATGTTGTCCGTCGGGGGCGCGGCCGTCCATTCTATAACTATCTTTGGCTCTCTGAACACTCCTCTCTACGTGCTAAAGGCACCGCCCCGACTGGGCGAGGAAGCGTTTAAGCTTTACAGGACGATAGCCGGGCCCTTAGTAAAGTGGGCTGAGAGAAACGAGTTCGACAGAGTCGTCGTAATGGACGTTAAGCCCTGTAAGACCGAGTCGCCGGACGTATACTTCGCTGCGGAGGAGAGACTCGTAGGCGAGATTGCCAAGATGGGGTTCAAGCCGTTCACTGGAGTGTTCACGTCGGAGGCGGCTTATTTCCTCGACGAGTGCATGAGAAGCCGAGTGGACGGCATAATGCTAGTAGTAGAGTCCGTCGCTCTCAACAAGCTACTCAGCCTGATGGAGACTCTCCAGCCCAGTAGCGGAAAAATTGAGGAGAGGGAAGCGCTCGCTCTAGCTGAGGACGTTATGAAGCACGACGAGAAAGCCCTCACAAATGCGCTTAGGGCGCTGAGCAAGCTTGCCGGTGTAGAGATACCGCTTGATAGGATACCTGAGACAATGAAAGAGCTACGTGAAGCACTCCAAGTCTCTCTGGGAGACATTCTCGGGGCCTTATCGGGTCGCGGACCCTGGTTCCCGCCCTTCATAGCCTAAGATGTGGCCAGAGACCGCGGCAGCCCTGCTCCTCGCTAAAGTAGAGACTGAGAGAACCACACTGCGTAAGGCTGCTGCAGAGTTCTTCTCGTCCTACCCGGAGCTTTCATACCTAAAGCCGGTGGTTAGGGTACTGACTCTAGGCGTTGCTAGGAACTACAGGCTCCTAGACTATGCCCTCTCTGAGGCAGGACTTAGAAGACCGCGCAGCCCGTTTAAGCGCAACCTTGCGCGTGTGCTAGCCTTCGAGGTAACGTTTCAGGGGGTACGTAAGCCTAGGCTTTCACGTGTAGCTGTGAAAGCTGGCTTAGAGGAAGGAGCTGTACACGCCTTAGCCTCGCTGGACATCGAGTCCGAAAGAAGAAGCCTCCTAAAGGAGGGTAGGGCCGACATCGCGTACTCCGTCCCTCCCTGGCTACTACGGGAGATCAACGAGAGCCGCGTTCCACAGCCCCTGCTGATGCTCGAGAGTTTCCTAAAAGACCCTGTGAGGTGGCTCAGAGTCTCAATTCACAGGATCAGGCGTGAAGAACTGGCCAAGCGGCTCAAGGCACGGGGTATAGAGACCGCCGAGGATAGTGATCTCTGTGACGTGCTCAGAGTAGTTAGGGGATCGGGCCCCGGTGCAACCCCTGAGTACAAGTTAGGGCTCTACATCGTGCAGGACAAGGCGAGCGCTCTCGTCGCGCACCTAGCGCGCGGCGCTAAGACTGTGGTAGACGTCACAGGTGGCGCAGGCGTCAAGGCTACTCACGCAGCCCAGCTCGGGTGCTTCACAAGCTTGGCAGGGGATGTCGACACCCCGCAGAGCCAGGAGCGCCTTAGAGCTAGTGCATAGACTGCGTTTAGACCATGCCGTGCACATCGCAGTCTGGGACGCTCGACTACTACCACTCCGCAGTAGCGCTGAGAACCGCATCGTGATAGTAGACCCGACCTGCAGCAATTTGGGTAGGTTAAGCCACGAGCCTGAGCTCAAGATGTGGCTAAGAAGCTCCGACGTTAAGCGCGCAGCTAGGCTTCAGCGTGAGCTACTGAGGAAAGTACTGGAAGCCTTACCGCGTGGGGCTAAGGTGCTCTACTCTGTGTGTAGCTGGTCTGTCAAGGAAGCCGAGGAAGTAGTGGAGAGCGTTGCCAACCTCGCAGAGCCGCGTGAGCCTCTCATCACAATAGGCCTTGAGAGCAGCGTTAGGGGCGCCCAAAGGCTCTACCCTCACGTTCACGGGACACTAGGCTTCTTCGTAGCGTTTCTCGAACGGATCTAGCCCAAGATGCCGTGCAGGATTTTCATCATCTGCCGCGCATTGTCGAGCATGTCGTGGTCGTTGTTGAAGAAAACGTAGACTCTCTGCGCCCCTAGCCGTACGAGGTCCTCTGCTACTGCGATTAGTTCGTTCTCCGCGTATCTATGCACGTACCAAGCAGTCCTCCCATGCATCCTCATATAGACTGCCGAACTCGTAGCGGCCACCCAGTAGAACTCGGGAGCATCCACCGACACTAGGGTCACGCCAGCGTCCCTAAGCCTACCTAGAACGTCGCGAGTTATCCACTCGGGGCACCTAGGCTCCAACGCCATAGTCTCGCCCAATTCCTCGGCGAACTTCTCGATTCTCTTGAGAAGGCGGTCACTAGGTAAGAGGCGAGGCGGCAGCTGGAAGAGGTAAAAATCCAGCACCCCCGCGTCCTCGAGGGGCTTAAACCTAGACCTAAATGTGCGCCAGGCCTTCTCGCAGCCCTCTCCCAGCTTCCTCAGATGCGTTATTGACCTGTGAACCTTAACGGACCACCTTAGCCCTGCACCGACTCTCGCCCACCTCTCTACTTGGCGAGCCCTCGGGAAGGAATAGAAGCTCATATTGAGCTCGACCGCATTGAGCCCTGAGAACTTAACGTACCACTCGAGCCCGTCGGGGTTCCAAGAGTAAGACCAGCCGCTGGTGCCCACGTACACTCTCATTAGGCGAGCACCACTAGTACTGCGCACTTGCACTTTAAGTAAAGTCTGGACCACGCTGTCAGGCTACCAAGTTAAGTCCCGTTGGGGGGTTAAGGGACGTTGAGCAAAAACTAAGGTAGCGCTAACCTCAGCATTTATCCTAGGACCTGCTATAGGAAGGAAGACATCACTCTGACCAAAGTCGAGCCTGCAAAGGCAGGAGAGGAGTTAAAGGACACCTCGTTGGAAATAATACTGGGGAGAGCATGGCTGAGGAAAAGGTGACTCTTGACGAAGTAGTAAACGGACTTAAGAGCGTTCTAGAGAAGATCGATAAGGGGCTTAAAGAGGGCTCGTTCCCCGAGGCTTCTCGGAGCTATGTCGAGCGGCTTGGACGGAGCATTAGAGAGACGCTTAATGTCATAGAGCTCGTAGGCAAGCCTCAGACAATACAGTCTCCGCTTAGTGCTAGTGGCAGAGGCGCCATGTACAACCTTAGGAAAGCGTTCTATGCTACACTCTCGAGGCTGACTAAGGAAGAGGGAGTCGACAGAGACTTGAGCATTGAACAGTGGAGAAACGCAGCTCGAAGGATTATAGACTTCATGAACGAGGAGGGCATCACTGAGGCTCCAACTAAGATAGTTCTAAGCTACGAGATAGCGGAGGCAGAGGGTAAGAAGTACATCAAGCCTAAGGTTGCTCAGATACTATTCTTCGAGCTGGAGGGCGTGAAGGAGGTAAAGCTCGAGTAGAGGTGTTTCATAAAGCTTGCCGCTCCCTTCCGTGCTCAGCCTACTCGGCCCCATAGTAGTCGATGGGTCAAATGTGGCACTCTGGAGAAGCAAGCGCCCGAGGCTCTCGGGGGTCTGGGCCGTTATAATCAAGCTCTTGGAAGAGGGAGTCGATGCCGAGCAGATAAGAGTGGTATTCGACTACGGGGTACCTGAGCGTGCGACTGACAAGCTCTTCCTGAGAAAGCTCTTACGTGTCCTCCGCGGGCACGTATACGAGTGCCCGCCCGGCGTAGATGCCGACGACCTAATACTCGAGATAGCGCGTGACGAGCCACATGCAGTAATAGTGTCTAACGATAGGTTTCTGGATAAAGCACATAGGTTTGGCGACGTCATACTAGAGCCGCGAGTCGTCAGGTTCGAGCTTGTGAGAACGCGAAAGGGGGTAAGAGCCTATCTGCTCCTCTCCGGAGCGTTCCTCAAGTGGGCCTCACGCGTTCTCGCAGAAAGAGCCGGCCCCCCTCTCCTCTTCGCAACATTTTACGCTGAGACACCCGCATTCGCTAAACCTTCCATAAGTACCGAGGCTGCCGCTAGGCTTGTGTCAGAGCGCATTCCCTGGGCTGAAGAAACCAAAGTTACGTCGATAGCCTACGTCCCCACTGTAGTCTTCTGGGTCTCTTCCTCGTGCAGGTCGCGTAAGCGCAAGACTTCATTCAAGGGATACTACTCGGTAGACACGATCACAGGTCACGTGACCTACCTCGGAAGGCGGCTCGAAAACTGTAATGTGCACCTAGAGGAACAGCCGTCGCTTAATGCCAAGGTAAGAGTCGTTCTTATGGACTCAAAGTCCGCGGCTAAGAGGATAGAAGGCTACCTAGCAGCCGTGGCGTCTAGAGTCTACAAAGGGAAGTGGCATTGCCGTGTTAGAGCCATTAAGAAGGTGAAAGCGTACCTAAAGCCTTACTACAGGGTTAGGTACACGATCGCGGGGCGGCGACTCACTACTTACGTTGACGCGATAACAGGCGAGGTATTCGGCCGTGGCCTCGGCGAGTGCTGGTCATGCCACAAGCTCTACCCCGAGGAGACAATCTATGAGTGCCCGTTCTGTGGGCGCAGGCTATGCCCCGACTGCGCCTCGAGGGGCGAGCTAACACTATGTGACAGATGCGGGACCCAGGTCTGCTCATCCTGTGCAGTGACTAGGGGTGTACTTTTCTGGAGAAAAACTCTGTGCCCCGCGTGTGGGCGGAAGTAGCAAAGGCACTATCTATAAGCACGCGGTTTAGCTTTTCTTATTGGGCCCCGGCTGATGCGGGGGGCTGAGCACTGACTGATGAAGAGCAGGCTAGAGCCTGACGGGGCCCAGTTTGAGAAAGTAAGGATAATATTTGGGAACTCAGGGCACAATACTTGGCTGTGAGGAATAGGGACCTCCCTGAGCAGTGACGAGGCCAATTTGCGCCGAGCCGCTAGGGTGCGATTACTAGAATCATGTATACTGCTATGAGACAGGCGGCACAAGCCGTTAACCATGCAACTATTTTAATCACGTCGTGCTCGTGGGCTCTTTTAGCCCGTTCCTCAAGCTCTGCGTCCATTCTAATGCTAGTGAGTAAACTTTCATCTCCCTCAGACAATGTCATCACACAATTTCCCTTCTAATTCAAAGTCTTAAAGCCTCCGCTCCTTTGGTTCCTACTCTTTTTCGGCATACAGTCGCTCTCTTTTTCCTACGTTCAAAGTTAGCAGCGAGATTATAAAGCGTTTTGAGCCTAATTAACCAAATTAAGTCTAAAGCTTAAAGGCTGCACAGCGGCATAGATAACGGTGCTCTCTCATGCCTGAGACAGCAGTCCTCGTTATAGACATGCTAGAGGAGTTCGTTAGAGGAAAGCTCAAGGCTGAGGCTGCCGAGGAAATAGTGCCCAACATAGCTAAGCTGCTGGAGGAAGCTAGGAAGAAAGGCGTACCTATAATCTATGCTGTCGACACTCACTACCCTGAGATAGACTTCGAGACCAAGCTCTGGGGACCGCACGCGCTTAAGGGCTCCCCCGAGCGTGAGGTTGTTAAGGAACTAGAGCCGAAAGAGGGAGACTACGTTGTCGAGAAGAGAAGGTATGACGCGTTCTTCATGACTGACCTAGACCTGCTCCTCAGGGAATTGGGCATCAGGAAGCTTGTACTCACAGGGATTCACACTCACATATGCGTCCTAGCAACCGCGATGGGCGCCTTCTATAGAGGATACGAGCTTATTGTCCCAAAGGACTGCGTGGCCGCTGCCACTAAGGAGTGGCACGAGCGCGGCCTCGAGTACATGAAGTCCTTCCTAGGTGCTAAGATCGTCTCTCTTGACGAGGCGATTGCTAGCCTCTAGCACAGGTACTCTCTCCCAGATACGCATGTAGTCCTGGTAAAGCCTCCTCCTGCTAACGTGGGCATAAACCTGCGTGGTCTTCAGGCTAGCGTGACCTAGAAGCTCTTGTATCTCTCGGACGTCCATTCCCCACATTAAGGAGTGCGTGGCGAAGCTATGCCTCAAGATGTGCGGTGTAACTTTCTTTTTTATGCCAGCGCGTCGAGCTAGGCGCTTGAGTATTCTCTCTACCGTTACGTAGTGCATAGGCTTGCCGTTTCTGCCCGGTATTAGAGGCTCATTGGGGTCTCTGCCGCGAACAAGCTTCTCTAAGTACGGTAGCAGAGGTACCGCAAAGAAGACTTCGCGCTCCTTAGCACCCTTGCCTCTTATTCTAATTGAGCACCTGTCCAGGTCTACGTCGCCAACCTTAATGCCTACGAGCTCGCTCACGCGGATGCCGGTCGTGTAAAGGAGTAGGACTATCAGCTTATCCCTGTCGTTCTCTGCCGCGGCTACTAGAGCCGCCACGTCCTCAGGCTCCAAGTACTTGGGCAGGCTCGAGGGCCTCTTAGGGTACTCAAAGCCCTTGAGGCACTCCTCGAAGCCAAGGTACTCTAAGAAGCGCTTAACGGCTACCGCCGCTGTGTATATGCTGCCCTCTTTGTAGCCCTTTTTCCTCAAATAAGCTAAGAACCCGTCTATGTCCCACACTGTGGTCTCCGATACGTGTTTTCCCTCCAGATACTCTACGAACTGTCTGAGTATGCTCCTGAAGGTCTTAATCGTCCTGGGAGACTTGTTTCTCGCTAGCAAGTGATTGAGATAGAACTCTATGAGCTTCTCGTTGCTCAGTGAACGGGGATTCAAGGCTCGCTCTCCCCAAAGAACTTACTCTCGTCTACGGCGTACTTTTTGAGGTTATTGGATACGTAGATGGGCGCCCCTGTCCTGAGAGCTATTGCGATAGAGTCGCTGGGCCTAGCGTCTACGTGGTGGTAGATCTTCTTGCCGTTTCTCTCCTCGCTGAGGACGATAGTCGCTAAGTATATGTTGTCTATTAGTGCGTCGATAGTAACCTTCTCAACTTTGACTCCAAGCGTCTCTAGTACATTGACTAGAAGGTCGTGAGTGAGCGGGCGCTTGGGTATGTAGCCTCGCAGCGCCATGTCGATAGCTATCGCCTCGGGCTCTCCAATGAATATGGGTAAGACCTCCTTGTCCCAGTTTAGCCCCTTAACGAGAACGACGTAGAACCTCTCCTCCCCGAAGGGGGTGGGCCTGATTCCCCCGTAGACCCCGACAATGTCGGCCTGCGAGTACTCCTCCATACTCTCGTCCTTAAGGACAGTCATGCGTTATTTAACAGCTTCTTAACGCAGAGGACCGTAACCTCCCACCATCACCTCACCTATAACGCGCTTTATCCATACAGTTACAAGCGGTCCCTTGTACCGCTTTATTCTCTTGACCTGTCTAAGCACGTCGTTAAGTAGCACGTACGGGTTCTTGTCTAGAACCGCAAGAAGTCTTGCAGGATCGCTAGTTTCCCTTAACATCCTTGCTAGGCTGCTCTTGATCAGACTCTCGGCTAGGAGCTCTGTGAAGCAGACCTCGCCGGCCTCCACAAGCGACCCTATCACTATGTCTTTCAGTTCGTTCAGGTACTTTAGCCGCCTAAAGACCGGCTCGACTTTCTGCTCCATCTTCTGTGCCTCTAGATCCTCTTTAGTCGGCGAGAGAGCCAGTCTTACCCTCTGCCTCCACTTAACTAGCCAGAGGTCTAGCCACTCGCTTACGTCACATGCTGCTTCAACGGGTTTGTCCTCGAAAGTCTCCTCAACGATGAACGCAGCAGTCAGCGTGGAGTCGGAGAGCCCTAGGAGCCCGCGTTTGACCTTAACGTAGTTGAGGTAGTCGGCCTCTGCAACATCCGTCATCATTCTAAGCTCAGGGTCTGTGAGAGAGCCTAATTTTCGTCTGAGTAGCGCAGCTAGGGTAGCTCTCAGCACAGTTACTCTGCGAGCACTGGACGGCCAGTATGCCATACCACGTCATCACGCTCCTAGGACATATTTGAACAGTTCCCCCCGTTCACTCTCATTGGCCTATAAAAAGTTTTAGTATTTCTCCCATGAACATCTAAACAACCTTCAAGGCATATCTCTACAGCACTAATCGGCATGGCCCAGCTAGCAATCGAAGCGTGAATAAACCCCCTATCGTTTTAGCCTAAGGGTGAAGAAGAGTGAGTAGCTATATTTCGTTCGAAGACTTCAAGAAGCTGGACCTGCGAGTGGCTAAGGTAAAGACCGCCGAGCGAATACCAGGCACTACAAAGCTACTACTTCTGAAAGTCGACTTAGGAGGAGAGGAGAGACAGATTGTAGCCGGGATAGCTGAGCACTACAGCCCTGAAGATCTGATAGGCAAAGAAGTAGTGGTAGTAGCCAACCTTAAGCCTAAGGTCATACGGGGCAGAAGGTCTGAAGGCATGCTCCTAGCCGCAGTCTACAACGACGTACCGGTACTCATCGTCCCTGACAAGGAAGTCCCGCCAGGCACGCCCGTTGAGTAGCTAGGGAGCGCCAGCCCTTTTGAAGGCCTCAGGTAGCGCTTCCAAGACATCCGTAGCAGTTATGTGTTGACCTTTCTTTTCTGCAGCGAGCTCACCTGCTAGACCATTGACGAAAGCACCTGCACAAGCTGCTAGGAAGGGGTCACGGGTCTGAGCCAGAAGCGCCGCAACTACACCGGTGAGAACGTCGCCCGTGCCTCCTACCGTCATCGCGGGGCAACCGCTCGTGTTCACCTTGTACCTAGTGCCGTCGCTAATTACGTCCACGTGCCCCTTGAGCAGCACTACTGAGCGGTAGTCGACGGCCGCTTTCTTAGCCGCAGCGACTCTGTCGCTTATCTCCGTGGAGACAGCGTATCCTGTCAGTACTTTCAGCTCGCCTGCATGGGGAGTAATAACTGAAGGCTTCCCCTCGAGGCATGTTCTATCCTTGGGTAAGGCTTTTAACCCG
>CAZPLI010000059.1:0-9647 GCA_964587325.1 uncultured Thermofilaceae archaeon | reverse complement strand
TAAGTGGAGCAGGGTTGCGCTGGGCGTGGCTGGTATAGACGAGGACCTTCTGCCCGCAGCAGTCAAAGGAGACTGCGAGATACCCGTGAGGGCGAGCGTCGCTAGGGAGATCGGGGTAGAGCCCGGCACGCCCGTGATGCCGGGTATCTCGGACGCCGCTGCCCACAACGCCGGAGTAGGGGTTCACTCTGAGACAGAGCTGGCTCTCAACCTTGGGACCAGCGCCGCGGTCCGCGTCGCGAGCACTAGGCCCGTGCTGGACAGTAGGGGTATGAGGTTCTTCTGCTACTACGCTGGCTACGACAGGTGGCTCGTGGGAGGAGCAATTAACAACGCTGGGCTCGTGTTTAAGTGGTTTAAGGAGGGCTTCGCACACTTAGAGTGCTGCCTTGCAGACGTCCTAGGCACGAACCCCTACGAGCTACTGGAAAGGGAGGCGAGGCTCGCTGACCCTGTACCGGGCGGCCTGTTCTTCCTGCCCTATATAGCGGGTGAGAGGTTCCCTGTGAGAGACCCCTATGCGCGGGGCGTGCTGTACGGTCTCACGCTTCGCCACACTAAGCGCGACGTCGTACGGGCAATAATGGAGGGAGTAGCCTTCACTCTGAGGTGGATATACGACGCCATGAGGGAGGAGGGAGTGTCGGCGCACGCCATCCGGGCCAGCGGGGGAGGGGCCAAGTCTAGGCTCTGGAGGGAGATACTCTCCAATGTGTTCGACCTTCCTGTCGCCTACTCAATGTACGAGAACGCATCGCTCCTAGGCAACGTAGTGTTTACAGGGCTCTCGCTGGGCTACTACAGGAGCTTAGAGGAGGCAGTTTCAACAATCTGCGGCGGGAGAGAAAGCGAGATCATAAAGCCAGATCCTAACTTGGCCAAGCTGTACTCGAAGGCGTACGCCCTTTTCAGAGAGCTGTATGGCACGCTGAGAGAGTTCGAGAAAAAATACCACGAGACCTTGTTTGGAGGAGCCTAATCTCACCTTCTCTTGATGAAGTGGTAGACCCTACTGTAGTCCTTGTCCGCCAGTCCTGAAGCCGCAGCTGTGAGGTAGACCTGCGTCGAAGCCGCTGTCAGCGGCATTGGCTGGCCTTTGCGAGCACCGGCCGCTGTCGCGTAGAGGAGGTCTTTGACTGCCAGCTCTAGTCTGAAGCGCACGGGGAACTCTTCGGCCCTAAGCCTGTTGCCGTAGCGCTCTGCAGCTGACTTGAGCCACGTCTTCTTCATGAACTCTAGGAGCTTGTCCGAGCTGACTCCCCAGGCCTCAACTAGTGCTATGGATTCTGAGAGCGACAGCGCGACGTTGAACAGCATGAGGTTTACGGCGAGCTTGAATACGGAGGCTGAGCCTATGGGACCGACGTAGAACACGACTTTGGAGAGGTCCTCCAGCACGCCGGCTATCTTCTCGTAGGCCTCCTTGTCGCCGCCGACCATAGTCTGTAGCTCTCCCTTCTCGGCCTCGGGCCAGCTACCCAGCACTGGGGCCTCAAGGTAGTCGGCCCCCTTGCTCTTGAACGCATTGTAAAGCTCTAGGCTAAGCATTGGCGTCACAGTGCTGTGATTAACGATTATCAAGCCTTCTCTCGCGGCAGCGAGTAGCCCGTTGGGACCGTAGCTGACCGCCCTAGAGGCCTCATCGTCGGCGACCGCTAGGTGGACTTCGTCGCACTTCTTAGCAACATCAAGCGGCGAGCTAGCCACTGCAGCGCCCAACTCCTCCAGAGGTTTAGCTTTGCTAATCGTCCTGTTCCAGACAACGACCTCATAGCCTAGTGACAGAAGCCTCTTGACCATTGCCGAGCCCATAAGGCCGAGGCCTATGAAGCCTACTCTCCCCTTCATCGGTTGTAGTCGCGCTATGGGCTAGATAAAGGGCTCTCCAAACAGGGAAGGTACTCTAAGCGCACTGCGCGACGGCCGCGCCTAGCGGCTTAAGTACGTAAGGCCATTCGTGCCAGCTAGCCGAAGAAGTCAAGTAACGTTTTTGTCTTACCCTTCTTGCCTTTCACGACTCTCTCTACGAATTCATCTCGCACAGGCTCATACACCTTCTTAAAGAACTTCTGAGGGTCTGTGAGTGCGTTCCTCGGGAAGCTCTTAACGTACTCTACAGCGGCCTTCCATGCCTCGTCGTAGGGGACCACGGCGGATACCCTGCTCGCCACCTGCCTGTCGAAGTCCTCAGGCCTCTGCTCGACTCCTCCCATCGCAAACCAGCCTCTCTCGGAGACTGGGGTCTTCTCGCCGAGAGTCTCGACTATCTTTGTCTTCACGGGAGCTACAGGGCGCCTGAACGGGTACCGCGGCTGGTAGCCCTTACCGTAGTGCTTGGCCCAAGCGTAGAATATCGCCCTGTTGAGCCCGAAGGACTTAGCTTTCTCTAGGTCTCCTGTGAGCACATAGTACCTCGCCGCCTGCAAGAGCGCCATGACTTGGAACCTTCCCAGCTTGCCCGCTACTGCAGCCGTCTCTCTCTCCTCAGGCTTGGCCTTGAGCTCGACAGTCGCCCGCTTCTCGCCAGTCCCAGTCCACCCAGGGTAGCCGCCAATTGCCGCGAAGGCCTTTAAGGCCAGGCTGTCAGCTTCCCCCTCCTCGTACTCTCTCCATCTCTCGCTGTGCTTCGGGTTGTAGGGGTCGGCCCAGGAAACGTCGAAGGAGTCGACGTCCTCCGGCTTGAGGCAGACGCAGGCGAGGTCTACCCGCTTGTGCAGGCTCAGGGGTACCGAGAAGACGCGCTTGGCATCTATGATGTTCTCGATCTTGACTCCGCTCTCTAGCTTACGCTCGAGCTCCCTAAGCTTAGGCTTGACTTTCTCGATCACGTATTCTACGACGGAGTAGGCTATGTTCAGCGGGTGCACCTTTCTTCGGACTTCCTCCGAGAAGGCTCGCTCGTTAATGTGGACGTGCATGCCCTCACCGCTCCACTTGATGAAAACGCTCTTGACTACTCCCTCTTTTTCGAGGAAGTCCACAACTACTCTGGCGACCTCGACTATGTCGCGCCAGTGCTCCAGAGTGCCGTCAATGTCCCATATCGGCGAGGTCAGGATTATGTTCTCTGGCTTCTCTAAGTCGTCGGTAGTCTCCAACTTCCTGTAGACGTTGACTGAGGCGTAGATCGTCCTAGGCCTGGCGCGCTTATGCTCTTGGAACAGCCTCTCAAAGTCGCTGTCGGACTCTAGCTTTAAGGGAGCCCCATTCGCCCAGTATCTGACGAACGCATGGGGGCCTGCCGCCGCAATCCACCTGTTCTTGCAGTAGTCTAGGATCTCACGCTTAACTCTGGCGTCCCGATAGTAGCGCACGACTTCCGGGTACTCCATACGCCTCATCATAGCCAGTACGGCCACCTCGATAAGCGTGCCGCTTAAGCTAAGCTCAAGATACTCAACTGACAATAGTCAGTAGACTGAGTCCAATTAGGTTAGTGTAAAAATAGGGCGTCGGTCTTTACGCCTTACTTACCCACTTCATGTGCTCCATTACTTTGTTTAGCTCGGCTGCGAACACTCCTATGGCGTAGTCGCTTATGCCGCCTATCCACAGCACGTATTCCTTGTATACTGCTAGACCGTCTCCGAATATCACTAAGGGCCTGTCGCCGTACTCCTCCGCTATCCCGTTAGGCGCTAGGAGGTAGTCTGTTACCGCGAGGAGCTCGCCCTCGCCGTTGACTATGGCCAGACCGTCTCTGTACGAGTAGTCCTCGAGGACTACGCCGTGCCATCCGACTAAGTACTCGTTGCTCGAGAGCTTTACGGCGTTAGTGGACCAGCCGACTTTAAGCTCCCATTCCTCGAAGACTAGGACGGGCTCTAGGTCCTTGGCGTATATCTTGAGCTCGTCGACATTAGCTCGAGCTCTCCAGCAGATTCTGTCGCCCTTAATCTCGGGCCTAGTGAGCATCGTGCACTCACCGCCCTTCATTTCGAGGAACGCACTGTCCTTGTTGGACTTAGGCACGAAGGTCTCGCTGCCGTCGGTTATTGAGAAGTAGCCTCTGCTCTTGAGTCTCCATAGGGGGTCGAAGGTCGCTAGGCCTAGCACGTCCCTCCTGATATACTCTCTGCCCTCTCTGTAGTAGCCCTTGCCGGTGTAGAGTATGTAGTAAGTGCCGTTGCACATGAAGGCTCTCGGGTCCTCACAGCCGAGGAACTCCCATATGGTCTGGGGCCAGAGTATTATGCGCGACTTGACCGGAGTATCAAGGTTCCCGCTCAGCAGATTCTCAATGTCTATTCTGGCTAGGCCTACGCTCGACACGTACTTGTAGTAGTCGAAGATGAACCGCGGGAACACGAGGAGGTCTTTGTCCTCTAGATGAGCGCCAGGGTTGAAGGCGACGCACGGCCTAGTCCTCTTGTAGCCCTCGACCGCGAAGTCCTCTGGACCTAGGTAGGCCACGCGCACGAATACGTCCTTGACCTCGGGTTTCCTCAAGCCTCTGAGCTCAGCGAGGGCCTTAGCCTGCTTCTCGTAGAGCTTATCCTCCAGCGCCATGGCTCCCCTACCCCTTGACGGCGCCAACGAGCTGTATCTTAAGGAGGGTTTTCTGTATTACTGCGTAGAGTATCAGTATCGGTGCTATGTAAAATAGGCTCATTGCCGCCAGCAGCCCCCAGTTGACGAACCTGAACTCGTACACGAGGCTCGTCAGCAGCACGGGCAGCGTGTAGTACTCGGGGTCTCTCAGGAACGTGTAGGCAAGCAACCACTCACCCCAGCCGCTCATGAACGACAGTATCGCGATGGCCGATATACCCGGCTTGATTATGGGTAGCAGGACCTTCTTCCAGACCTGGAACCTAGTGCAGCCGTCGACTAGGGCCGCCCACTCCAGCTCCCACGGTATGCCGTCGAAGAAGCCCTTGAGTATCCACGTCGACATGGGTATGTCTAACGCAGCTTTCACTAGGGCCACGCCTACGAGCGTCAGTATGCCTCTCCCGTACAGCCCCATCTGCACTAAGAGGTACAGGAGGGCTATGAGCATCAGCACGCCCGGAAACGCGTGGAGGAAGACTATGAAGTTCATTATGGCCTCGCGTCCAGGCGCCCTGAGCCTGGAAAGCGCGTAGGCTGCGGACGCGCTCACTAGGACCTCCACGGGGACCATTATGGCGCACAGGAAGACGCTGTTGCGCACGACAGGCCATATGTTCGGGTAGACCTTGGTGCCGAACCTTATCTGCTCCCAGAGGAACGAGAAGTGCTTGAGAGTGAAGCCGCTCGGCAGGAGCCCTATTATGACCTTCTCGCTGAAAGACTGCGAGAATAGCCAGGCGAGGCCAAGTATGGGCATTGCTAGCGGCACTACGACGACGGAGTAGACGAAGATGTCAATTACTATCTTAGTCGCCCTCCTGCTCGCCATGGCTCTACACCTCTACTCTCGACGGCTGGATTAAGCGCTTGAAGCCAAAGATTTTGAAGTAGAGCAGAGTCAGGGCTATGCCTATGACGACCAGTACCATCGCTAGGGCCGAGGCGTACCCGTAGTCGTTTATCGAGAACGCCTTGTAGTAGGAGTACAGGGCCCACGTCACGACGTCTCCAGCCCTAGCAGTGCCGAACTCACCCCAGACGGCCAGGATCTCGCCGTAAGACGACAGCAAGCTCAGAGTCTGCCAAGCAGTCACGAAGAGTATAGGCCACTTAAGCAGAGGTATGAAGATGTACCTCATGACTTGGAACTCGGTAGCCCCGTCGACTTTGGCGGCATTGATAATGTCGGTCGGTATCGACTTGATCGCTGCAGAGTATATAATCATGCCCCAGGACGCGCCTACCAGGCCGTTAATCACTATCATCAGGATCCAGGAGTAGGGCTTCTGGATCAGCCAGCTCTGCGGAGGCTCCAAGCCGAGAGCCCTCATTGCCAGGTTGATCGGGCCCATCTCGGGGTCTATGAGCCAGAGCCAGAGGACCGCGTAGACTATCGTGGGCAGGATCCTCGGTATCAGCCAGAGCATTCTTAGGACCATGCCAATGAACTCTCGCTTGATATAGTAGGTGGTGACGAAGGCGATAATGAAGCTGTAGAACGCGTTAATTATTATCACAATGCTCACGTACATGGCAGTGACTTTGAAGACGTCAGGCACGTAGATGTCCCTAGTAAACATCCACTCGAAGTTCCTTAGCCCCACGAACTTAATGTTGGAGAATGTGTACTTGACTTCGCAGAACGAGAGATACACAGTGTCAATGAGCGGTTTGATCCAGAACACGGCGACGGTGAGAAGGAAGGGCAGCATGAATAGGTAGGCGAGCATGTACCTTCTCCAAGCCCTCTTCTTGTCCTCTATGTTCTCTTCGAGTGGTCTGACCATGGTAAACACCCAATATAAAAATAAGATGAGGAATATAAAAAAATTTGTAGGTATTTTGGAGAGAGGTTTTACTCAGTAATCACTATGTCTGTGATCTCAGTCTTAGCCCTGCTGATGACTAGGTCGACGGCCTGCTCCGGGGTCAGCTCGCCCATCTCGACCTTAGTGAGGGCCTCGACTAGTATCTGTACGAGCTTCGGCCACTCGCCGTGCGGTATCCACTCAGCCCAGGTCTTGTCCATTAGCTTGCTGAGCTCAGCCTGGAACTTGCCCTTCTCCACGAACTTGGCGACTCCTCTAGTGCCAGCGTGAGTGGGTAGCCTAGCGCCCTCGATACAGTGGTCGGCCTCGAACTGAGGCAGAGTGGCTAGGGCAGCTACGAGGAAGGCGATCTCTGGGTACTTGCTCTGCTTTAGTATTACGTAGCCGTGCGGGCCGACGAATGCGCCTGGGCTGGCGCCGGGCTTAGTGGCTGGATACAGCGAGAAGCCTATATTCTCCCACTCGTACTCCTCAGGTAGCTTGCCGAGCTCCTCGTGGTACTCGACTCTCTGCCACTCGCCCCAGTGCCAGCTGCCGCCCATCCAGAAGAGGACTCTGCCGTTCACGAAGTCAGTGTGTATCTTCCTCCAGTCAGTAGCTATCATAGTGGGCGGAGTGACCTTGTAGACCTGAGTCATCTTGTAGAAGAGCGTGAAGTAGTCGAGTAGCTTGCTCTTGCTGAGCACTAGTTTGCCAGTCTCGGGGTCGTAGAACCTGCCGCCTAGGCTGTAGTATGGTATCCACAGGCTGCCACCAGCGCCCTTCCTGTGGTAGATGCCCCACTTGACTAGGCCCTTGTCCATAGCCTCCTTAGCGATCTTCATTATGTCCTCGAAGGTTATCTCGCCAGCATTGATCTTGGCCGCGAAGGCCTTGATCTCGTCCTCAGTCCAGCCCATCTTCCTCAGGATGTCCTTCCTGAAGTAGAAGACGTGCATGGCAGCGTCCTGCGGGATAGCCCAGATATGGCCCTTGTACTTCAGGTTCCACAGGGACTCAGGCACGTCAGCGAACAGGGTAGCGTACTTCTCGTAATACTCGTCGAGTGGGACTGCCCAGCCCATGTCGGCTAGCTCGACTACGCTGTAACCGTAGTCGATCACGATGTCAGGAGCCTCACCAGCCTCCCAGGCAGCCATCAGCCTAGACTTGGCGGCGTCGCGCGGTATGTGCTCGAAAGTGGCCTCAATCTCGACCTTAACGTTGAAACCGAGAGTCTTCAGTATCTTGTTAAGGAGCTCTACGGCTCTCTCGAGGTTAGTAGCCCTGTAGCCCTCGGCGGGCGCACCGCCACACCAAGCCTTTAGCTTGATACCTCCATCCTCTGGGAACGTGCCGAGCAGTTTCTTCAGGGACTCATAAGCCGACTTCGACTCAGCCAGTTTCTTTTCGAGCTCTTTGTACTTGGCCTCTAGGCTCTCGTAGTCAGACTTGAGAGCATCATACTTCTTCTTAAGCTCCTCAAGCTCGGGAGGCACGGGTGGAGCCTTCGGAGCGATCGCGTAGCCAATAATGGCGCCAATAATGAGGCCGACAATGATGCCAACAATCAGATACTTGGGGACACCCTTCTCCGGCATACCACCCACCTTTTCCTTACCACGCCCGTAGTAGGCGTGCTTCTCTTACCACGTCTGTGGTAGAAAAATCCCGTTTATTAGTCTTTCCAGAAAGTTTATAAAGAGGGGGGATTGAAAGGGTAGAAAGGAAAGAGGTCGAGGCGTAGGATTAGTCCTCGGAAGCAGGTATAAGGGTTATTCTCTCGGTCTCTATGTCCTCTAGAATGCACCTCTTACCTCCTAGGAGAAACTTTGTCCCGTCGTCGGTAATCATTGTCATGTTGTAAACAGTCCTGTCCTCAGACTCGTACGTACTAACTATCTCACCTTCAAGCGTTACTCTCTCCCTTTTACCGTCAGCTATGTACCAGCCCTCTACTTTAGCCCGCAGCTTGCGCCCCTTAGAGAGGAGGTACCTAGCGTCCTCCACTGCCCTGTAGTAGATGCAGTAGGTCCTAGGCTTAGACAGGAACTCCTCGGGCGACGTGACGAGCCTGCTTGGGTACCATAGGAAGAACCTGAAGTACGTGCCGAAGATGGGGAGGAAGTCTTCGTCCTCTATTAATAGCGCTGTCTCGACCCTCTTTCCTGGAGCCCTATACAGCGCCTCGGTAATGTAAGCGACACCGATCTCGTCGTCCGCAATGAACATGCTAGGCGCCACGACATCTCTAATCCTCACCATAGCGTCGCGCTTAAATTTCTCTACGAGAGCCTTGGTGCTCCTCTCCTTGGTCTTATACACCACCATGGAGAGGTTAACTCCTCGCCCAACTGCGTGTGCGAGGTCCCTAGACAGTATGGTAAGCACTTCGTCCGTGGAGGCCACGGCTAGCGATGTCTCAGCGTTCCTAATTACCGTTTTAATTCTGTTCAAGATGTTCCTCTTACCCCTGATAATCCAGATGGTTCTAGTGTCGACTTTCCTGCCTCTAGATGCTAGGGCTTTGAGTAGCTTCATGGCCTCGCGCTTAGCTTCCATGTACCTTTCAGCCAGCATCTCTAAGGCCCTAGATGGCTCCACGGCTCTGTACAGCTTCGGCTTGCCCTGCTGAGACTCCACGATCCCTTTCCTCTCGAGCTCCGACAACACATAGTATATCTTAGCCACGGGAACGCCGGACAGAGCAGCTACGTCAAGCGGAGCCGCTGCACCCAGCTCGACCAAAGTGACGTAGGCTTTAGCCTCGTTCTGCGTGAGCCCCAGCTCCATTAGTTTCTCTATGAGCCTCTCTTTGACCTCTCTCATAGTCCTCGCCTCGTATGGCCTACATAATCCCTCACCTATGTTGGAAGAGTTAAAAAATAAAGCCTGTGTGCGTCTCTGTACGTTAAACAGCCCTAGTAGCGCTCAACGCGCCTAAATCCTTGAGCCAGCTGATAACTTCTGGTAATTTACATTAAATAAGAGTAAAATGCATCTACCCACCTTCGCTACGTATTACCTAGAGCCTCAAGGACGCCGAAAACACAAGCCTCCGAAAGTAAGCTATGTAATCGAGGTGTCTTTTAACAGCGCGCGGGCTTGCGAGAAGACGGGCCGCGCTAGCTAGGGAGGATGGAGGTTCCCCCAGCGGTTCTCCTAGCAGGCTCTTTTTCGCCCATTCAGGCTCATAGCGCACAACCGCGACTACTCTTCGTGCTGGTAGCTAGCACAGCCTCCAATAGCTCAAGTCCACGCAGGCGCCTGTGAAGGATTGAGAGC
>CAZPLI010000058.1:1620-9653 GCA_964587325.1 uncultured Thermofilaceae archaeon | reverse complement strand
GGGCCCTGCGCGACCATCAAGTTGTTCACTTTGACAAGGGGGACCCACGATTCTCGCTTCCACCATACGCCTCTGCGCGCAATTATTCTGTCTCCCTCTATCGCGTACTCTATTGAGTCGTAGTACCGACCAACCCAGTACGAGTAGAGAAGCCCTACTAGCGCGAATAGTAGTAGCGTTGCTACGGCTGCGACTATGCCGCCTGGTACGAGGGCAAGCAATAAGGCTATGAGCACGAAGGGGAATGCGAACAGAGCATAGTAAGCGTAGAGCAGCTTGACCATGTTCGGGTGGGGCTTAAGGCGTACGCTCTTCATCGAGGCTAACAGCTATCACTGATAAAATAAAGTCTCGTCACTACCCTTACGAGGTGCGCGCCGGGGTGCGAGTGCGGCCTTGGGGCGAATGCTCGCCATAAGCGACTTACACTACGAACACAGAGTCCGCAAAGGCGTCGATGAGTCTAAGGCATGGGAGTGGCTACTAAGCATTGTCAGGCTTCACAGACCCGATGCGCTACTCTCATGCGGCGACTGGGGCGAGGCCGTGACCGTACAGGAGTTTGAGGAGTTGCTAGAGGAAGTCGAGGTCTACACGGTCTACGGTAACCACGAGAACTTGGACGTGCTCAGGCTACTTAGGAATAGGAACGGTGAACCCGTGCTGCTAGAAGACTGTAAGGTTATCACTGTGGGTGGCGCTAGAATAGCGGGTATTAACGGGATCATCGCGCCAACCGGGAGGCCTAAGAGAGGTGTGCCCCGAAAGACGCCTGAAGACTTCGTTAAGGCTGCCTACTGTATCGCAAGGGACGAGGTAGAGATACTCCTACTCCACGAGGTAGTGCCGCTACCTCAGTATAGAGGACTTATCGCTATGCACGAGTACTTAGAGGTGGTCCTAGAGGCGGTGGAGCTAGTGTCACCTAAACTGGTAGTAAACGGACACCTACACGCAGACGAGCCTTTTACGGTCTCTAAGCTGGGTAGTACCCTTTACTTGAGAGTCGACTCGAGCCAGGCCTCTAGGCACTATGCTCTCATAGACTGGGGGAAAGGGACCATCGAGGTATGGACCGACGTTAGGAGAGTATGGACAGGAAGCCTATAGTGGCCGCTTTAGCTTGTAGGGTTTCCAGCCGTGCTTCTCACGCCAAGCGTTTATCATCTCAATAGCCTTCTTCTTGTCCTCCTTGCTCATCTTCTTGGACTTGAGCACACCCATGAAGAGCGCGTAGCAGCGGGCATTGATAGTCCTCCTCGGGACTCCGTGCTCTAAGTCCTCCTCCATCTCCCTCAGGATGCCAGCTACCTCTTCCGCATGGCTGAGCCCTGGAGGCTCTATGTCCTTCACCTGCCACCCTAAGTAGACCTTGCCTTTCTCCACCACTACGAACTTGCCGTTCTCGAAGGTTATCCTGCCCTTGACTATGCGGTCGTAGAACTCCCAGCTCTCGGCAGCCTCGGGGCATTTCTCCCTCAGCCTGATGAGAACCATTCTCCTTATCTCGGTCGTAGGTATTCCGTCCTTAGCCTTAGCTTCCACTTCATCGGCTATCTGTCTCGCAATGTCCTCGGGCGCACCAGCGTTGACACAGGCCTTCACTATCTTCTCTTTGTCGAAGTCCTCGGTTCTTCCGTCAACCTTAACTACTTTGATCTTCTTCATCGCCATATATCATGCGAACAAGCTATCTAAGGATTGCCCAAGCTCTAGGACTCTTCCTCCTTTTCCTCGCCTAAAGCCCTCCTTATCTCCTCCCTGACTTTGTCTCTCAGCTCCTTGAATTCCTTGAGCTTCGCAAGTAGCTGCTCCAGCGCGGGCTTGCTGGCCTCTATGCCCTTGTGCGTGAAGTACGCCACCGCCTCGCTTCTACTCTTAAAGGCTCCGGCCTCAACGAGCAGGTCGATAAGCTCTAAGTCACTCTCAGGTAGCCTTATGGACGACACCACACGCGTAGGCCCGCCCATGCGCTCGAGCCTCTTTAAAGCCTCTTCAAAACCCCTTATCAAGGACTCTATGCTGGACTCTAAGCTAGCAGCCGCTAGGCGTATACTCCTGTCGAGCATCGTATCGATGCCCACCACCCTATGCCTCCCTCGACGAGCGCGCTTGAGACTCGAAATTAGGTCTTTTACGTCATCCAATGTGTCGTCAATTAGGTCCTCCCAGGCATCTACTGCAGTTTCTACGCGCTCTCCTAACTCCTCTATCTCTACCATTAGCTTGGGATCCCCTGCGGCACTCACCCTAGCCTTAGCCAGAAGCGTGCGGAGCTCAACACCGCCAAGCCTTACTCTCCGTCTCAAACTTTCTAGAATACTCCTAGCCTTACGTAGTCTCGCTAGGCCCTGTGTCACAGCGTCCTCTCTCCGCTGAACCAAGGAATCACGGACAGCTTCAAGCTCCTTCTCGACCTCACCTAGTACTTTCTTAACTTCCTTCCCAAGCTCTTTCAGTCTCCTCTCTACTTCCTCAGTTATTTTCTCTCGTCCCATTGTTACATGTAAGTTACATGTAATCTAATAAACGTATCCTTACTCGTAAGCGTTAGAATCGATCGACAAATGCGTAACTTAATCAAAACGTCAGAAGGAGCCTCTCGCAGCTAGTTTGTCAGCTTGCAGACACCCATGAGTTCAGCTACTCTCACTACGGTATCTATGGCCTCGTCGAGCCTTGAGAGGGGGACTCTGCTTAAGGCGATCTTTGCCTCGATCCTAACGTGTTTATGGCTTATGGGGTCGAACACTTTGTTGACACAGGTTCTTACTTCCACGTTGCACTTCATTGACTTAGTCATAGCTCCTACGAGCTCTATTAGACGGTCGCTAAGCTCCTTACTTGACTCAGTGCGTTCGGTGAGTATGTCTACACCGTTTCTCCACATAGACCTCACTGCGACTGGTGGTGCCCGTGAGCACGGCGCGTAGAACACTAAGTCGGCCGTGAAGTACGGCTCAGGTCCTCGGCCGCGACCTCCGCTGCCTCTAGTCAGAGTGATGTAGGCTAGGAGAGGCGGGTCAGATAGCTTAAAGAACCCTCGGGTGTATGTCAGCCTAGCCCATGCCTCTAGCCTGTTACCCATTTTTTCCGCGACAGCCTCTAGGGCTCGCCTGTATCTTTTTGTGGCGATGTAAGCTGCTAGAGCGGCCGCTGCAGAAACCATGACCAACATAGCCTTCAGTATAACTGATACGGGGTCTCCTGCCGGCATGAAAATGAATGCTGCGAAAGACACTACGGCAATGCTTGCCAGGCTCGCAACCTCTATGTACATGGGCCAGCTCCACTTCCCCGTGTCAACTGCAGGCGGCTTAACACGTGCTTGCAAGGCTTTATCCTCCCCTTATCATTCCAATTAGAGCAATCAGACCTAATTTTAAAGCCCTTACCAAGCTACTACTGTACTTGGCTATCACGTGAATAAGTAGGACAAAGAACACTACGTGTATCACCCAAAGGGAAATCGTGACGCCCTGCCACAAGGCGACGTCAAGTGGAGTTAATGCACCCATAGCCGCGAGCTCGGAGACTACCTTAGAGAGACCACCAACAAACACTATGGTCAGAGCACACACAACAAGAGTAAATGCCTCTGCAATAACCGCCTCATAGCTCAGGAGCATGACCATAGCCGTTGAGACAACCATTACTAGCGCACTGACCCAGGCCGTGTCCGGCGAGTGTAGTGCTAAGAACATGAGCATTAGAAGTGTGAGAATCGATAGCGCTTTACTAATGAGGTAGTGATGTCTATTACTACCGCCCACGCTCTTCTCAGCCTTCTTACCTAAGACCGTCTCCGAGAAAGCTATTATGGACAGTGAGAAGAGAACGGCGAAGTCTGTTAGGTGGGCTATAAACTCTGCGCCCGTTAGGAAGAGATACCAGGCGAATAGCACGACTACTATTGGCAGGATACTCGTGGCATCCTCTCTCCGCGCTCCAAAGAAGTCGCTGACGAGCTCCCCTAGGTGCTTAATGGCCGCCGCGAAGGCCGGTACGAGCGTAGAAGCTATGCCTGTGAAAACTGCGATTACGGTCACCCAGTAGAGCACCGGGTCAGAACGTGCTACGTCCATCGCTGGCAGCGATGTCATGGGGATCTCAAAGCCCGCCTGCCCCATCTCGACGTACGTAAACATGTAGGCTAGGAACAGGAGGCAGGAAGCCACAGAACCGCCCACCATTGCTATCGTGATGTTCCTAAGCTTCTCGAGCTCGTCCTTACCTCCGGCTTCTTCGGTAAGGGCCATTACCTCCTGGAAGCCGAACACGACTATGTAAACGTACGCGGCCGAGGCCAGTATCAGGAATAGGTCCTCTGCCGGGTCCCCTAAGGCAATGTTCGGTAGCTCAAGCTTCACGCCGCTCAAGGGGCCTGCTAGGTATAGGCCAATTAGGTGCGCGAAGAAAAAGAACAGGAACAGGGCGCCTATTATCGACTGTAGGCCTACGGCTTGCTCCCACTTCCTGTACAACGCTAGGACCGCTAGTGACAGCAGAGCTAGGATAGCGACCTCCACGGGGGGGCCACTAACGTTAGTGACTACTGGCAGTACGTACTCGCTCGTGAACTTAGTAGCCACTAAGAGGTTGAATGCTGAGAGAGCCACGTTGCCCATCCACATCGTTATTCTTGAGAGTATATAGCCGGGGTGCTTCCTGCCGTAAGCGTATTTAACGAATGCGGGACCACCCACTATCTCCTTGGCCCCTATAGACTTCGCGTAGCGGTACATCTTGGCGTAGCGCCATGCGAGGACCCACGCCGATACGCTAGCTAGAGTCATCCCAAGCAGGGCCAGCGGGCCGTATTTAATGACCGCAAAAGGTATTATGACAAAGGACGAGGGGCCCATAGTAGCTCCTATTGACACGAACACTAGCGTGAGCCTACCCAGCTTGCGCCCCCTCTCGCGAAGCTCTACAAGCGGCCCAAGCCGGAGTAGCTTCGGCCTAGGTAGTTTTAACCCGCGCCCTGCAAAGTACTCTATAGTGATCTTGAGCGTGAGAAGCGAGACTAGGAGGAGGGGCACTATTAGCAGATATATTAGGACCCGAGGGAGCCCCGGGGAGAGGTAGAATATGTCGATAACTATAGGCATTAGTAGTATTCTCATAGTATTCTCGGCTATGTATCCTCCCCACCCTATTAGCTGGCTAAACGATACCAGGAAGACTAGCGTTAAGACAGCGAGGACTCCCGTGAATACTAGTAATAGTGCCGCTAGACGCTCAGCTATGCGCCTTACGACAATGTAGGGCGCTGAGTTCAAGGCCTAACCCCTCTCAGTCTCTCAAGAATCAAGTGAGCCTGGTACATACTCGCTAGAGCCATTACCAGCATGAACAGGCCGAGCAGCTTGAAGAGGAAGTCCGCAGCGCGTAGAATTTCGGGCTTAGCGTAGACTGTCTCAAGTGTTCTCTGGATTAGTGTTATGTTGCCGTGCATCTCTGTGAAGAGGACATAGGGTGGGAAGAAGAAGTAGATCCCCATAATGAAGAACACTCCTGCGGCTACTACCCAGAGCCAGAAAAGCAAGGGAGCGTAGCGACCAGGGACGCTGTGCGCTGCGGCGATGAAGCGCCTGACGTCAGCGTCGCTCTCCATGCTCGAAATTATCTTGACGAGGTCGTCGACAGTCTTGCCCCGCGACACTCTTCTGAGAGCTTCAAACGCAAGTCCCTCTTTATCACGGAGCAAGCTCTCTATCTCGTCGATAGTCTGTAAAGCCTCGGAGTCGTCTGAGAGCTTGGCTCGCAGCTTAGCTAGGCCTGAGAGGACGCGCTCGAGTTTGTCCTCACTCTCCATGCACTACGCCTAGGGCTTCTGGCCTGACGGCGAAAATAAAGCTATCGCGCCTTAATAGCGCGTCTCTTGAAGACGTGGCTCGCCGATAGTATCTTGTCGAGAAGTGTAGTGGGGTAGTCACCCAGCCCCACTATCCTGACTTTTGACCTAGGCCAAGCGATATCGACCTCTTTAGTGACCTCATATTCTATCTCCAGTTCTAGGCTCTCAGGAGGACCGGGGACCTCTATGCTAACCTCCTCTCCGGGGAATATGACCTTCATTAAGCCTATCTCCTTCTCTTCGACCCCTCCCTCTTTCGGAACTTTGACCTTGACCTTCTCGACACGTAGGGGGGAGCTCGATACATTCCTAAGTGCGACCCGGCTGCCAGCATCGGTCTTCTCAATGCTTGCAATTGCAAGGTGTTTCTCGTCCTCCCAGAGCATGCCATACAGTTTTATCACTGGGCGAGGATAACCCTCACACTCCTTCTGCCCTTTGAACCGCGTCCGCATTTGTATTCTGTAGTTTACGCCGTAGAGTAGCACGTAGTTCTTCGAGTACTCCCTCAGCACACCCTGGTATGTTTTCTCCTCACCCTCGATATCGACGACCTTTACCGTTAGCAAGTGCCCTAGAGAGTTCTCAAGTAAGGCGTCGTACTCCGCCATAGTCGCTATGGCCTGAGCCTGCATTTCCTTCAGCTTCTTCTCTATTTCTGTAACATCCTTCTGGACCTGAGCTGATATCGCGGCAGGAGCCACTTTAGCAACAGGTAAGGCCTGCGGCAGCGCACCCAGCGCAGAAAGCGACGAGCTTACTCTATCTCTCACGTAAGACAACACGTTCCAGACCTTCCTCTTAAGCCTCCAGTGGAAAGGCGGGTTATAGACCTTGGCAAACTCTTCTCTGAGCTTCCTCAGCTCCTCCTCGCTCATGAAGTCCTTGAACCTCATTATGGCAAAGAGGTTCTTCAGCTCGTCTGGATACACCTTCCTAGATACTAGTGAGGGTGGGGACCACGGGTTGACATCAAGTGAGTCGAGAGTTAAGTTCTCGTCTACAAGCCCGGACTTCTTGAACTCCTTGAGCAGGCGCTCAGCTCTTTCCAAGAACTTCTTGTCGCCCGTTCTCTTGTAGTTCTCCTTGAGGTAGGTGAGTAGCGACTTAGGATTCTCTACCCTATTGGAGGGGAAAAATATCTCGAAGCCTCCCCCGCTCCTCGGTGGCACGTGAAGCTTGCCGTAGTAAGCCTCGCTTCCGAGCACCACTAGGACGTCTTTGTCCTCGAGTATTTTCAGCACTCTGTCCCTCGACAGCCACTCGCTTAGACCGTAAAGCAGCGAGAGAGCCGCACCTATGAAGACTAGGTAGGCTATTAGCACGAGCACGTCGTAAGCCGCTTGAGGCTCCGCCATGTAAACACCACCTACCCGACGCGTGAGGGAGTAAAATTATCTACGCGGAGACTAAGCACAAACAAGCTTTAGAGACCTTACGAGGGAGTGATAGAAGCGATGAGTAAACACAGACCTCTACTACTCTACCTCGTGTCGTCGTTCATCATAGCCTTTGGAGCATCCATAATCCGCCCGATTCACCCTTACTTCGTACTCAGCCTGCAGATAGACATGAAGACCTATGGCATGCTGGGAACACTCGCTAGGCTCGTCGGCCTGACTCTAGAAGTGCCCCTCTCGGCCCTAGTATCAGCACTGGGCTACTTTAAAGCGTACGCGCTGTCGGCATCAATACTCATCGCGACTAGGAGTCTTTACGCGGCATCAGCCCTACGAGGAGGAGACCTTGCCCTCTTCGCTCTGGGTTACGTTGCCGCCTCAGTCCAGATGAGGATGTCGAGGACCCTCAGGATGTCAGTCGTCTCCAAGCTTGTGGGGAGCGAGAGGAGAGGCGCCACTTTCGGCTTAGTGAGGTCACTAGTGATGCTAGCGGGCATACTAGGCCCCCTAGCGGGAGGCTTTCTCCACGACGTCCTCGGGCTGGACTACGCTCAGATCTTCGTCACGTCCGCCCTCCTAATACTGGCCTCAGCCCCCCTCCTAGCTGCGTTAGTGGGCTACAACAGAGCCGTAGGCAGCTCCCCAGCGCCAGCCGTCGAATTTAAGCGGCAAGTGAAGGCCTTAGCGACGCTGGCTCGCGAGAGGAAGTTTCTGGGAGCATTACTAGTGCTGTCGCTAGACGCTTTTGCATGGAGTATGGCTCATGACTTCAC
>CAZPLI010000058.1:0-1610 GCA_964587325.1 uncultured Thermofilaceae archaeon | reverse complement strand
CCCTGATGGGGCTCGTCATAGCGCTGTGGAGCCCCGTGCTTCCCGCGTACGTCACCGAGCTAGCCGAAGACATAGATCCGTCACTAGTGCCGATGTCAGCAGGCGTACTAGGGCTTATCAGGTCGATGATTACCCTGCCAGCTCCCCTGATAGGAGGCTATCTCTTCGACATAGCTCCCAACATCCTCTTCGCTACAGTGGCGGCACTCTTAGTGCTCGAGACCCTGCTCCTACTAAAGCTACCTAAACCGCGTCGGGAAGCGTAGGCCTTTTTATTCGCTGTCTTGCTCTCTAATTGACTATCCATGAGAGTTTGGACTATACTCTCGGTCTTTGTGTGGCTACTTCGGGTAGTGTCGCTTGCGGCTCTCGTAGCCGTCGCCTACACGGGGTTATGCCTCTACCAAGAGGCTACAGGTTTAGCAGGACTTGTGGAGAAGGGAGCTACGCGCATAGAGCTGACGAACACGGGAGTTCTACTGTTGAAACTAGACATTACTGCGGGAATTAGGGTGGGCGAACACAGTGCTATCATTAGGAAAGCTGTAGAAATACCACCAGGCGAGACAGTCACCATAGAAGTGGACCCCTCAGAGATCCTGTCACAGATACCAGTAGAAGCCTTACTTCCTGCAGCTGTCAAGTCGGTCAGTGCTAAGCTCGACGTACTAGTCAAGGCCGACCTTGGAGGGCTTCTGTCGATCGAGGTCTCTAAGGGGGAAGAAGTAAGCGTGGGACCTCTGCTCGAGCAATTAGAGGTGTCGCTGGAACCCGTAGGACTAGTCAATGCTACTCACTTTAAGTACGCGCTCCACGTGAAACTTCGCGCCCCCCTCCTAGCTGGTCGCGAAGCAAAGCTCAGGCTCAAGGGCGGGCTAGAGACACCGTGGCTTAGAGTCTCGTTCAACGAAGCAGGCTCAGCAAGCCTAGACTACGTGGGAGTAACTAGGATACCCGGCAGCACAGTTCCCGTCACCGTCGAGATGTGCGTAGCCAGCGCGTGCGGCGAAGTGCCGCTCACACTAGGAGGGTGAGAAGCGTGCTAGTGAGGCTACTTAAGGGAATAGTTAGAGCTGTGGTAGAGTTCGCAGCCTTATACCTAGTCCCCGCCTACGTTGCGCGCGCCTTAGGGTCGCCCATAGGAGTACCACTATACCTGGCCTTCGTAGCCGCGCTTGCAGCAGTGCTTGGAGGTTTCGCAACGATACTGCGTAAGCCGAGAGCGTACCTGGTGTCCTCGGCCTCCTCACTCATACTAGCCCTGTACGTGTACCTGCTGCTCGAGGGGGGAGTAATCAAGTTCTCATACGAGTCTTACTCAGTAGTCGTTAACGCTAGGTACCTCTTACTGCTCATGCTTGTCCCCATAATAGTCTCAGCCTTGATAGATTTCGCTAAGTGGGCTGTAGGTAAGGGGGAGGAGGAAGAAGAGGAAGTCGAAGAGGAGGAAGAAGAATTAGAGGAATGGGAATAAGGGAGCGCGCGCTCTTGAGGACACATGAGGCAGAGAGCCGAGGAGATGGCTCGCTTCCTCTCAGAGCTTATACGGATAGACACGACTAATCCTCCAGGCAACGAGACTGAAGCTGCCAAGCTCGTCGCAGAGAAGC
>CAZPLI010000057.1:7561-9664 GCA_964587325.1 uncultured Thermofilaceae archaeon | reverse complement strand
CTTGAGCCCCTCTCTAGTGGTGCGGCCTGGGTAGTGTAGGAGGAGGTTCTCGCGGAAGAGCATGGCTCCCCAGTTCTCCATGGCTCCGAAGGCGAAGTCTGGGACTGCTATGAGGTCGAGCTTTGGGAGTGGGTAGGGGACTTTGAGATAGTCTTCGAAGAACTTGAGGTACTTGTGGGCGTACTTGAGTGCGAAGTCGACGTACTTTTCTCTGCCGGGGAGCACTACTATTCTGACTCTCCTGTCTTCTGCGGGGAAGACTATGAACTGGCCTGCTGCGAAGAAGAGGAGGTAGGTGGGCATGATTGGGGTTGTTTTGAACCTGACTCTCTTCCAGCCGTCGAGGTACTCTGCGCTCACGGGCGGCATGTTAGAGATGGCCTCCATATAGTCGGGGACCTCGAGCGTGACGTCGAACTTGGCTTTGAGTGAGGGGTGGTCGAAGCAGGGGAAGGCCCTCCTAGCGTAACACTCCTCGAACTGTGTGACGGCTGCGCGCCCTTTCTCCCAGGCGCTCGTGTAGAGGCCCAGCATGTCGCCGCTGTACTTGCCCGAGAACTCGACTTCGACCTCTAGCTCTCCGGAGACTTCCTCGCCGAGCGTGATCTCCAGTAGCTCCTTCTCGGGCACTAGCTTGAACTCGCAGGGGACTTCTCTGTCTCCGGCCCTGACCCTGCAGCTCCTGACTTCTAGGCGGGCGGCGTTTAGCCGAAGGGTTTTCACGGGCTTAGAAGCCTGGGCGCGGACTCTGACTCTGCCCTCGAAGCCTTCACGGTTCGGGTCTATTCTCAAGTAGACGTCGTAGTGTTCGGGCCGGACTTCGGCGGACATCGAGCATTATGAGCCTTGCCTCGTAAAATGCGTTTAGCTACTAGCGTCGCTTTGCGGTGGTGCTTAAGGAAAGGCTTGTACTAGTATGGGTACTGTGGTATTTAGCCCTGCAGCTCGGGCAAGTGTCTTAGGTCTAGCTCCACTTGTAGTGCTTGCTGGCTTCCGAGTTCCAGGGGAGGGACAGTAGCTCGTCGACTAGGTTCTTGGCTTGCTCGAAGGTCTTGGTTCGAGGGTCGTCCATTAGCATGAGTACGAGGCTCTTTCTGTCGCCGTCTAGGAAGGCCTGTAGTACGCGCTCCATTCTCAGTATCCGGGGTATCATTACGTAGAGCATGAGTCTTCTGGGGAGGGTGAGGCCTGAGTAGATGTGCCTGTAGCCTTTGGCGCTGGCTATTACGGGGACCTCTACCGCCACGTCGCTGGGTATGCCTGATATGGCGCCGTCGTTGGGGACATTGATGACGACTCTGGTCTCTTTGTCGTTTACGACTGCGTCTATGAAGGGGACTACTTGCTCGTCGCTGCGCTCGGGCGGTATCTCCTGTAGGAGTGAGGCCTTGGGGTTCTCAGCTAAGGCCCGCAGCCTCCTGAGCTTTATGTCGTGTAGTGCTAGGTAGATGCTCCACCCGATCTCTGAGTCGAAGCCGCCTGTGGGCCCATACCACTTCCGCTTCGTCTCGAGGTCTGTGTGGAACCACCAGGGCGCTACCGACCTGACGGTGTCCCCAAGGGGGAAGAGGCCGTAGAGTCTGTACATCTCGACGGCGGCGGGGGACATCTGCTCGCTCTCCCAGGGAAGGGCGAACAGGTACTCGGGGCTCTGCCAGTACTCCTCGGCCTTCTCCTCTATCCACTTGTCTATCAGTGGGTAGGCGTCCTCGCCCTTGTAGGTGAACCTTACTAGCCAGACGTTGTGGTTTGTGCCCGCCATGTCGGCTTCTACGTACTTGAGGTCTAGGCCTAGCACCTTAGCTATCGTCTTGTAGCCGAGCCAGCCGTGGCACATACCCACTACCTTGACGCTCGTCTCCCTCAGGAGCAGAGTTGTCCCCTCGAAGACGGGGTTAGCGAGCAGGATGTACCAGGCGTCAGGGGCTAGCTCCTCTACGTCCCACGCGACTTCGAGGAAGAACTTGAGCTGTTTGTAGGCGCCTATGCCGCCGTAGTAGTCACACACTCTGTCCCCGATTCCCCGGTAGTAGCCGTGCTTCTCCGCGATCTCCCTCTCTTTCTCCATGTTCGCGTATCCTACAGTGAAAGCTGTGTTTATCA
>CAZPLI010000057.1:0-7551 GCA_964587325.1 uncultured Thermofilaceae archaeon | reverse complement strand
CTGATAGCCTCTCTTCTGTCCGTCGTGGCCTCAAACTTGACGTCTGCTCCGTACTCTTCGGCGCACCTCCTTGCCAGCCCGAGCATGAGTCTTAGTCTCTCCTCGTCTATGTCCTCGAGGACTACCTCGCTGCCCCATAGGCTCTGGGTCACTATTAGGTCGCGGACGAATTTCATTGACCAAGCCATGCTTCCGGCTCCTATGACGGCAATCCGTGCCCTAACCAATCCTCTCCACCGGCTATTCTTTCTGAGCGCCTACTAGCCGCTGAACTATGTTAACCTTTTTCGCTCCTTAGAGCTCCTCTTTAGTCTCTGCACGCGGGTCTCGCCGAAACGCCTAGGCATACGGGCTGTATGCTTAAGTATTACGAATCGTTATACCTAATCGGCCATGAGGTTTAGAGTCAAAGTGGGGCCTAAAGGCCAGATCGTAATCCCTAAGCCTCTCAGAGAGAGGTACGGGATAAAGGAGGGCGGCTACGCTTACCTCAGCTTGACAGAGCGGGGGGTTCTAGTGAGCGGGGCCCCTGACCCCGAGCTAGTCTTAGAGAAGCTCTCGGAGATTAGGGCTTCCTTTAAGCCGGCCAAGAGGCCTAGGCTCGGAGAACTGGCTAAAGTAGACCTAGAGGAGGAGTTCGAATGAGGTTCCTCGACGCGAGCCTATTCGTCTACTTGCTCACGGCGAGCGGAGACCTCCACAGGAGAGCTAGGAGGCTTTTCCTAGAGTCTATTGAGCTAGGCGCCTGCACCGACGCATTAGCCATAGACGAGTTCGTCTGGGTGTGTAAGAGGAAGTACGGCGTCTCGCTGCAAGCTTCGTTGAGGGCCGTAAGAGAGGTTATACTGCCCATTGTGACCCTACTCGATATAGGCGAGGCAGAGCTCTTGGAGGCCCTGAACGCCCTAGAGAGGGGGCTCTTAGATAGGCCCTCAGACGCTATTCACTACGGCGTGATGAGGGTTAACGGAGTGAGCGAGATAGTGACAGAGGACGAGGACTTTGAGGGCGTACCCGGTATACGGAGAGTCTGGCTCGACTAGGCCAGCTTCTAGGCTTTAGCGATCTCCTTAGTGGTCAGGGTCTCTACGTACTTTGAGGCCTTCTCTCGGAGGACTGCGTCGTCTGTCACGAGTGTCAGCCTTCTCTTCGCTGCGACGTATAGGTAGGACGCGTCGTACACGGTTAGTCCTTCCTTCGCCGCTAGCTCGAGTACCTCTTTCTCGGAGTTTCTGATGGAGACTGTCTCTACTACTCTGAATATGCCTGCTATTATGTCTGCGAGCTTTAGCGCTTTCTCTCTGTCTAGCCTTCCTAGTAGCGCGTGCTCCTTCCACACGGCGTTGAGGCACTCGTAGAGGGCCAAGTCCAGAGTTACGCCGTCGGCCAGTGGGGTCAGAACGCCTCTCTTGACCAGGTTGACTATGGAGCTGGCGTCGAAGAGGTACATCTACCTCTCCCTGTCTTCCCGTATGATTCTGGCTATCTCCTCGTCAGGGATCGGGGGTAGTTCTTTGCTAAGCTTCTTAGCTCTCCCTTCGAGCTTCCTAAGCATGGCGAGTCTGACCTCCCTTTCCAGTGCCTTCCTTATGACTGGGCCGGGTTTTATGCCGAGTTCGTCCATCAGTTCCTTTAGCTCCTTAGGTATCTTGGCGGACACGGTGACGTACTTCATACCGGGGAGAAGCACATGGGTATACCTTATATGTGTTTACCTATTATCGGTAGACCCCGGCTCAGAGTCTCCTAGCTTGTCTTAGGGTGGCTTGTCGGTGCTTAACGAGCAGTACTAGCAGTGTGGCGGCTAATGCGGGCAGAGCGAGCGTCCTAGCGAGGTATAGGAGGAGAGTTCCTGCGAGTAGCACGTGAGCGTACGTCGGAACTCTGGGCTCCAGCGTATACTTCTCGAGCCTCTCGTACATTGCCACCCAGTGCTCCTCGTCGACCTTCGCCCACTCGGGGAAGATTGCCACGTACTCGCGCACGCTCTTGATTGCGTTTAGGACGAGCACGTACAGGAACTCCTTATCGAGCCACCTCGTGGCGTGCGCTGTCACTAGCAGTGCAGGCTTGGCGAGGACTGAGAGAGGGAACGGGAGTATGTGGTCGACTGCCTGGGCGCCAGCGGCTAGGTCGACTTCCCTCTCCTTGACTTCTCTGACTAGCTGCGCGGCCCAGAGGGCTGTGGCGGCGACCTCAGTCCTCGTGAACTGGTCGGCTATGCTCATCTCGTCCAGCAGGCCCCTGATCTCCCTGACCGGATAGTCCCAGAATAGTACGAACACCCTGCCGGCCAGAGACTCCTCGACATAGCAGCCCTCAGTACCCACCATTATCTCGAGCCCCCACGGGGCGTTTTCCCAATTCTTCTCGAACACGCTGTACGCAGCGGCGCGAGACAGCGAAGGACCGAACTCGTAGGGAAAGGCTACCACGTACACCCTGTGGCTGTGCCTCACCTCGACCTCGTAGCTAAAGCCAGCATAGCGGACGACTAGCCGCCTGACTCGCTTGCAAAGCGCAACCCTACAAAAATTACTAGTACAGAGGAACTGTACCTCTGCTCCGCTCTCTAGGAACACCCTGATGCAGGCAGGTCCCGAGGAGTAGTTCACGACGACTAAGTCGCTGCTACTAGTCAGGGAGGCATACACTCCTACAGTCAGCGACACTAACACGTTGAGAGCAGAGACCAAGGCTAGAAGGATGAGCAGCCTTCTTAAGGTGATACCCCTCACCCTCGCTTCAGCTGAGGGGCACAGCTATTTATTCGCTAGACCTTGAGAGTTGAGGATTCAGAGGAGAAGGTCGTGTAAGCTACGCTAGCCTGCTTGAGAGGGTTGTGTGGCTCCTAATCCGTCTCAGCTATGGCGCTGTCTATCTTCTTGAGAAGGTCCTCCACGTTCTTGAAGAGCACTACTCTTAGCCCCTTTACCTTCTTCAGGTACTCGGGTACGCGATCTACGCGTACTTCGCTGAGTAATAGAAAGACCTTAGCGTGCTCGAAGTCCATTGCTCTTAGTGTGGAGCGTAGAATCGCGTTGCCGTCTTCGCCTGCGAGTATGAAACATAGGACTGCATCCTCTCTGACAGCTACGAGGTCAAAGGTGTACTCTATTCCGCTGAAGCCTGCTAGTGTCTTGTCTAGCCAGACAGAGAACCCTCTCTTCTCTAAGAACTTTCTCAAGATCTCTTTTACTTCCTTAATTTCGCTCACTTTACCACCCCACTATGTTGGACCTCGCGCGGTTTTCCCCCTTAACATCGTTTGCCTTGTAATCACCAGAGGATTCTGGTCTCATGAATCATTAACTGAAAGGTCGGGGTAAAAAAAAGGAGAATTTAAACCTTACTAAGGGTGGTTTAGGTGAGTGGGTCGACCGGCGATCCAACACATACGGAGATAGCCTTAGCAATAACCGGAAGGTACTTCCCTGAACGGAGGATAGTTCTCGTTAGCGTTGAACTTGAGAGCAATAGTGGTTCGGTCCTCGAAATTCTGAAGTTATTCTCCAAGCATGAGGTCAGCACGCTGAGCTGTATAGTTCAGTCTCATCCTGATAGGGAGTCTGTTCATGCAACGCTTTTTCTCGATCTTACAGACTCTAGCCTGAAGCCTGCAAAGTTGCTGACTGAGCTGAAAGTCCTGCCTTATATCAGGAGAGTAGAGCTTCTAGACTTGCCCCTTACTCACGGGGAGGCAAGGCTTGTAGTTTTCACGCTCGAGGAAATGCATAACCTCTTCAGACTGCTTAGGGAGCTCGGGGAGGGAGGCCTAGCTGTAATGTTCCACATGGGGTTTAAGGCTGGCGAGGCTATGGCTGAGAGATTGTTTTCCTATTTCGGTGATAACAGGAAGTCCCTGGAGTACATGTTACTATACTACGAGAGCTTGGGGCACGGGAGGTTTAGGCTTGAGAGGTATATCGACAAGGAGTATTGCAGGTTAGTAGCTCGGGAGCTAGTCGAGTGCCTAGGTGTTAGAAGCGAGAAGCCTAACAGTCACCTGTTTAGAGGGCTACTCGCAGGCTTCCTGTCTAGGCTTTGGAGGAAGGAAGTAAAAGTGGAGGAGACTAGGTGTATAGCGAGAGGCGATTCTTGCTGCGAGTTCGAGGCAAGAGCTTGGTAGCTTTAAGGTCACAGGACTATGTACATAGTGTATTTCAATGGACTGTTGAGAGAAGGTATAGGAGGTGAGCTGAGGTTAGGCCTTGGGTGGGGCGCGCTGGGCAAGATCTCTAGGACTGAGTATGACCCTAAGAGAGTAGAGGACGGCTTAACTTCGATATTCGAGTCGGGAGTGTTCTCGCCTGCACTGCCGACAGTCAGGGCCTATCTCCGGGCTCTTAAGTTCAGAGCTAAGGGGTTTAAGGACTTGATAGACATGCTGCTCTACTTTACGGCCCGCGAGAGGGGCCTAAAGTTCCTGACGAGAGACGGGGAGCTACTTGAATTCCTCGAGAAGAGCGGCGAGGAGCTGGAGTGCGTAGTTCTAGAAGAGGAGCTGGGGATGCTATGGTGACGCTTTCTCGTATAGGTGGTATAGGTTCCTTAGGAAGGTCAGTACGGGTCCTAGTTCCTCGGGTTTCCTGTCTACGATGAGTAGGCCGAGGCGCGTGAACCAGAACACTACTTTGCCTCTGCGTCCGACTACGGCTACGGAGGGGTCTTGGTCTAAGGTGGCTAGTACGGTGTAGCCCTCGGCCTGGTAGTCGAAGACGGGGATGTAGAGTATGTTTAGCCTGCTCTCGCGGTCTCCCTTAGCGCCTCTAATTCCCTCCAGTAGCGGGTCGCTGGCGTCAGTGAAGGTCCAAGAATAGCCGACGACTTTGGCTTCAGTCACGTTAGAGGAGATGCCTAGTAGCCTCTTTAGTTGCCTGAACTTGTTCTGGCCATACCAGTCGTAGACTCCCGTCCTGCCCACTATGAATAGTCCCCTACCACGCTCGACGTACTCCACTAAAGTGTCAACTAGCCAGTCTTCCATCCGATAGAGGTTGTCTAAAATCAGGGCGTCGTACTGATAGATTACGTCCGGGTTCTCCTTAACCTCGTTCACGGGGAGAACATCGGCATCTAGGCCTGCGAGGTGTATTATGCCCCAGAGAGCGCCGAGTTCGGCGAGCTTGTAGGGGCGGAGCCTGTAGTAGGTGAAGAAGCAGAGTCTGGGGTCCTCAAGTATTGCTATTCTCGACTTGTTCAGTCTGCCCTCGGGTAGGGAGCGGAAGGTCTCTATGAACAGCCTTATCTGCTCGTCCGTAAACTCCGGTTGCTCCTCACCAGTCACGGGCATTGGGACGTGGCCGCCCCATATGGCCAGCCCAGTTCCTGTCCTACGCGCCAGCTCAGCTACGGTGGTTATGAGTTCGGGGTGGGCGTCGTAGTCCACGCCGGGCCTGCCCTCCCACTTTATGAACGCGGCCTGGCCTCTGTGCTCGAAGTACTTGAGGAAGGGCGGGTAGCCGTAGAGCTTCAGAAGCTCAGCAGTGTCGCTCTTAAGGCCGGGGTTAACGTAGACTATGTCTACAGGGGACTTAGCGTAGCTGTAGTAGTCGATGCTGAGAAACACCGCGTTGCCCAGCCCTATGGAGAGGGGTGTCGCTGGTGTCTGGACCAGCACGTGGTCTGGGTCTAGCCTCTTGTAGAGCTCAGCGAAGTGGAGCATGCACTTAGTCTTCTCCTCGAGCCTGAACTCCATCCAGTCTAGCCACTCTCTCCTCGTGTCACCCGGCCCGTTCACGAACTCTACTAGCTCCTTGAAGCCCCTGGGGGGTGGCAGGGGCTGAGGCGGTATCGCGTTGTCAAACGTCACGGTATCGTTACCCCACGCTCTCTTCAAGGCCTCGACGCTGCCATACTTCCTCTTTAGCCACTCTCTGAATCTCTGGACAGCGGTGGGGGAGTAGTCATAGAATCCCCATGAGGCGTAGTAGTTGGCTCCCGGATAGTTATCCTCGTTCGTCCAGCCGAAGTCTAGGCCCCAGCCTAGTAGTGCGGGGTGGTTCTTGTAGCGGTTCACTACCGCAGTCACTACTTGGTCCGCGTACTTGAGGAGAGCGGGGGCGTTAAAGGTGGCCATGTACGAGAGAGCGCCAGTGTTGTTAGTCTGTAGCTGGTCTGGGAAGTTCTTAGCCCACCAGATAGGTGGGGATAGGTAGTGGAACGAGAGTATGATGTATACTCCCTTCTTGGCGGCGTAGTTCATAATTCTGTCGAGTTCGGAGAAGTCAAGTAGCTCTGCCGCGTCCTCGGGGACCTCGAAGTCAGGCAGCATTTCTAGGGCTTCTCTGAGCCTCCCCTCTGCCGTCATCTTCTTTAGTTTAGCTACCAGCTCTGGGTGCTTGGCTGCAAACTCCCTAGTTACGCGGTCGAGCTCGGGCCAACGGACTTCTATGCGACAGAAAGTGGCGCCATAGCGAGCCGCTTTATCGATGTACTCTCTGACCTCCGTAGTTGCGTAGAAACCTAGAAGGTCTACAGGCTTCCCGTTAATGAAGAGCTTCGCGTTGCCGTCAACCATTGCTACGTAGGTCCTCGTAGGTTGCACCAACTGCCTCTTCCGTCCGCTAGTCAAGTAGAGCGGGACTAGGGAGATAACCAGCACACAGACTAAGACTCCTACTATCAACCACCTATTTCTCATAGTCGCATCATGCAGTACTGGGCGGATAGAGTCTTTTAGGAAAGCTCTGAAAAAGCCGCTGAAAGCGAGAGGAGCTAATGTAGTAACTAGGGATGAAGAGCCCGCGTAGCGTTTAGGCCCTGTCTCGCGGCAGAATATCGGCTAGGAGCGCTCGGGCATGTGCTATAGCGCGGACTTCCGGCACGCGGCTAACCGCCTCGCACAAGCTTGGCGGATACTTCTTCTGCTCGCTGTAGGGCTGCCTTAGCCCCAGCTATTAGGAACTTATAGTCACTACCTAGAGCTATGAGCTTCAGCCCCAGCTTCAGGGCGAACTCAAGGGACTCGGCGTCTCCGCAGTACATGCCGCCAGGTACTCCGAGTGACTCACCTGCCTCGGCTACCTTCCTTATAGCTTCCCTTACTTTGGCTTCGCGCCAGTCCCTACAGCCTAGAGAGAACGAGAGGTCATTAGGGCCTATGAAGTAGGCCGTGACACCGTCAACGGACAATATCTCCTCCGCGTTCTCGACAGCCTTCTCGGTCTCTATTTGGACTACGACTATCACTTCGTCGGCGCGCTTGAAGTACTCGCTCTTCTTGAGGGCGTAGCTCGCCGCTCTCCTGGGCCCCACGCCCCTAATACCCTTCGGTGGGTAGCGCGACGACTTGACGGCGAGCTTTGCGTCTTCGCGTGTCTCAACGAGGGGCACTAGGACTCCAGCGGACCCCACGTCGAGCGCCCGCTTTATGTACGCAGGGTCGTTCAGGGGCACTCTAACCAAGGGGGTCGCGTCGTTGCGTACAGCCATGAGCATGTATTCTAGTAGCTGGTAGTCGAGCGGGGCGTGTTCCATGTCGAAGAGAAGCCAGTCAAACCCCAAGAGCGAGAGCATCTCGGGGGACTCAGGGTTCCCTATCGTAACCCA
>CAZPLI010000056.1:0-9965 GCA_964587325.1 uncultured Thermofilaceae archaeon | reverse complement strand
GATAATGTACCTGCAGACTTTGGAATATTGGTGTACGTACAGGTAAATGATAACCCTCAGCCTAGAGTCAAGCTAAAACCTGTCCTGATAGATGACGAACTCCGTAGGGACTTTCTGGACCTCAGAGACCAAGCCATGAGTATCGTGATGAATGAAAAGGACCCCGGACTCCCTGCTGTCTGCCATCCCTCCTGCCCCTACAAAAGGGTCTGCCGAGGTGAAGCATCATGAGCATCCTCGTGGTGAAAGATTATGGCATAAGTTTAAGGTATAGGAAAGGGCTAGTGTTGATAACTAGAGGAAATGAAATACTCAACAGAATACCCCTCTCCTCCCTCGAGAAAGTCTTCGACCCTACAAGCTACCACCGTGGTAGCGTGTGGCCGCATGACACCGTAGCAGCAGCCTTGGGAGCCGCACGCCGCGGACTGACCAGAGAAGCCCGCCTTCTAGCTGAGAGCGTGCTAAGACTCGCTGCTGCAGAGGCTTGGAGACCGTTAAGCGAGGTGTACTTAGGCGCCGACACGGCATATCCCGTGCCGCTGCCCAGGGCCAACAGGCCTCAGGCCTGGTCTGCTGCCTCGCTCTTCGCCGCTCTCCACGCACTTGTGAACTTCGACCCAGACCTCATGAAGGCATCGCCATACGTGCCAGACTGGATCGGGGAACTCAAACTGCTGTACTCTACTTCAAGGGGGAAGGTTCTCGTCGCTGTCCAAGGTTCTAAGTACAGTGTCCACCCGTATTGAGGTAGTAAGCCTCGCGGACTAGCCTTTTTGCCCTCTCGCTTAAGTCGGCAAACGTTGAGTCAGCGATGACTGTCGCGGCGCCAGGATATACCTCAAGTCTGTAGATTGAGTAGTCGTCGAGCTCTACTTCTGCATAGAAGAAGTCGACTCGCGAGTCGCCGAGATAGGCACCGTTACCATACTTCAGCGTCCTGACCTTCCCGAACACTCTCTCCATGAAGCTGAGAAGCCCCTTCTCGTCGAGCGATCGGAGGGCGTCTACGAGTCCTCTCTCCTCTCCCTCGAGCTCGATTATAGCGTAGACTCTCCTAAGCCCCCTAAACTCGTATATGCTCAGCTTCAAGACCTGCCGCCCCTAAAGCGATACCTCCACAGGTTCCTCTACAACACCTCTCTTCTCCCAGATCTCTAGCTTTAAGACCCTCGCAGAGACCGGCCTCGAGTTGTCGTCGAGCTCGAATTCTATAGTGCCAGTCACTAACGCGCCCTCACCGACCCTCTTGACAATAGCCTCCCCGAGCCCCCTCAGAAGACGCGCGAACTCTGTCTTGTGGTCCCTAAGAACCTCGGGCGCCCTAGCTCCCATAGCCCCCCAGCAGTACCTCACGAAGCTGAGACCAATAGGGTTGACAGGCCTGACAATGCTGAATCTAACGGTCTTGCTCATATGCATAATGCGTGGTCACTACTCAAAAGTGCTCCGCTTGGCGCTAAGCAGCGAGAAGGCTGCAACGAAGCTTATAGATGACTGCCCCGTAGACTGCGCTGGCGGGGTGTAAGCGTTGGAAGCTCCACGCACCATTAAGGACCTCGTGGAGAGCTTTGCCGAGTCGACTGGCGAGGCCGGCAGACTATACGCAACCTACAGAGTCATAAAGAGAATGCTGAACGACCCCGACTGCTACAAGTTCCTCTCGTTCACCGAGTACTTGGTAATGGACCCTACTGCCTTAAGGGCAATAGTATACTACATCGAGAAAGGTGGCGCAGACGCCATCATGACTACGGCCCAAGCAGTCGAAATAGAAGTGGCACGAGCCTTCGGCAGTAAGGAACTCGCCACGCTGAGCAATAGGCAGGGTGTCATACGTCTCCTAGGAGAAGCTCTGAAGGACTTGGAGACCGGCGCTAAGCTTGGCCCCAGCACGCTCCTCGAGAGGATCGGCAGCGTACTAGCGGAAAAGGGGCAGACCGGCTTCTTAGCCGCTGCCTATAGGAAGCACGTACCGGTCTTCGCACCCGACCTAGCTAACGGCGTGCTGGCTTACTGCCTAATAGAGGGAGCCCGCGAGGGGCTAATCCCTCACGTAGCAATAGACATCCTAGAAGACGAGGTAAAGCTAGCCAACATAGTCTTCGAACACAAGAAGCTAGGCGCGGTGTTCCTGGCGGGAGGACTCGCCAAGCACCACGTGCAGTGGTGGAGTAGCTTCAGAGGAGGACTCGACTACGCAGTTCAGATAGTGACTGTTAGAGAGTACGATGGGAGCCTTACGGGGGCTAGGCTTGAGGAATCCATAACTTGGCACCAGCTCAAGCCGGAAGGAGATAAGGTGTCCGTGGTAGGAGACCCTGCGCTACTCTTCCCGTTACTGGCCTACTCACTACTCTAGCCTTACTTGGTCCTCTCCAGTATCCAGTCAGTAGCTACCCTGATTGCCTCCTCGCTATTCCCCAGCAAGCGGTAACCTCCGCTAAGCTCCACTAGGCTCTTATCTCTAGACCCGAGCTCGTCAAAGAAGCTCTTCACGGCCCCGGGGTCTATGACATTAGAATTAGGATCGTACATAACACAAACCGGTTGTCTTACCTTCTTGGCGTACTTTTCAAGTCTAGTCACAGCCTTAGATATCTCCCTCAGAAGCCTTATTGTAATCCTTACCTTAGAGCCTAGCGGTACTAGTACTCTCTTTTTGGCAACTACTATGTTCATCAGTGACGCTTTAAGGCCCCTAACGTAGTTATCAACCCCCTTTAGCGTGACAAGCGGAGAAGAAAGTACGAGCCCCGCCACATCCCCTCTAGCGGCATAAATGACCGCCAGTAAGGCCCCAAAGCCTTGGCCTACCAGGAAAGGCTTCATGTTCTCCTTAGAGTACACAAGGTTCACGAAGAGCTCCACGTCTCTGACCATCCTATCAAGGCTCTCTGCGTGCCCCCTATCGCCACAGGAGTTACCGTGCCCCCTGAGGTCCATGGCATAAGCCGAGATCCCAACTAGGGACATCCTATTAGCGAGCTTTACGTAAGCCCCACTATCCTCCCCGAGGTCGTGAAGTATGATCGCGGCAGCACTGGGAGAGGCCACTCTCCAGCACCTATAGAAGAAGCTATCCCCCGACAGGGTCGAAAAGTCCCCCTCCGAATACATCACACGTTGCTGCTGGCCCCGCCTCAATGTAACCACTCTTGTGTATAGCGAATACGAGTGATTAAAGGGTTCCCCGACGGTAGTAGGAAGGATTCTAAAGACAAGGGGTATTCGTCCGGTCCGGCGCTACACTTGACGCATTGAGACGCGAACGACTACACTATCCTGTCTTGCCCATATAGTAGGATGCAAGCAGTAACAGAGCCATAGCTACTAGGTCGATTATTACGACTAAGAGAATGTCGCCGGTGCAATAGAAAACCATGTAGCTAGCTCCGAGGATCACTATGAACCCGCCCCAGAAGAAGTAGAACGAGGCAGTATGAGTACCTCGTGCTGCCACACCCTGCGCAGCCAGTATAGCGCCTATAGCCACAAGCACTAACGCCACTGCGAAGTCTAACTCCACGACCCTTAACCAGACAAGCGTTAACGCGCCTGCAATCGCGAGTAGAGTAACTGCTATACCAATTAGAGGCTTGGGGACAGACCGCACTCCTAGCCACCTTCTTTACCATCCCAGTACATGCTCAAAAATGTTCAAGTACTCGTCAGAGGGCTGCTCACTGCAGAGGTGGTAAAAAGAAAAAGCCCGCCGGGCCTAAGCCTGGACGCGCCCTCACGGAGGCGCTGCTTTCGCAGCGCTCCGTGCCGCCGTTACAGCCTTGGGCCAGCCCCCGAAGGGGCTGGTCCTTGGCCGTAGCGGCGGCTTTCGAGGACGCGTTCAGGCCTACCCCCCGGCGGGCCATGTTAAAGTGCTGAGATCTCTTATAAGTGTTTAACTATGTTGGCCGAAAGTCTTAAAGAATTTAAACCGTTCTCGTTTGCCCAATAAACTCCGTTTCAAAAACGCCTACTACTTATTAAGTTTAAATAGTCTCAATTCTGAGTTTGCGTTACCTTAGGCTAGAAAGGGAGGAAAGCAGTCTATCGACCTTCGAGAGGTAGCGCGCTGTCTTAACGGCCTTAGGACTCACCTCTACGACTTTGCCCCCCTCGAATACAAGGTGCTTTACGTCGAGCTTGGCGCCTGTAAGCTTCAGCGCCTCCTCGACGCCCATGTGTAGCTGGACACAGTGTAGGCTACCGTCGACAGACAGCACTACTAGCTCCTCGAGAGGCACTCGCGCTAAGACACCTGCTAGTTTTGCTACGAACATGTTTACGTGCGTCTCCTCTAGGCATACTGCGAGCGCTACTCTGCCATGCGCGTACTCTTCGACAAGGTCGGGCCTCTCCCAAGCGAGGCAAGCCCCGTAGATTAGTAGCCTCTTAGTCTCCCTGATCGCCCGCCCCGCCACGTTGTACTCCATGAACCTCAAGAAGTTCACGTCGTGACCCCCTCCATGTGGCTGACTAGTATCTCCTCAATCTTCCTCTGAACGTTCTCAATGTCATCGTCAGTAGCCACAACGTGGACATTAGGGAACTCCTCTGCTATCCTGAGGTAGGCCTCGCGTACTTTCGCGAGCTTCTCGAGCCTCTCGAAGAGCTCGAAGGCGAACCTGTCCTCCTTTATTCTTCTAACTGCTACCTCTGGGTCTAAGTCCAGCACGAACGTCACGTCAGGGAGCGGGAACCTTGAGTTAACGGCCTTTAACCATTCGTAGTCACAGTCTAGAGAACCGTAGGCAAGGCTTGAGAATAAGTACCTGTCAGAAATGACTACGTAGCCCTCCTTCAATGCTGGCGCTATCACCCTCGCCACGTGTCTACACCTGTCGGCGGCGAAGAGCAACTGTAAAGTCTCGGGTTCGGCCTTCCACTCCCCCCTTAGGGCAGCCCTAATGAGCCCTCCGATCAGGCCATCTGTGGGCTCCTTCGTAAGGAGCACTCTGTAGCCTCGCTCCCTCAGGAACTTCTCGGTAAGCCTGGCGTGAGTCGTGAGCCCAGCGCCATCTATACCCTCAAACACCACAAACACTATCAGGCACCCGTGGGGACACCAGCCCAAGCATCTATTTTACTATCTCACGGAATAAGCCGCAATTCTACTTCTTGAGGCAGTGTATAACAGTAGGAGTAAGTATACCTAAAGCCAAATCTATATCTGGTTTCCCTGAGATAGCGCGTGGGCTGAAATGCAGCACAAGTGTTCTATTGCAGTTTTGCATCCACAAAACAGCCCTTAGACACTCTTGCTCTGCTCCCTGTTTTTATTGAGAAGACCAGCTTAATTGCGTGTCTCTAGTGGAGGTAGCTCGCACTGAGAGTGTAAGGCTATTGCTACCTAGAGACGTTTGGTACAGCTTCTTTAACAGCCCGTACCCGGCTCACAAAGCCTGCACAGCTATTGACACATACTTCGAGAACGAGGCTCTATGCCCAGTAGAGGAAGGGGTGGTTAAGGAGATTAAGTGGTTTGACGCCCCGCGCGTTAGGTGCGATGCGAGCCCTCGTGAGCCCCTAATCTTGATAGACTTGGGCAGTGACCTAGTCCTCAAGGTCCTTCACGTAGAGCCTCGAGTGAGGATCGGCGAGAGAGTATACGCTGGCGACCCGCTGGGAAGGATCGTAGTCTCAGGGTACCTGCACCCCTGGTCGCACCCACACGCCCACTTCGAGATAAGGAAAGCGAGTGACCCTTACAGGGCTCGCGGCGCCCTGAAACTCGACCTGACACCCACTCTCTCGCGAACCCCGCGTCCGGCCCGACTGAGTACCTCTTACGTAGTCGTTGAGGTAGGTCAGCACTATGCTTGGCTGAGACCTAGGTCGGGAGCAGGCTTCGCCGGCCTGGCTCTCTGTGGGGGCTGGGTCGATGGGGGCATGCCGCACTACGGCTATGGTGCTTTGATAGGTGCGACGGGCAGACCTGAAGGGCTCGTGAAAGTCATATCCTCGCCTGCGTCGAACGTGTGGCTGGTGGAGCCTCTATTCCGACCTCGCGTCGCAGGAGTCAGAGTACGCGGCTTAGCGTCGTATCTCAACCAGTCTCTGCTTAAAGTCATAGAGCCTCCCTCCACGCTCTCTGGGGGCGATGAGGTAGCAATCGAACTGGTTACGTCCCCGGGAGGAAAGCGCGCGTGATCTTGCCTATTAGGCGTCCTGACTAGTGCTGCTACTGTACGAGATGCGCCTTCAAGCCTGATCAGCTAGCTATGCTGCCTTACGAGTTTGACTCCGTAGCAGCCTTTCAACGCAGGTAAGATTAAACAGTCCTCTTGGCGGAGGTACGTGGGTGATGAGAGGGGCACCTGAGGCCGCGGAAGGATCGATGACTGAACCCCCCAGGCTGACTTAGCTTCGGAAAACCGGCTTTGAGCTGGCTCGCAGCGAGCTTTTACTTCGTTGGAGGAAAGTTCTGCTGAGACTTCGTAGCTAGTCCATCGGCGCGTAGCTATGATATTACATTAAAAACGAGGACTAACCTACTGCTTTTCGTGGGCTTAGAGCCTAATGTAGAAATTGTGCCGTGCTAGTGTTAAGGTAGTTCAGCAATGAAGGGAGAGCTGCGCGAGTCAGGGAGGCCCAAGGGACTCAGCCTCTTTCAGGGAGTTAAGCGGCCGACTAGAGCTCTCTCAGGCGTGACCGTCGTCGCAGTGGTGGCTAAGCCTTACCCCTGTCCCCACGGGCGCTGTGTTTACTGCCCTGGAGGGCCTAGGATGGAGACTCCGCAGAGCTACGTGCCTGACTCTCCGGCTGTGAGGAGAGCGGCCGCGTACGGCTACCACCCTTACGACCAGGTACGGGCCAGGCTTCTGCAGTACGTCACTATGGGGCACAGGCCCAGCAAGGTTGAGCTGATAGTGATGGGGGGTACGTTCCCCGCTATGCCCCTAGACTACCAGGAGTGGTTTGTAGCGCAGGCCTTAGAGGCTATGAACAGGTTCCCTGAGCCTCGCAGGCCCGGGTGGGTGTATCTGGAAGAGGCTCAGTTGAGGAACGAGTCTGCTCCCGTGAGGTGCGTAGGCCTCACGCTCGAGACTAGGCCTGACTGGTCCAAGGAACGCCACGTGGACAGGTTCCTCTACTTAGGCGCCACGCGGGTGGAGCTGGGAGTGCAGACTGTCTACGACGAGGTACTGGAAAGAGTGAGACGGGGGCACGGGGTGCGCGACACAGTGGAGGCGACGCGCATCCTCAAGGACGCGGGCTACAAGGTGGCGTACCACATGATGCTAGGCCTCCCCGGCAGCGACCCTGACATGGATTTTGAGGCCTTCAAGAGGATTTACGAGGACCCCGACTTCAGGCCGGACTACGTTAAGATCTACCCTACGCTGGTGGTGCCGGGCTCGGAGCTCTACGAGTGGTGGGCACGCGGCGACTACGAGCCTTATGACGAGGACACCCTGGTAGAGCTCATAGCTAGGATCAAGGCTATCACGCCGCCCTGGGTCCGCATAATAAGGGTCCAGAGAGACATTCCCAGCATGTGGATAGCTGCTGGCCCACGGAAAGCCAACCTCAGGGAGTTAGTGTGGCAGTACATGAGAAAGCACGGGCTCAAGTGCCGCTGTATCAGGTGTAGGGAAGTTGGGAGATACGCTCTCTGGACAGGCGAGGTGCCTAGGCCCGAGGACGCTAAACTAGTCAGGCGAGACTACGAGGCGAGCGAGGGGCTAGAGGTGTTCCTATCCTTTGAGGACCCTACTAGAGACGTGCTCTACGGCTTTCTGAGACTACGCCTGCCAAGCGAGCACGCACACAGGTGGGAAGTAGACAGCAGGACCGCTATAGTCAGGGAACTCCACGTGTACGGCCCAGTGACACCTGTAGGTGAGGCTGGTATGTGGTGGCAACACAGGGGCTTTGGATCTAGGCTGCTTGCCGAAGCTGAGCGTATCGCCAGGGAGGAGCTTGACGCAAGGAAGCTCCTCGTAATATCGGGAGTGGGGGTGCGTAGGTACTACTTAAGCCGAGGCTATCGCAGGCTAAAGGGCTCGTTTTATGTCTATAAGAGCCTAAGCTAGGCAAGGCGCGAAGAATATTTAGCGTGAGCCCCAAATTTCTTCACAAAGGAGAGTGTGACCACGATGGAGAAGCAAAGAATTATTAAAATAGCCTTGTGTGGGGAGGGAGGAGTCGGAAAGACTAGCCTAGCGAGAGTGTTCATTGGCGAGGGCTTCAGATCAGACGAAAACATAACTATCGGTGTATATCACTTTTCGACTACTCTCAGGCTTAGCGATGGTAGAGAGATCAAACTCGTAATTAACGATTTAGGTGGCGAGCACAGGTTCGCGTTCCTAGCCCCTATATTCCTAAGAGGAGTTAAGGGCTGTGTTTTCGTGTACGACGTTACGCGAGAAGAAACCTTTGCAAGATTACCCAACTGGTTGAGAATAGTGAAGAAGACTCTAGGTGACGTACCCCGAGTCTTAGTGGGGAACAAGATCGACGTGAGTGAGCTGAGGATAGTGCCTGAGGACATTGCGAGAGAGTTTGCGGAGAGGGAAGGGTTCCTCGCCTACTTTGAGACCTCGGCTAAGGAGGGCGTGAATGTGCGGAAGCCCTTCCTCTTCCTCGTAGAGCACTTAACGGGTGGGGGAGTTGGTTAGGGTCATACGCGTTTATTGCCCAAGGTGCGAGCGCGACTACGAGACAGTCGTTACGGACGACTACCTAAGAGCGGCTAGAGAGAGCGCGACTGGAGTTACCGGTATAGTAGACATACACGACGACCACGCGCTCATCATATTCGTCGACGCGCAAGGCCACGAGCGCGGAGTCAGAGTCTACACGCTACTGCCGAGGAGCATAGGAGTCGCTCAGAGACTCAGCATACCTGAGAGGTACTTAGAGGACTTAGAGAGGATAGTGAGTATAGTCCTGAAGCTGTCAAGCCGCGGGCTGATAATTGAAGGTAGTAAGGGCTCGAGCTTCTTCGCGCTTAAGGTCAGTGAGGGCGAAGACGAGCTCGAGCTATCCTTGGGGAGCAGTGGAGACGTGAAGAAAATAGGCGAGTGGAGCCGAGCGTTCCTGCTGGGAGTAGCACGCGGCGCAGAGATGGCTAGGCTAGACACGCTCCTCCTCTCGCTGAGAATCCTTGACGCTTGCCTGGACAGAACTCCTCCCTCTTATGCGCACCAAGTGTTTAAGCTAATAGTCGCATCAAGAAACATAACGATAAGGCTTAACGAGGAAGAAAGCGAGCTCTTTGAGACGTATATATCGAGGATAGCTGACGTCTACCCGCGCCACCACTTAGTCTACGTCCTCCGTAGCTCAGGGAGCACATTCTATGAGGCTATTAGAGACCGCGACCCTCTTACTGTGTACGAGCTAGCCGATTGCGCATTAGCCCTTAAGAGGAGGGGGGTGATAGAGCTTGAGGAGACTTCGTGATTTCGCTCGAGAGGATCCGATAACGCTGGCCATAAAGCTGGCTTACGCTCATCTCAGAGAAGGCTTAGAGAAGGCTGAGAAGAGAGCCCGTCGGCTTGGTCTCGAGGATAGAGTAGAGGATGCGTGGCGCGTACTAGAGCGTATACCCTCGGCCCCCCTTGTCGGGCCTCCCTCGGGAGACGCAGAACTTGTGCGTAGGGCTTTTGTTTACTTAGCCTCTAGAGCTGACAAACTGATAGAGGTTGGGCCTCGCAGTGAGGGGCCACTTAGGCTTTTCGCAGAGGCTCTAATGACCACGACTTTCTACTCTGACCTTATAGCCTCGATGGTAGGCAAGGTCCCTAGAGGCAGTGCAGTGCTTGAAGTACAGGCAGGACCTGGCGTCGGCTCTCAAGTGGCTTTAACGAGGAGCGGAGCGAGCGGTGTGGCAGCCGACCAGGACCCAACTAGCTTAGAAATAATCGAGGAGCGAGCCCTCAGGCTTAATCTAGATCTAAGACCTGTGCTGGCGAGCTACAATGACGCCCCGACCTATGTGGGAGCACCAATAGGAG
>CAZPLI010000055.1:6447-10212 GCA_964587325.1 uncultured Thermofilaceae archaeon | reverse complement strand
GCCCAGAGGTATGCTATGCAGCGCTCCAAGCTTCCCAGTCCTCTCATTACTTGAGATCTCTCCTCGCTCAGGCCCTTCCGTAAACTCTAGACAGTAATGGCTTAAAAATACCTTAAGTTGAGTGTCTCAAGTGCGGTGCTTTTTAGAGGGGAACTTCGTTTCGTTCGTAGCACATTCAGCTGACTTACCGCATCTTTTATGTAGGTCTATTAGAGACCGAGTTAAGGTCATGAAAGCTATTTATTTGTATTTTAATTAATCTTATTGGGTGAGATCCTGAACTCAAAGAGAACATTGATAGTCGTTGCGACGTACTACGCTGTACTACTGTGCCTTTCCTACGTTTTTCTGCTGCGTTTTGCTACATGGCTTTTTTCCGCGCCTAGCGCGCTCGCTTTTGTACTTAGGGGTTTGTTCGCAGCAATGGGAGTCATCTTCTTCATCATTATTTGCTGGGCAGAAAGGAGGATGCTAAGGTGGGTTCTCTCGGCTTCGTTCATTAAGTCTGAGTTGGAGCGTGACCCCGAAGGGCGCTTCGCATATTTTAGGTCAGGGCTGCGCCTCGTAGCACAGGTACCATACTCTGTCCGCAGGATTGGGTACCCGTTTAGTCCTCAGGCCTTGCTGAGGGCCTGTGACAGGGTGTACTTCTTCGCTGACAGAGGGGAGGTGTGGGTCATACTCGAAGCGAGGGCCCTGACGCTGAGAGCGCTAAGGGAGAAAATCTCGAGGTGCGTGGAGGCTGCGGAGGAGGTGTTCGCGCTACACAGGTTCGAGTGTAAGCGGGTCCTGCCGACGGACAGAATCGCGCTCAAGATGTCCGAAAGAGCAGTCCTAAGCGAGGAGCTACGCTACGGCAGCTACAGGAGGAAGGTGTACGTGAAGCCAGACTTCGTGAAGCCACCAGCCCTTGCCGTCTTTGAGAAAAAAGCTAGAGGGGTTGGGGCGGCGCTCTACTACCCTGGTGCTCGCCTGAGAGAGATAGACGGTTTGGACACGGAGGAGGTGCCGTATCACGTAGCCGAGTGTCTTGCCGAGAGTTTCTGGAAGGGTGCGGCGCTGAGTTTCAGGCAGAGACCCACGGAGGAAGAGGGAGTCTACATCGGTGAGGCGGAGGGGGGAGGCTATGTGTACATGCCGCTAGGGGGCCATGTCTTAGTCGCGGGGATGACCGGCGCTGGTAAGACGAACCTTCTGGTGAGGCTGGCAAGGGGTCTCGCGTCTCTAGGCGAGAACGTCCTAGTGATCGACTGGCACGGGGAGTTTGGGGACATGGAGTATGAGGTCGATGGCCGCGTGTACAGGGCGAACTACTACTTGGTGGGGGAGAACTACGGCATTAACCCACTACGCCACTTCACGGTCAGCGAGTTCGCGGACGCAGTGAGCCTAGTGAAGGGCGGGGAAGAGTGGAGCCCGATGGTCAGACAGGTGTTCGAGAAGGCCCTAGCCGAGGTCGTGGAGGAGAGAGGCACAGCGACGCTCGTGGACGTGTACAGAAAGCTCGGCGAGATGCTAGCTACTGAGCAGAGGGCGGACTACATTACAGGCATAGACGCAGCGATGCGCCGCATAGAGCCTTTACTCCACCCAGCCTTCAACTACGACGAGTTCACCTTAAACTTCAGAGGGCTAGTTGTTCTCGACCTAGCGCTGCTGGACGAGCACGCGAAGCGCGTGTTCGTGAACTTGCTCCTCCTATTCATCTACAAGTACTACTCCGGGCCTAGGCTCTACCTCATTCTCGACGAGGCAAGCAACGTGTCGCAGTCAGCCTTCTCCGCTAAGCAGAGACAGAGCCCGCTCAGCAAGCTAGCAAGCCAAGTCCGCAAGTACAACATAGTGTTCATAGTCGCAGACCAGGAACCACACCTCTTAGAACACTCGGTTCAGGATATGGCAAGCCACTACTTTATCTTCAGGCTAGGGGACGCTAGGGCAATTGAGTGGGGCGAGCGAGTACTTGCACACCACCTCCCGCTTGGGAGAGACCCCAGCTTGGAACTCACGTCGCTGAGCATCGGCGAGTGCTTCTACATAGGGCCGCACGGCGTGTTCAGAGTCCGCGTCAAGAGGGAGAAGATCCGCGCGGCATGGTGGTGGCGCAGAGAACTCGAAGAGAAGCGTAGAAGACTCGAGGAGCAGCGGCTCCGGCTCATAACGGAGGTAAGAGGGAGGGCTTGGACTCCCAAGGTAGCACAGCCCCGCATAGACGAGGAAAGAGCTGAAAGCATTGCCAAGAAGCACAGCGTAAAGAAGGAGAAGCTCCTGGAGGTCCTAAGAAGAATCAATAGGGAAAAGATAGAGAGAGCAATTCAGGAGAGAGACTGGGAGAAGCTAGCGCAGTGGGGTCTCTGGGACCTACAACATAAAAGGCTCAAGAAACTGGGGCGAGCAGTTCTTGAATACTACGGTATTGACTGGCTCGGGCTAGGGTGGTAGCTAGCCCTCAAGTGGTCTGGGGTCTATACTCGTGAGCAGAGATTCTCTAGATAGCACACAGACCTAGTGGCGCAGCAACATAGATAATTGTTTGATCGTCTTTTACAGTAGGTGGTGGAATGATTGAGAAAATTTGCTTCGAGGAAGTTATTAGGCATTTCTTGAGAGGACTAGCGTCTATAGGTCCCGCGTCCAGCTATATGACGCAGATGCTGTTCCTACTGCCCGAGAAGGCCCGTATAGTGCTCGAAGCATATCAAGAGATCATGGAGCACGAAGACGAAGTAAGAGAACTGTTCGGTCTCAAGTATACTGAGAAGGGTCTCCTCGAGTGCTCTTATGGAGGTCTAGCTGACCATCTTAGGGGGCTTTACCGCAACTTCTTCTCGCTTCTCTCAGATCCTCAAAGGAGGTCACAGCTACTCAAACTTGCTGGGTTAAGTGAGGAGGAGTTCAGAGACATTGATCCTCTTAGATTCTGGCTAGACTCGGCCATCGATTACCTAGCCAAGGAGAGACCCAGTTGTCTCAAAGTGCTGGACGAGCTCCTGAGAAGGCTAGAGAAAGAGGACTACGTCTATCTGAGCAGGGAGGAGCTAGGCAAACTTAAGCAGGTGAGCAAGGATCCCGAGAGCGATCTCGAGATTCTAGACAGGTTTGGCTTCCTGTATCGGGAGCGCTCGGACTTCGTGTATAAGCGTGAATGCCCCCTAATGCTCGAGGCCTACACAGACCTTAGAGCTAGGCTGAGGAAGTTCGCTGGCAATTCAGAGGTGATAGCTTGAGTCTGAGCTTGGACCCCGAGTCTCTGGGTAATCTAGCGGACAAAGCCGCATATGTGGCTGCCTATGCAGCGGAGTTCGTTAAGCTACGCGAAGAAGCTCTCAAGTTCTGTGGCGGAAGTTTCCTAGAGGCTGAGGAATGGCTACAGAAGGCGCTGGTGAGCGGTACGGAGCCTCCCGGGAAGAGGCCAGAGAACTCCCTCTCAATGCTGACCAGCGTGTTCTTGGGAGTAGAGGTAAACCTAGAGGACTACTACCTATACCTAAAGCAAGGGCTTAGGCCCGATGTGCAGATACGCGAGAAGGCCTTAGGTGTGTATGGCGAGCGTTCATGGCCTGTCCCGTGCCTAACGAGAATTATTCGGGAGCTGGCTAGGTGGGTAGTGGAATACATAGAGCGGATAAATGGGTGCACTATAAGTCTGCCCGAGGTGAGGCCCTCCTTTCAGGACGTGGTCGAGGACCCCGCTAATCTGGCTAATCTCGTCGAGGCCTTCCTAAACCGTTGCCAGGACCTGTGCGTGGGAATAAATGCCGTTAC
>CAZPLI010000055.1:5540-6437 GCA_964587325.1 uncultured Thermofilaceae archaeon | reverse complement strand
ATGTACTTCGCAGGGCGGGGACTGTTGCTGGTGTCTCCGGGGTAGCTACCATGTGCGCGTTAACTGCTTAGAAGGTCTGCGCACTCTAGGCGGGGCTATCTGTAGGTTGAATGACGCTATCTGGGCCCTATTCAGGTGTGTTAGTAGTGCTCTTAGCTATGTGCACGACATAGGTCGAGACTACATGAACGAGTGTAGGGCAAGATATAGTCTGCCAGATTTTTTGGACCATCCGTGTAGTGCTTTTCTAGTGAGGGGAGCGATTGTGGAGAAATACGCACTAGCATGGCGAATTAGGAAGATTAAGATGGGACTCTCCGAGTTCCTAGACAAGCTAATACCCGCCGTAAGTCTAGGGCTATGTGAGTTAGTAGTAGCTGAGTGCGAAAGAGTGGTGTGTGAGAAAGTCTTTCACGTGGTTAGGAGGTGGGTGCTCTGAGCAGGAGGCTAGAGCAGAAGATCCTAAAGAGAGGACAGAGCGCTACATTCAGGCAAGAGGCGGAACAAGCGAGGCAGGAAAGTGAACTTTTAGTGGACAAAAAATCTGTCGGAGAAATCGCGCGTAAGGTTAGGAAAGATATTGAGCCAGGCACTAAAGGTGCTAGTAAGAAGTCTCCAAAAATTGTGCAGCTACCTCAGCCCTCCATACATAGAATAAAGCTGAAGACTTCAAAGGAGGCTCCAAAGGCTCCGAGACCTGTCATTAAGCCTAAGATTATCCCTCTTCCTCGACTGCGGCTAGTCGAGATTAAGGCGAAGCTTAGGAGCGAAGAAGCAGCGAGAAGTCTTAGTTCTAAAGAGTCTGAGTTTATACAACCACCGCCAATTACAAGGGCTACTATTAGGATTTCCCTAGAGGAAAGGGCTAGAGAGACTGAGGGCAAGAGACCTAAGGTC
>CAZPLI010000055.1:1817-5530 GCA_964587325.1 uncultured Thermofilaceae archaeon | reverse complement strand
GGGTCAGGGAAGTGAAGCCACCAACCTTAACAAAGCGGCCAGTACGCTTGCCTGTTACTATTAAAGGTAGAAAAGAAAGGCAGAGTCTTGTTTCTCCTCCAGAGATCACCATAGCTCCTGAAGTGAAAGGCGAAGTTCTGCCTGAGGAGCGGCTATTAGAGGAAGTCTCGGATTTCATAGAGGCTGTGACTTTCGGTCTCACACGCGAGGCGCATATAGGTGGCCCAGTCTGTATAGTGCTACCTAAAACCGAGTGTGACTGCTTCGCAGCTTCCCTAGCGCTGATTTGCAGCGAGCTGTACAGGATCTGGGTAGGCGGAAAGCCCGAACCCTACTGGTTATCTGAGGGATCTGAGAGAGAGATTGAGATGCGGCTGAGAGCCGGAGGTGCGGTGTTCGTGGTCGACGATGAGGAGTGCACGATGCTACGTGGTTCTCTAAGCACGGTCAAGACAACTGAGGATCTAGAGGGGATTGACTGGCGCAGGCTTCTTGATAGACTTCGCGAGCTATTCTCCCAAGACTATGGTTTCATAATATTCCATGTGGGTGAGAAAATCGCTGAGCCTTTCGCTGCTCGCCTAGAGAGCGAAGCTGGTCACTTAATACCCGAGGCGATTATAGTCAGACCTCCCAAGCTAAACGTAGAAGCTAGAAGGTCTCTTGCTGCACTGTGCTGGGGAGTTTCGAGCCAGAATCTTCCTGCTAGAACCTTCGACGAGGCGTTCTGTAGAGCTCGGAATAGATTCATTAGGTTGCTTAAGGAGGAGTGGTCCAAGAAGGTAAAGCTGAAGCTTAGGGTGCATTTCGACGAAAACGCCGGAAGCGAGCATAGGGCACTAAAGCTCGTCGTGGCAGAGATACTAGGCAAGGAGCTAGGTGCTAAGAGCGAGAAAGAAGTTGTGAGTTTTCTTGAAAAAGGAGTTATAAAAACCGAGTGTAAGCTGAACGACGAGAGAACGGATCTCTACGTCGAGTATCCAAACGGGAGAAAAAGATACGTCGAGATAGAGACTCTATACGGAGTTGGCCCCAAATACGGCGACCCACAAGGAAAGCTAAAGAAAACTCTGGACAAGTACGTGGGTCGCGTCGGAGACGAACACGAAGTCAGCGTTGTCCTCCTTGGCCTCCACATACTTTTCTACGCTCGAATGCTGCTAGAACTTAAGAGGATCTATAAAGAGAAGTATAGACTTAACGTCAAGTTTTACGCGGTCGATGTAGAGAATAAGCAACTCGTGCCGTTAGGGGAGATTCTAAAGAGACTTAAGGAGATAAAGATATGTCTAGGCAAAGCGGTACATACGTGCGCATGAGGTGTTAGGATGCGATGTTTTTGTAAGCTGTAAACTAACGTTGTTTAACTATATTTAGCGTCCTCCATGGACAAAGAGAACGAGACCCTTATCGGCGAGCTTAGATAGCGCGCTCCTAATCTTCTGAACAGCCTCAAAGGGATCCATTCCTTTCCTCCTCAAATACGTGTAGAGCCTGTAGGCAAGCTTGCAGAGTAAGTCAGCCTGGTGGAGCTGGGCAGGGATCGAGGAGAAACGAACGGGGGCTTCAGGGCTGAGAACACAGCTCCAAGCTAAATACTTGACAATAGCACGCATGGCCTCAGTCTCTAGCCCACTACGTAGCCTGAACGTGAGAAGTAGAGGTCTTGCTGTACCCCCCTTTTACCTCGTCCATTGCCCAAGTGAGATTCAGGAGATAATTATCACCGTGCTCTAAACATACACCCCAAGGAGTGTTTTCGTATTTCTTGTCTACTCGCAACACGAGTCTCGGTAATCTCATAAACTTAGTAGCCTCAATAAGTATACAGTCTTCGCGGTAATTCTTTAGGACTTCAACATCGTAGTCGCTAACCCTGCCGTGAGCCACAACAATGAGTTTCTCTGCCTGTATTCCCATAGCCTTTAACTCGTTAACTAAGGCTTCCATCCTATCGTGTTTACTCTTATGTACTACGAATAAGCCGTGCTTAGCTATCCCCGTTGGGCCAGACACTAGACTTGCAGATGCCATTTCAAAGGTCCCAGTCAGAAAGTCGAGCCTAGTTGAGTCAAGGAAGAGGAAAGTAGGTTCTCCTCCTAGTGTTTCTTTAAGTTCCGCGGCTAAGTTCCTTGACAAGGCGAATGGTATCATTCCGGCACGGGGAGCTAGGCCGTTAATTACAGAGTAGTGTCTGTGCGAGCGGTTTTTTCTTGAGATTTGTGTAAAGAACGAATTTATTGGGTATGCCCTGAAGGAACAACCTATAGCGTATACTGAGCTTCTCTGCTAAGTTCTTCTTCTTTAGAACTACGAGGTAGACATCATAAGTGTCTCCAAGCACGCCTTGATTAACTTCATCTATCGAGCAAATGTCTGCGTGAACTTCTGTCTGGTACAACTCGCTAAGCGCCCATATCAGTGAGATAAGGGTCTACGCTGGCAAGTACGCTGACCTAATCAGGCAGTGGAGCCAGGACGTAGCGGGAACGCTCAGGGCCAAAAAGATCGTCGTCCTGGAGGAGGGTGAGGGCACACACAAGGTCGACGAATACCCCGAGATCTCTGTTGAGGTAATACCTTAAAGGGCTTGGTAGCCCTAATACTGACCTTTTTTAGTTATTACTCTGCTAGCATACTGAATAGTATGCCGAGGTATATAGTGATCAAGGGCCCAGGGTACGAGAAAGTAGTTGCCGAGTTAGAGGCTCGCAATGCCGACTACCAAGTGTTAGAACCCGAAGATCTTGACGAGGAGAAGCTAGTTGACGAACTGCGTCTACTCCCTCCGCAAGTGCGGGGCAGGATTAGGTACGGTAAGGGTAAGCCGCTCCCGCTTAGCAGACGCGGGAGACTGAATGTAATTAATACCTGTATTCTCCTCGTCTACGAGGGCGGTAAGCTAGTTGACGTGTACCCTAAGATGATGGGCAGACGCTATATTGACCCAGTTGAGGGCGTTAGGCTGTCGCTTAGCGGCGTACCGCTATACTATCTCTATGAGGAGCCGCTCCTAGTGCTATTAATCCAACATCCGGAGCTTGTCGGATGCGCACGAGTCAGGTCGATTAAAGAGAGGGTCCCCCTATCGGAGGGAGGATACGCAGAGATAGACCTGCTACTTGAGACGGCCGAGGGTGAGCCAGCCTTAGTTGAGGTAGAGGAGCGGGCTTCACTGGGCACTATAGCTCAAGCCTTAAGCTTAGCACGTGCCTACGAGAAACAAGCAAATGAGAAAGTGGAAAGAGTGCTCATAGCAGCCATATACGCGGACGAGGGGGCGAGACGAGCGGCCGCCAAAGCGTCAGTGGAGATATGGACTGTTAAACTAGAGAGAATTGTCTAGTTACTCGACTTAGTAGGATCAATAAGACGGCGGGTTCAGCCCACAGCCTAATACTGCCGTACGCATTTCGAAGGGTCCCACCTGGCAAGTCTAGTGTGCCTCTCTCCCTGAGTAACCCATACAGCGTAGCGCCTAGCCGTAGTAATAAGGGCGAAGTCCCGAGCCTCTTCGCAAGTGATGCGTATTCTCTCCGACTCGCATTGCGGATGAGTTCTACTACTACTGCCCGGCCCTCCGGACGTAGTACTCTAAGAGACTCTGTCAAGAACCTAGTAGTTTCTTCGACGTAGCGCAGCACGCCGACGGATACTAAAGTATCTACACAGCAGGAGCGCAGCGGCAGCATTCTCTCGCTACCAACTAGCAG
>CAZPLI010000055.1:0-1807 GCA_964587325.1 uncultured Thermofilaceae archaeon | reverse complement strand
CTACTTTACCGCCCAAGCCCCCTTTCTCTGCTCGCTTACTTACAATTAAAGCAGACTCGTAGTTCTCCTCCAGACCTACTACGAGGCCCTCTCGCACTCTCTCTGCTAAGATCTCAGCAAGGACGCCAGAGCACCGGCTAACAGCCACTACTATGCTGTAGGCCCGCGGGGGCACCCAATCGGCTGCATAATCATAAAGGGCTCGGAGAAGCTCCGACTTTAGTCGCCTGACTACCGTGGCTGCTAAGAGTCTTGTCCTCTGCCATGAGCCCACCAATAGTGTTCTCATAACTTCACTGCTAGGATGCATGCCAGCCTATATAGGCACGGCTCTTTACTGCTGCACTTACTGTAGATAACCCATATCGCACACTGAAGAGACGTTACAGGAGCTGATTCAAGAGCTAATGTTTAATGTCTCCTTCTCGGTAATAACCCCGGGAGATGGTCTATTAGGATAGTTGTCCTTGGTCCTCCGGGTGTAGGGAAGGGTACTTACGCAGCCGCGATCTCCAAGCACTTTGGTTTGCCTCATATATCTGTTGGAGATATTCTCAGGAGAGCGTCTAAAGAAAGCACGTGGCTAGGCAAGACCATAAGGGGTTACATTGAGCGGGGGGAACTAGTTCCCGACAACATAGTCATTGACATAGTTAGCAAGTATCTGCTCAAGGAGGAGTGTAAGCGTGGATACGTTCTTGATGGGTTTCCACGCACACTTGGACAGGCTGAGGCTTTAGAGCAAATTGCCCCGCCTCATGTAGTTGTGTACCTGAACGCTCCCGACGAAGTGATAATTGAGCGCATTAGTGGGCGGTTGGTGTGTCTAGTCTGCGGAGCAGTATACCATACAAAATGGAGACCCCCTAAAGTTGAAGGAGTATGTGATAACTGCGGGACTAAACTTGTGAGAAGAGTAGACGACAGGCCGGGGATTGTCCGAAAAAGGCTTAGGGTGTCACGCACCCAACTAGCTCCCGTCATAGAGTTCTATCGACTCAGAGGCATACTCGTTGAGGTGGACGCCAGCGAAGATTCGACAGCGGTAATCCCTAGAGTTATCAGATTACTCGAAGAGTTCTTTGCAGAGAAGGAGGTGGAGACTGCAACGGCCTAATCAGCTTTTGCTGCGGTCTTCACCCCTCAGTGCACCGACCTTTCATCACTCCAGTAACAGTCTTGTCTGGAAGTCTTTTTCTCTTTCGGCTAAGAGGCTTTCACTAGCGGCTTTATGAGGCCTTTCTTGCTTAAAGTGTATAGTAGAGAGTATATCTCCTCTCGTTTAATGCCCGTGGACCTGACCAGCTGATCGATGAGTGTATGGAGAGGTACGCTACGCCCTCCATAGGCCTTAGCAATGCGTCCATATTCCCTTAGAAACGCAGCCTCAGTTTCACTGATCGAGGACGAGAGTATCTCGCGTAGCGCTTCCTGAGCTTTCTCAAGTTCTTTCCTAATAGCCAAGGGATCGAGCGAATCGTCAGGGGCCTTTGCTCTGGCTTCACTGAGCCTAGCTTCTGCCTCCTCTAGAACTCTCTTAACGAAGTCTAGTGTAGTGGCATCCTCCAGTGTAGCAACACGTCTAGCCTTGTCTAGCAGCTTTCTTAGAGAGCCTACGAGCCCCTCAAGCTCCTTCACACGATTCATGTAAATTGAGCGGCTCACTCTGAAGGCCTGCGCCATTTCCTCGTACACTGCGGTCAGTTCCCTCAATGATTCTCGAGGAGCTGCGAGCGGTATGTCGTCTAGCACGCGCCTAGCCTTTTCTAACACCCTTCTCGCCTGAGAAGCATGATAGGGACTTAGC
>CAZPLI010000054.1:1811-10746 GCA_964587325.1 uncultured Thermofilaceae archaeon | reverse complement strand
GGATCGGTACCTTCTTACCCTTTACCTCGACGTAGCCGTCGAGAGCCACAAGAGCAGTTCTCTGGAAGCCCGTCGTGTTAGAGCCGTCTATGACTATCTTTCGCATTACGTGGACTTCGTCTACGGGCCTAGCGTTGAGTAGAAGTGCTATCTCGAGAGCTATCTCGAGGGCTTCAGGGTTTAGGTCGTGAGGGGGCTCTTCGTCCATCTCTACTAGGCAGACGGAGTCTTGGTAGGACTCGTAGACGAAGCGGCGGCCCTTCTTGAACTCGAAGAGGGCTGCCGGGTCCATCTCGCCTAGCTCGCTTCGCGTAGGCCTGAGCCTGCGCCAGAACTTGTAGTCGGGCTCGTCTTTTCTAAGCTCTGTGGGACACTTGCAGAACAGCTTGTGCTTTGTGTCTAGCATTTGGTGTATCTCGAGGCCGCATACGAGGCCTAGCTTCTCGTAGTCAAGGTCTGGGCCTGACATCTGTGCCCCACCACACAGGGGGGTAGTACCTCTCCTCGCTACGTGGGTTAATCTCGTAGGCTATGTTCGTTAACATTAGCCTCCTAACCTCGTTTAAGTCGTCCGTCCTCGCTAGAACCCAGCTCAGCTTGACATAGGCCGTCTCAGGTAACATGTCCTCGCCCGGTATTACGCCTGCCTTAATCAGCTCCACGCCAGTCCTATAGACGTTCATGTTGATCCTCCCCCACAGACACTGCGAGGTCATGACTATCGCTACTCCCTCCTCAACTGCCCGCTTGACGGTGGGAATTAGCTTCGTCGCTACGTGGCCGAGGCCTGTGCCCTCGAGCACTATACCGCGATACCCCTTGTCCACTAGGAACTCCAAGACGTCTGGCCCCATTCCGGGGTAGAACTTGAGAAGGACTACTTTCTCTTCGAAGCCTCCTTCCAGACGCGGCCCCTCCTTGCTGCGCGGCTTGTACCTCTTATTGAGAATCCGGATAGGGCCTTTGGCTCGTACTACGGCTAAGGGAATGTCGTTTATGCTCCTAAATGCGTCACGCCTACTAGTGTGGCACTTCCTCACTTTGACTCCCCGATGTACGAGGCAGAAGTCATCGTCTGGTGCCCCATGCATTACGACTACTGACTCCCCAAAGGGGGCCTCCGCCGCGGTTCTGACCGCGCATATAACGTTAAGAGCCGTGTCACTTGACGGTCTGTCTGAGGAACGCTGAGCACCTACGAAGACAACTGGGCCTGGAAGGTCTCTCAGCGCAAATGCCATAGCAGCGGCGCTATAGCCCATAGTATCTGTACCGTGAGCTATAACAACTCCGGCGGGCCTCTCCGTCGTGTAGACCTCGTATATTTTCTCAGCGAGCCTCTCCCAGTGCTTTGGCGTCATATCCTCGCTGAATATCGAGAAGAGCGTCTCGGCATGAATTATCGCTATGTCTTCCAGCTCGGGGACCATCGAGTAGATCTCCTCAGCCGAGAAGAATGGGTACACGGCTCCCGTCTTGTAGTCGATCCTAGACGCTATAGTGCCTCCGGTGCTCACAATGTATACTTTGGGTAGGTCGCTGCGCAGAGGTGGCAGGCGCAGCTCTACGAGTGGCGCTGGGGTGTAAGGGCTTACTAGTTTCAGTTCTCTTACTTTATCGATCGCTATGCCGATGTTGTAGCCGTTGTCCAGCTTTATTACGAGCACGTCGGGGTCTCCGAACTCCGGGCGCGGGAGCAGTAGGCCCTCGATAGATCTACCGTCAGCGAGCTTGAGAGCTATTCTAGAAAAGGCTGTTACTCCCTTTTCCTCTAGGACTCTACGGACCCTTTCACTATACCCCCTTAAAGCCTCCATTGCTCAGCCCTTCCCCTCCTCGGGGTAGTGCACCTTGAATATCAGTACCCAGCCGTTGGGTTCAGACTCGTATACTAGCTCGAAGTACTTTAGCGGTGGTAGCGAAACTAGTGGGCCGTCATAGCCCGGTAGAGGCCTGTTGCCGAAGAGAGGCTCAAATACGAATGCTCTCTTTCTCGAGGTCTTCGTGAACAGCATTCTGTACAGCACGGCACTCTTAGCCTCGGGCGTATCTGCAGGCACAAGGATCGGGTACTTAGTGCCTTCTATCTCGAGGTACGCGACCTGGTTGTATCTGTCAGGGTCTAGGTGTATCCACCGGGCCATCTGCGTGCTCTTAGCCATGTCGCCGCCCAGTCCTCCGTGTAAGAGCGAGAAGTATACGTTGAGGCCGAGGAGCCTCAGGGTCAAGTATTGGAAGGGCTCGAACACTACGACGTAGTCGACTCCTAGCTGCTTGAATATCTTGAGCGCCTCCGTCTCGTTAGAGAGGAAGGCCCTGGCTATCAGCCTGATCTGCGTCGCGTTAATGGTGGCGTTGTCGCACGTGGTCTTACGGCGCGTGTTCACGGAGATCCAGTACCCGTAGTCCCACCAGGTAGCTATGGTAGCGTCTTCGGGCACGTTGTGCTTTATCCACTCGAGAGCCGACAGCCAATCCTCGTACCGGTAGTCGTAGTCTAGTACTGCGACGCTGCTCGTGAGAATCAGTGGTGGCTGGTGCGAGTAGGCAATAGCTGGCGTAGTGATAATGCCCGGAGCCAGTGCCAGTATTATTAGTATTGCCGCTAGGGCGACTGCGTCTCTACTGATCTCGCCCCGCCTCCTGTATCTCTTCCCCCTTACGCTAAGGAGCTCGAATAGCGAGGAGCAAGCATACACTGCTCCATAGGCCCCTACGAGCGCCGCTGCAGGGGCGAAGATCAGCGTGAGCCTGGCCATGGAGGAAGCAGCGTAGAGCGAAGAGAACCAGAAGAGGAATGCGAAGATCTCCTTGAACCCTCTACGACCCAACAGTGCAAGGGCGCCAGCAAATGAGAAGACGACAAGCGATCGGTAGTCACTGAATATCATGGCCCAAGTCGGGATTACGTGTTCGGCCACCGTGGTGACGCCTACCTCGCGCCAGAAAGGCACGACAACGCCTAGAACTCTGCCGGGTAGCGTCGTCAGTATTCCCGCAGCCCAAAGGGCTATCAGTCCTACGATCACAGCGATTGCCACTACTGCTGTGACAAACTTAACACGTCTCCTAATAGTACCCATTAGGCTTACGCCTAGTAGCGTAAGTACGCTAACGATAGTTGCAGCTAGGGGGAGAACAGAGCCTATTGAGAACAGTGCTAGAGAGGGGCCGAAACGCGGCGTGATCGCTACGAAGAATGTTGCTACAGCGTTCGCCGGTATAAATGCCAGTGCTGCCGACCTGTCCTCGGGGTTAAAGATGAGCCATACTAGCGTAGTGAGTGCCACTAAGTTCCAAGGATAGAGGTAAGCGCCCCAGGACAGGACCACGCCTCCCAGAAACAGGCCGGCGAGCAGAGACCATGCAATGCTCCAGCGCACAGATTTGCACCTATAGGACTTGAAGAGCGCCCAGAAGGCGAATATCATAAAGGGTACTGCCAGTCCCTCGTGCTTAGCTCCTAAGTTAGTCCTGTAGATGAAAGCCCAGCTGACGGAGAGAGCTAAGGCGGCTAGCGCGCCAGTGCTCTCGTCTCTTAACTCTTTACCTAGTAGATACATCGCTATGGTGGCGAACGCTGCACCTACCGCTGGAACAAACGCGTGTACCGTGTAGAGATCGACGCCTATCCCTAGCGAGTTAAGTACCCAGTAAGTTAGCGCTGAGAAGATAGCGGCACCGGGTTGGCTTGACTTCCTCAGGTCTCTACCATATGGAGCCCAGAAGAGCGTGTCTTTCTCCTTAATGGGGTCAGTCCACCAGCTGAACCACCAGGCTATGCCTTTCCATACGTCACCGTTACCCTTCTCTATCAGCTTCTCGGCAAGGTAGTACTCGTAGAAGGGGTCAAACTCGTTCAGGTAGATACCCCACTTCATTGGCGCGAGCCTTAGAGTAAGAGCTATCGCAAAGCTTAGTAGAACTACAATTAGTGCTAGAGACTTAGGGCTTCCCACGGCGTCTAGAAAGCGAATGATATAGTCTGCGAAGGTTCCGGCGATAGCGCGTACGCGCTCCTTCATGCCGGTTTCACCACTCTTGCCCTACCACTCACCGGCGCTTAAATAGCTCTCCCCTGCAGGCTCGGGCTACGTGATTACCTCCTCGTATACTCTCTCAACCATACCCGCCACGACCGACCAGTCAAAACGTGATACCGCGTGCCTCCTAGCCCGCTCCCCTAGAACTCTCGCGAGACTCGAGTCTTCGAGCAGCGTTATGATAGCCTCTGATAGCTCCTTGGGTTCTCCTGGCCTTACTAGAATCCCTACCTCGCTCTCTCCACACTCGAATACTTCCGGTATGCCGCCGCAAGACGAAGCAACAACAGGTAACCCTGAGGCCATAGCCTCAATTATAGTTATACAGAAAGCCTCTGCGTGAAGCGATGGTGCCGTAAACACGGCCGCTGACCTGTAGAGTGATGACAGCTCGTTCCGCGGCACGTAGCCGAGGAACTTTGCGGCAACCCCTAACCTTTTGGCCAATCTTTCAAGGGGCCAACGCAAAGGTCCCCTGCCAGCTATAACGAGTTCGGCGTCTCTAACTTCACGCTGAACCTCGGTGAAAGCTCTTAGCAGGACATGCACGCCCTTTCTATACACTAACCTGCCTACGAATAGTACCCGAGGGAACTCCGGCTTGCTCCTTGGAGGCTTGAAAAGCTCAGTATCCACGCCATTAGGAATCACGCGCACAGGTCCGTCATATAGTCTGGATATGAACTCCGCCGACGCCTTGCTTACAGATATGACCGCACGCGCTCGCGAGAGGAAAAGCCGGAGAGGAAACAAGACGCGTGATGTAACTGTGGGTAGAGGCGCTAACGTGTGATTGGTCACGACTATGGGAACGCCTTCGCGTGATGCTTTGATCAGTGAGAGGAGAGGAGTAGGAGAGAACGCGTGGTGAGCATGCACGACGTCAAAGCTGCCGAGGAGGGACAAGCTACCTGGTCTCGGAGGTGCATGAGGCAGTGGAGCTACTCTCTTAAGCTTTACCACCCTATAGCCGTTGTCGCTGTACTCTAGACCAGAAGGCGTGAACACCGTGACCTCGTGACCCTTTTCCTTAAGGGCCCTGGCTAGGCCCATTACGTGGGAAGCTACCCCACCTACGTCCGGGTAAAACCACTCGGTCACAAGGGCTATTCTCAAGCTTATACACCACCTAATGCCCACAAGGCAACGGTAGCAGCGACATAGAGGTCCACAACCCTAGCGCCATGCTCCGTGTCAGGAGTCCAAAAGTAAAGAGCTAAGGCCAGCGGCGCTAGAAAGGCTGCCCAAGTCATTTTCAACACTCTGATTGCGGCAAGCGCTACGCTTCCTGCAGCAAGCGCCCTAGCGAGAATTAATGCCTTCCTGCGACCGAGCCTCGCTACGGTCGTAGTACAAAGTGCTGCAGCGTCGTAGTCCAGGTCCTCAAGCTCGTTTCTGACCTCTAGGAATGCAGAGTACACTGCGAACAGAAGAAGGGTTATAAGGTCCGGCGCCTCCCCGGCGACCATTGCTCCCATAAGCACTAGTAGTAGTCCGAAGAACAACGAGTGCGACACTATGTCTAGGACTGGCCTGCATTTGAGGCGCGGCGGGAGCGAGTAAGCTAGTGAGAGCGTGATCGCTGTAACGTACACGGGCAGAACGACGGGAAATAGTAGTGCCGCTGCGACGGCGCCCAGAATAGCTAGCAGTACAGCCGCAGCAAGTGCCTCTCTATCGCTCAGTTCGCCTTTCGCAACAGGGTTGCGCTGGAGCTTTCTAGGGTTAATAGCGTCACAGACGCGGTCGCCCACGTTGTTAGCCAGATAGGTAGCAGCCATGTAGGGCGCAAAGACCGCAACCAGACCCACTAGGGTGCTCCACCTCGTCAAAGCGCCCATTCCTCCACAGAGCACACCAGAGAGGTAAAAGCCTAAGTAGCCTCGCCACTCAGGCACTCTAGCACACGCTAGCAGCTTCCTCAAAGACTACACCCCAAGCGAGTTAAGTAAGGTAATTTTTAAAATTTAGGAAATCATCTAATTCTGGTGCGCACTGTGCTGGGTCCTGCAGAGCAGAAGTTCCTTGACATGCTCTCGGCAGTCACTCGCAGCTTAGGCCTAGGCGAGGCTGCTGGCAGGATATGGGGTGTACTAGCTTTAGCGGGCCGTCCCATGACCCAGGCTGAGATAGCCAGCCTTACTGGCTATAGTTTGCCAATAGTGAGTACCTCGATAGCGACTCTTGAGAGCTGGGGCTTCGTGCGGCGAGAGGGGAGGAAAGGCAGGTCGAGGCTCTATAAGGCCTCCTCAACGCTCCTAGATTTACTCGAAAGTTTTCTTAGCGTCTTACTGGAGAAACGCCTCACTCCTCTTGCTAACTACTTGCGAGAAAACCTAGACCACTTCAAGCCTGACTATAGGGAGAGAGCAGCACAGCTGCTAATAGAGTACGAGAAAGCCAAAAGCATTCTGAAAATGCTGATATCAGACCTTAAAAGACTCAAGAATGAGGACCAGCAGCTGATTCTCCAAGGCTAAACACATAAAACTACCTCCTACTCCACCTCTACGGGGCCCGTGGCCTAGATGGATGGGGCGCCGGCCTGCGGAGCCGGAGTGGCCTCTGGCCCCGGACGTCCCGGGTTCGAGTCCCGGCGGGCCCGCCATTGCATGCATCGTTAGCTGTCTTCTCATATCTCGGTAGACACTAATGCAGCTATTTCGGTCCGTAGGAAGAACAGTGAAAATTTAATTTCCGAGACAAAGTGCGTATACACGCTATGTGGATTGATATTCCAGAAGATCTTAGACAAATGTTAGAGCCGGGAGAGAGGATACTGTGGTACGGCAAGCCCGCTCGTGTACCGTACACGGTGAGACACCTCGCGATCCTACCGTTTGTTCTGTTTATGATGATCTTACCGGCGCCGTTCATACTGGCGTCGGACGCGCTGAAGCACCTGCCCGTAATAGCTTTCTTCGCCCTATGGTACGGCTCTCTAGGACTGATAGGATTCGGGCCCGTAATTTACGCCCTACTTGCATGGAAGAACGTATACTACGTGGTTACTAATAGGCGTGTCATAGAGAGGCGCGGCGTCGTTGGTATAGACTATAGCGCCCTTGACCTAGACCTAATTCAGCACGTAGACGTAGACGTAGGCTTCTGGGACAAGAAGTACGGCACCGGCACCATAACAGTGTCAGCAGTCGGGCTTAAACCCATAGTCCTCCTCTCCGTCGAGCGTCCCCGCGAGGTCTACGCAATAATCAGAAGAGCTGTAGAGGAAAGAAGGCGCAGCCGCCAAGAGAGCGGCTAAGCCCCTAACGGAACGATAGCAAACTAATTAAGCCCCTCTACTTCATTTTACCCCTGAGGGCCCGTGGCCTAGTCCGGTTATGGCGCCCGGCTGATAACCGGGAGGCCCCGGGTTCGAATCCCGGCGGGCCCACCATAGCTCTTGTCCCCCATCGGCTTACTTTTAACTTAATTTTATGGTCTTATTACACTGCTAAAAACGAGCGTTTAGAATACAGTTAGGAGAGGCTACCCTTATGCTAAGTAAGAGCAATAGAGCGTCAAAGAGCCTGCAGGAGAACGCACTAACTCTCTATTACTTGTTTCATAGCTGCTTCTGCGCTGCGACTAGCAACTTACTGATGGTCTTCGACTACCCCTCTAGCGAAGTACTCGGACTTAAGCGACATCTTGTGAACAGCGTTCTGGCTGAGGTCTCTGAAGGACGAGAGGTCATAGTATTTTTCTCACATAGTCATGGAGACCATTATGGCAAAGAGTTTGCCGAGGCCCTAAGCCACGCGGCAGAAATCGTGGCCGTAGCGTCTGAGGACGTTATTGAGAAAGACGGGGCTTTTCTTGAACGTGTGTGCACCAGCATTATTGCCGCGCGCCCCCACGCAACGTACAGGCTGAGACACGTGGTCGTGGAGACTCTCCGTAGTACAGACTTAGGCGTAGCCTACATCGTGCGCGTAGGTCAGACAGTCCTGTACCACTCGGGCGACTTGGCCAGGTGGGTCTGGCCAGACTTCCCTGACGAGCTAAAAGCGGCTATAGACAGCCTCTTTAGGAGAGAACTTGAAAGGCTAGCGAAACATAGAGTAGACGTAGCGATGGCAGTCGCAGAGCCTAGATTACCGGGATGGGGCGGGCTAGACCTCCTTCTAGAGAATGTTAAGCCGAGGTTTCTAGTACCAGCGCACCTATGGGGAAAGGCAGACTTGTCTGCACTACTTGCAGAGCAGTTTCAAAGCAAGTATCCCTACACACAAATTGTCACATATAGTAGAGAGGGGGAGAAGATACTCGGCTAGACTGATTTAAGAAGCTCCCAGAGAACATCCTCCCGCACTTCGTACATCACTGTGATCTCGTCATCGACTCCAGCAGTTATTAGGATTGAGTCACCAACTTTGACCGCCCCGCAAGGAAAGACCGTAGAGGGCCTCCTTCCGCTATAGAGCCCAGGCTCGGGCGCTATGAGGGGGTCTCGTGCTAGCGCAAGCAAGTTGCCCTGCGCGTCCATCAGTGCAGCATAGACAAAGTAAGCTCCATGATGGTCAACAGCATGGTAGAGTAGAAGGTACTCGTTACTTGAGAGCTTTAGCGAGACGTTACCCCCGGTCTTTACCTCGCCATTGCCTGGAGCCAACTCAGGCGGAATGAGCGCCTCGTCGAATTCTACCACAGTCCCTTTGCGCGGAGCTAACACAATAAACCCTGTACTCTTTTCCCTGAAGAACGGTCGAATCACCATGGTCTCGCTGCTCAAAGGAAACGTGTCCCTATAATCGCTCAGTAAAAACTCGCCCCAGCGTGAGGACTCAAAGCTGACGGCCTTTACATGCCTCAGCTTAGCGTCATACTCGAAAGTGAACACTCGAGTCTCGTCGGGACCATACAGTGCTCTCACATGGTAAACCTTATAC
>CAZPLI010000054.1:0-1801 GCA_964587325.1 uncultured Thermofilaceae archaeon | reverse complement strand
TGCGCAGCGTCAGGGTCTACGCGCGGGTCCTCGACACTCTCGTAAGGCAGGACCCCGCATAGGAAAGGTCGAGCTTCAACTCCCAGCCTCCCTTGTAAGCTCTCAGTGCCTACTACGGCTACAGCTACGAAACTCCTATCGAATCTAGAGGTACAAACGCGGAGGTATAGACGTAGAGAATTCCCTTCGACCGCGACCGCAGGATTACATGCTGATAACACGGGCACGGGCGCACCAGTCCTTGTGAGGAGAGAGACGTCACAGGGCGATATGAAGGCTTTAGCTGTACTTATCCCCTTCCCGCGCCGTCTGACCCCACCCTTCTCTCTAGACTTCGAGTACTTCTCCCAAAGGAAAGTCTCAGCCTCCTTCTTAGTTAGTGAGAGAAGCCCTTCAACGTACTCCTCTAGCGCTAGCAAGTCATCCACGCTGCTGCCGGTACTCGTCACATGCCCTCAGCCCCCGCTCCATTTTAAGGAAGTCAGCAACAGGGATCCTCTTCACGGGTCATGTGCGACCGAAAGGTCGTCATCCCGGAGTTAGGGGGAGTAGAGGGGTTATTTTCCGTATCGCTGCTAACCGGCTTAGAATCTAAAAAAGTCAAAGTAAAAAGAGATGATTCTTATGAGATCTTGACAGTTAGCTTGCGATTAGCTTCCTTATCTCCTCTAGCTTCCTAAGAGCATCGCCGCACCGCTTCTCTACAAGCTCCTCTACAAGCTTCTTGACCTCGTCCTCGGTATACAGCTTCTCTATTTTAGGCTCTTTGAACTCAAGCTTCTTGGCCTCAGGATCGTACACTACCTCGACGCTTATTCGCACGAGGTCGAGTTTGCCTATGCCGCGCTCAATGAGCATCTCGTAGAGCTTCTTGTTGAAGTCCGCAACGTCTCTGAGTATCACGTCCTCAGGTACCATCTTACCAAATGCTGCAAAGACGGCGCGGCGGATTTTGTCGGCAAACCTAGCGGCGATTATGATGCCGGTTCTTAACTCGACGGTATAAGGCGCCTTGAAAGACGCGCCAGAGTACAGCTTCTCGTACTCGGCTACTCTCTCCTTATCGCGCTCTACGTCCTCCCTAGCCTTCCAAGCCTTAGCAGACAAGTCTTACCACCATAACATTATATTCCTGGTCTCTTCCAAAAATTTGACGCTAGCTCGCTCCTTCGTAGAGGCGGTGGCACGTAGTAGCTAGTAACGATAAGCCTATAAGCCCCGAGCTCATCACTGCAGAAAATCCATAGAGGGGCGCCTACTATGCGCAGAGTACTCATAACTAACGACGATGGCCCTTTTAGCCCCGGACTCAAGCTACTCTACGAAGCTGTAGGCAAGGTACGTACCGAACGCGTCGTCCTAGTTCCCGAGACCCCCAAATCAGCTAGCGGACTTGGGCTAACGCTTCACAAACCTCTACGAGTGAAAAGATTGCGGATAGATTCCATGGAGGTTTACGTAATAAACGGGACCCCCAGCGACGTAGTTCATGCCGCCTTAAGCATCTTCGGAGAACCTCCTGACCTTGTAGTGTCAGGGGTTAACTTAGGAGATAACACTAGCGTCCAAGTAGTTCTAACCTCAGGGACCATAGGTGCAGCTCTTCAGGCAGCCCTCGAAGGAATCCCAGCTCTCGCATTCAGCTACGCGAGCTCAGACCCCGGAGACATCGAGCGACCTGAGGTTGCCGAGATGATACTACGGTTTGCCTCAAAGGTTTGTAAATGGGTACTCGATCACGGCATGCCGCCCGGCGTTGACGTAATTAGCGTCAACTTCCCTAAGGAGCCCACTACAGAGG
>CAZPLI010000053.1:6251-10810 GCA_964587325.1 uncultured Thermofilaceae archaeon | reverse complement strand
GCTAAGTGCAGCAAGGAGATCCTCGACGCCTATCTCTCAGCAACTGCTCCGCACGCAGAGGAAATCCACGGAGTCCACAGCGAAGATCTCGCAGAGTGGGCACGCGAGGTCGTAGAGTTCTGGCTGGTTGAAAGAGGTCTCTACGAAGCCTACTATGAGTCCAAGTACAGGCCCAAGACCGCACTGATACCTATTCTCGGTCTCACTAAGCTAGGCCCCTAATAGACAGACCATCTCCTACCAGCACCCAGCGCTTACTCTGTGATCAGGGAAGAGAATATCTCCGCGAGGCCTACCGGATACGTAAAAAGGAGGGGCTCGATTTGAGCCTAGAGTTCTGCGAGAAAGGGCGTTTCGTAGAGGTTAGAGGAATAAAGCTCTACGTCTACGACTCAGCAGACTACAGAAAGTACGAGAGCCCCACCACGCTCGTCTTTATTCACGGCTACCCTGGGCAGCTAAGTAACTGGAAGTACCAAGTCTCCTTCTTCGAGGAGAAGTACCGCGTGATAGCCTATGACCAGCGAGGCTTCGGCAAGTCTGATAAGCCCAAAACCGTACGCTTTGACGACTTCACCTCCGACCTAGATGCTCTCCTGCGCGAGCTCGGAGTCAAAGACCAAGACGCAGTCCTAATCGGTCACAGCTTCGGCGGCATGGTCGCTCAGGCGTATGCTAGAGATCACGAGGTCAAGGGCCTAGTACTCATAGCGTCGCTCACCAAGTTCCGCTACGACCCCGACGACTACATAATATTCTACCTGCCCGCCGCTATCTGGAAGCCCCTTTTCTTCACAATGAACCCTCTCACGCGCGCCCTCTATAGGAAGGTCTACTTGAGCCCCCAGTCTCCGTTCAGCGTGCTGGGGGAGTTCTACGAGGACAACAAGGAATACCTAATGGAGCTCCCCGCGAGCACTTACCGCTACAAGAAGTACATGCTAGACTACGACGCCACCAAGTGGCTCGACAAAGTGAGGTCTCCAGCCATTGTGGTAGTAGGGAAAGACGATTTCATAGCTCCAATCAAGGAGGCCGAGAAGATTCACTCTCTGCTGCCAAACTCCAAGCTCGTAGTCATAGAAGGCGCGGGTCACCTAATACTGTACGAGAAGCCCGACGAGCTTAATAAGGTAATATTGAGCTTCGTAGAGCAGGTTGAGAAGGGGGAGTTCCGCTCCGACAAGTAATGTATCTTCCTAGTGTTTTTCTCTACACGCTAGGTATTCTAGTAGCCACTAGCTCGACGTAGGCCTCGACAACGTCCAGGCATAGGCTTAGGAAGTTTCCGACGAGGTAGTTCCTCGGGTCACTTAGCACCTCCCTGGTAGTTTTAGAGAAGTACTTACTGTACTCTCTCGCGAGGCTCTTAGCTGCGCTTTGATCTTCGTCCCTAAAGGCGAGTATTGCCCACTTAAGGCCGCGCCTCATAGTCTTCACTAGGCTTACATCGAGTGGGGCTGCGAACTCTAGTAGATACATGGCGAGCTGCGTGAGGGTGTCGGCCATTCTCTCCAAGGTCTTGCCGTAGTAGAGTATTGGTATCAGCTCGACGAGGCTCTCGAGGCCGAGATCCCTTGCCAGCTCCGGCCTACGCACAACAAGCGAGGCCTGCCTGTTAAGCAGGAAGTGGCACTTGTCTACTTCGTCGTCTCGCTCTACTAGGGCCTTGAGTGCCTCTCGTGTTCCTTTTTCCGCATACTCAAGTAAGTCGCTGAGCGAGGCTCTTAGTAGGACCTCCATTCTGCCGAGCACTCGGTCGAAGCCGACTCTCCGGGGGTCTAAGACTACTTGGAGTAGCACGTAGTCCTCTCCTTCCTCAGCGACCTCGACTCCGCTGAGCCTTGCCAAAACTTTCTTGAGGACTCTAAGGAACTGTCTCGTCACGCGGGGCTTAACAACTACTCTGATCACGTCGTAGCCGGCCTCGTAGAGGGCTATCACGTTCCTCTCGAGTTCTGCCTCCTCGCCGAAGGACGCATGCAGTACGGCCTTTGCCTTGACTTCAGGGTAAGTCTTCCCCCCTGGAACTACCACTAGGGTTCCATCGTCGCGCTCGACAAGCAACACGAGAGAGCCCTTATCTAGGTTGTGAGAGGACACCCAGCGCTTAGGCAGAGTAACGGCGTACGTCTTCTTCCCGATGACCTGTATGCGGCGCGGATAGGTCCTAAGTTCCATATGGTACGTACCAATAGGTAGCCATATGTAGGTTACGTACATATTCGCCGAGTCGCGTTTAAAAGGCCCCCTACCGCAGAGGTATCAGTGGTAAGCTGAAGGGTTCAGTATCGGGGCAGCAGCCGGTGCAGTTGCCTCTGAGAGCAGCGTGGGTACTTGGACTACTCTCTCCCGTCTACCCGATAGGATATGGAAGCTCATGGGCAAGGTCTACGACATCAGGGACCTAGGCGACGGGTCTTACCTGGTCAAGATAGCTTATCCCCTAGAGCTCTTCGAGCCCGGCAACTTGCCTGGCTTCCTGGCCTCAGTAGCCGGTAATGTGTTTGGCATGAAGAGAGTTAAGGGGCTTAGGCTGGAAGACATATACTTCCCGTGGGGCTTCCTCGAGTACTTCAAGGGCCCCGTTAAGGGCGTACAGGGCGTACGCGATATCTACAAAGTGTATGACAGGCCCATAGTCGGCACCGTGCCCAAGCCTAAGGTCGGTTTCAGCCCCGACGAGCTGAAAGAAGTAGTCTACGAGTACCTAGTAGGGGGCATGGACTACGCCAAGGACGACGAGAACCTCACGAGCCCCTCCTTCTGCAAGTTTAAGGAGAGAGCCGAGGCCATAATGAAGGCGATAGACAAGGCAGAGAACGAGACCGGCGAGAGGAAAGTCTGGCTCGCCAACATAACGGCTGACGTTCGGGAGATGGAGAAGAGGCTAAAGCTCGTAGCGGACTACGGGAACCCCTTCGTGATGGTAGACGTAGTCATTACGGGCTGGTCAGCCCTCACCTACATCAGAGATCTGGCTGAGGAGTATGGCCTCGGCATCCATGCTCACAGGGCCTTCCACGCGGCTTTCACGCGCAACCCATACCACGGAGTCTCAATGTTCGTCCTCGCTAAGCTATACCGTCTCGTCGGTGTCGACCAGCTACACGTAGGCACGCCTGGAGTCGGCAAGCTAGAGGCCAAAAAGCTCGACGTGATAAACAACGCTAGGATCCTAAGAGAGAAACACTTCAAACCCTACACAGACGACATCTTCCACCTAGAGCAGAAGTGGTACCACATCAAACCGGCATTCCCAACGTCCTCTGGAGGTCTACACCCAGGCACTCTACCGAACGTCATAGAGGCCATGGGCATAGACATAGTGATCCAAGTGGGAGGCGGTGTGCTGGGGCACCCCGACGGTCCCAGAGCCGGAGCCGCGGCGGTAAGACAGGCAATCGAAGCCTACCTAAAGGGAGTGTCACTTGACGAATACGCTAAGGACCACTGGGAGTTAAAGCGAGCCTTAGAGAAGTGGGGCTACGTCAAGCCTGCGTAAGAGCAGCATACCGCTGCGCACGGAAAATCCTACCCTTGGTCACAAAACTACGTATCTGGTACGGCTGAGTACGTACTTTACGTAGAGAAGCGATAATTGCCCTAGCCGCCGCCGCTAGCACATGGGATATAGAGAGAAGCTAGACAAGGCACTTGAGGGTCTAAGCTTCGACGACGTCCTGCTAGTGCCACAGTACTCCGACCTAAAGCTTGACGAGATAGACGTTAGTACGAATCTTACTAAAAACATCAAGCTGGACATCCCAATAGTATCTTCACCAATGGACACAGTCACTGGTAAGGAGATGGTTCTCGCTCTAGGGTCGCTTGGCGGGCTGGGAGTACTACCGAGAAACATGTCCGTAGAGGAGGCGGTGTCTATCATCGAGGAGGCACGATCTAAGAGAGTCCCTGTAGGGGGAGCGGTCGGTCCCTTCGACGACGAGAGGGCCAAGAGGTACGTAGACGCTGGAGTCGACATACTAGTCATTGACACGGCGCACGGACACAGTAAGAACGTCATAGAGGCTGTGAAGCGATACAAGGACCTCGGAGTAGACGTAATGGCTGGTAACGTTGTCACGGGAGAAGGCGCTAACGCGCTGATAGACGCCGGTGCGGACGCTCTACGAGTGGGTCTGGGGAGCGGTCACGCGTGCACTACTCGCGAGGTCGCTGGAGTAGGTGTGCCACAGCTAACAGCCATAGCCTGGGTTGCCGACGTTGCTAGAGAGCGGGGAGTGGGCGTAGTAGCTGACGGCGGTGTCGAAAAGCCAGCTCACATAGTCAAGGCTCTTGCTGCAGGCGCTGACGCGGTAATGTTGGGCTATCTCTTAGCGGGTACGGACGAGGCCCCCGGAGAGATAATCGAGATTGGAGCTAAGAAGTACAAGCCGTATAGGGGGATGGGCAGCTTAGGTGCTCTCTCCTCCGGGTCCGTCAGGTATGGCGAGTTTAAGAGGGTCCCGGAGGGCGTTGAGGGGTACGTCGAGTACCGGGGGCCTGTGAAGCGAGTTGTAGAGATTCTCGTGAACTCTCTCAAGCAGGGCATGGGC
>CAZPLI010000053.1:0-6241 GCA_964587325.1 uncultured Thermofilaceae archaeon | reverse complement strand
AACCTCGACGAGCTGAGAGAGAAGGCTGTCTTCGTCAAGCTGAGGGAGGGGGGACTGAGGGAGAGCGGGCCTCGCGGCATGGTGGTAACGAGGTGGCTGTGAGATGATAGTCGAGGTCGGTACTGCCGTAACGCCTCGAGGTGTCTTAGAGGGCCTAACGCTAGAGTTCCGAGGGGCAGGGTCGTTTTACGCTGAGACAGCATTAATACCCGGGTTTTCCGACGCTCATGCCCACCCTCAAGTAGTGGACTACGGAAGCGGGGGTAAATGGAGCAACGCCTACGAATGGCTAACACATAGAAGGCTTAAGGTGGACGAGGCTAAGCTGAGAGCTGACACTGAGTTCTCGGCGAGACTAGCTCTTCTCGCTATGTGGAGGTCTCTCTTAGAGGGTTGTACTATGATCGCCATGGTGGGAAGCTACTACGCGAACTTGAGGGCTGTTGAGACCGCTGGTGTCAGGCCCAGGGCAGTAGTTATGCCGACACTCCTAGAGGCCGCACCCGGCTGGTGGAGTCTTAGAGACCTCTTGGGGAGCTACGACACTTTGGCGAGGCTTGACGGCTACGTGAGGCCAGGGGTCTTCGTGCACTCAGTGAGGCTTGTTAGGACGGAGACCTTGAAGCGCGCGTATGCTCTCTCCCGAAAGGCGGGCCTGCCCTTCTCTCTTCACCTTAGTGAGGGGGTCCCCGAGCTAGAGGAGCTAGCGAGGGCTCTGGGGCTTAAGCGAGGCGAGGATTCTAGGATAGTGGCCGTACACTGCTGCGAAAACGAGGACTACGCTGCCTACGGAGTGAGAGTCGTCCACTGCCCCTCTTCAAACCTACTGCTATACGGCAAGACGCTTAGCAGGGTGGAGCTAGTAAGCGCCCTTGGGAGCGACTGGCCTCTCTTGCTAGGAGGCGTATACAGTGCTTACAAGGAGGCTGTAAAGTACCATGGGCGCCAGCATGCCTGGAGACTAATCCGAGCGGCCACAATAGGTGGATACGAGATTTACGGGCTGCCTTGGAAGGGGGATGCGGTCTTCTTCGACGATAGTTTGGAGAAAGTAATTGAGGGCCTTGCAAGTCCGCCTAAGTACGTTGCAGTCGGAGGGGAATTCGTAGTCACCGAGGGTGAGCTCGCGGAGGTAGGGCTGTCCCTCTCTGACGTAGAGAGGCTGTCGCAAAGAGCCGTGAAAGAGGCCTTGGAGAAGTACGGGGTGGGCTAGGCCTTGAGGCCCGTGCTGGTGCTAGACTTTGGCGGGCAGTACGCTCACTTGATTGCTAGGAGAGTTAGGGAGCTCGGCTTCTACACGGAGATACTGCCCTTTGACGCGAGCCTTCAGAGAGTAGTAGAGAGCAGACCCCTCGCTGTGATACTCTCAGGAGGACCTCGGAGCGTCTATGAGGACGGAGCGCCCAGGCTTGACCGTAAAGTGCTCGAGTGGATGCTAAGCATTCACGTGCCCGTGCTGGCTATATGTTACGGGCACCAGCTCCTAGGCCTAGAGCTGGGAGGCCGCGTGGAGAGAGGCGCAAAGGGGGAGTACGGCACGGCAACGCTGAGAGTGTTAACCGACGACCCACTCTTCGAGAATACGCCCAAGACCCAGAGAGTCTGGATGTCTCACTCCGACCAGCTAGTCGAGCTACCGCCCGGCGCAGTACTTCTAGCTAGTACCGAAGTCACGAAGATAGCCGCGTTCAAGCTTAGAGACGCACCGATCTACGGCGTCCAGTTCCACCCCGAAGTACGCCACACGGAGTACGGAATGACAATCCTTAGGAATTTCCTAACGAAGGTTGCCGGGCTTAAGCCCAACTGGGGAGTAGAGGATCTCGTTGGGGAGAAAGTCGAAACTATCAGGAGCCAGTACAGAGGCGGCAATGTCCTCGTCGCGGCGAGTGGGGGCGTAGACTCGACAGTCGCAGCCTACCTCACAATGCTGGCAGTGGGAGCCGAGAGAGTACACCTAGTAGTGATAGACACGGGCCTACTAAGGGCGGGCGAGGCTGAAGAAGTCGTAAGCACGCTTAAAGAGCTGGGATTTAAGCACGTACACCTCGTCCGTGCTGCCGAAGAGTTCCTCGAAGCCCTGAGGGGAGTTAGTGATCCTGAGGAGAAGAGGCGCAGGATAGCCTCCAAGTACTTCGAAGTCCTAGAGAGAGCAGCAAGAGACCTCGCTAGAAAATACGGCGAGTTCAAGTACCTAGTTCAGGGCACCATATACCCTGACAGAATTGAGAGCGGGAGGACGGGGCGAGGCTCCGACAGAATAAAGAGCCACCATAACGTGACGCTGCCTGAGAGGCTAGGACTAGAGCTCATAGAGCCCCTTGCAGACCTCTACAAAGACGAAGTACGCAGACTCGCCAAAGCGCTAGGCCTGCCCCGCAAAATAGTCACTAGACACCCCTTCCCAGGGCCCGGTCTCGCCGTACGAGTAGTGGGTGAAGTCACTCGAGAAAAGCTGGAGGTCTTAAGGAAGGCCACAAAGATTGTCGAGGAGGAGGTTCGAAGGGCTGGGCTTTACGAGAAGCTGTGGCAGGCCTTCCCAGCGCTCCTACCTGTGAAGACTACAGGAGTCAAAGGGGACGCGAGGTCCTACGAGTACGCTATTGCTCTACGCTTTGTGCTGAGCGAGGACGCCATGACCGCTGAGTTCGCGAAAGTGCCCTGGGATGTTCTAGAGCGCATAGCCACGCGCATAGTCAACGAGGTAGAGGGAGTCAATAGAGTGCTCTACGACGTGACTAACAAGCCTCCAGCCACGATAGAGTACGAGTAGCGAGTTCTCGGAGAAGCTACCCTCCTATCAGTCTCTCTTTTCGCCAATAGATTATCACTAGGAATACCAGCCTTTACTTTGCCTCTACAGCACAAAAAGTAGAACGTATTAGTCTACTAGCTTACCTGTAAGAAATATTCATATACAAAACTCGCGCATACACTAGCGATGGGCACGATTAGAAAGTGTCTAGCAGAGTTCCTAGAGGACTTTAAAACCCAGAAGACGCTCAAGTTCGCAAAGCCTGTTGCGTGTCTTAAGGACTCTCCAGTACTGGTGGTTCCTATAGTGAAAGTAGCGCCGAAGGAGAGGAAGTACAAGTTACTAGATGAGGTTGAGGAAGAGGTAAAGGTAGAGGATAGCGGTCGCATAGGCGTTGTTACCGCTAAGAGCTCAATTGCCGTACCAGTCCTAGTGAGGGCTTCAAGTGTACTAAAAGGCGACACGCAGCCACGCGTTGTGAGGTTCAGCGTGGTAGTAGAGCCTCTAAGTACGACAAGCGTTGTTACGGCATGCGTGCACGCCCCGCGGCCCATAAGGTCTAGGGCTCGCTTTCGTCTGACTTACGATGCTCCTATCGACCTTCTCTGCGCTAGACTCGCTAGAGCGCCGCAGAGAGAAGTCTGGAGGCGTGTCGCAGAGTACGCGGTAAGAAGGCGCGGAATATGGGCTCATTATGAACCAGACCTCTCTAAAGAGCTCGAGCTAGCTAGAAGGGAGGAGCGAATACGTGCGGCTCTAGACAAGTTCCCATTAGAGCTTGAAAATCAAGTAGGGGTAGCAGTCGTAGGTCCTGAGGGGGTCTATGCCATAGAGCTGTTTGACCACCCCGATTCTTGGAAGGTTGCAGCTAAGAGGCTAGCACTCCGCTACGCCGACGTAGTCGCATCCAAAGAGGGTGTCTCTTCCGATGCTCGCGTACTAGAGAAGCTCGAAGAATTCCTAGACAAAGTAGCGGGGTACCGCGAGGAAGAGGTCTATAGGGGTGAGAGATCCTACACTAGGCTGATAGAGAGCGAGGACATCTATGGTGAGTACACAGTGCTCGACGGCGAGATAGTGCACTTTATTGCTGTATCCACTAGGGAGGGGCTACTGGGCGTCGACTTACTTAGATAGCGCTTCAAGGACTATGTGAGAGTACCTGAACATGCTGTCAGCCGCTACTGTTACGACAGTCGCGCCTGCTCCGAGTTCCTTTGCCACCTCTAAGGCGACAGCAACGTGAGCGCCAGTCGACATGCCCCCTAAAACTCCCTCTTCTTTTGCTAGTTTCAGCATGTACTCGATAGCGGTCTTAGCAGGTACCTCTCTCACTTCATCGACAACGCTCATGTCTAGGAGCGGGGGCACGTAGTGCTCGACAAGCCCTTCAATGTACTCTCCCTTCTCGCCTCCCACGAGCGCGGCGCCTCGAGGGACGGCAGCAACTACCCTGCACTCAGGCTTCTTCTCTTTAAGGAACCTACCAACACCCGTTATAGTTCCGCCTGTGCCTACTCCCATTACGAAGGCGTCGATTTCTCCTCCCGTCTGCTCCCAGATCTCTCTCGCCGTAGTCTCGTAGTGAGCCTGCACGTTAGCCTCGTTCTCGAACTGGTTCAGATAGACTCCTCCTCTCTCCTTAGCTATTCTCGCAGCCACTTTCCTGTAGAACATTGGGTGCTCAGGGTCCACAGGCGGCGCGACTATAACCTCAGCTCCTAGCGCTTTCAGCAGGGCGATCTTAGACGGGGCAGTCCTCTCGTCCACCACTACGCAGGCCTGATACCCGAGAAGCCGCGCAACCCAAGCCACAGATATCGCAGTGTTGCCGCTTGAGGCTTCTACCACGAGACCGCCGGGCTTTAAGAGGCCCTCTCGCTCAGCCCTCCTTATCATGTAGAGGGCTATCCTGTCCTTATGACTACCCGTAGGGTTAAGGTACTCGAGCTTTACGAGCACCCTAGCAGAGCCGGGCTCCGGCAGTCTCTTGAGCTCGATTAAAGGAGTCTTACCAATTAGATCAATTAACGACACCATACTAGCCACATAAGCACTGCTAGTGCTCAAGTACATTAAAAACTTCTCTTAAACCTCTGTTAGACGAGCACTATGTCGCTTAGTCTACTCAGCGACTGAGCGGCTACAACTCTCTCTATACCGAGCTTTACGGGCCGCGTCTGGTACAGCACTAGCGCCTCGATGAGCGCGTCCTCCCCCTCGGAGATCAGCTTCTTGTAGCTACGCGCGTGGCCATCAAGAATGTAGAGCTTGCCGTCGAGGGTCTCTAGGCATAGTATGGGCTCGTCAACTAAGGCGCTAAGCTTTGAGCGCTCGAGGTACTTCTGTGTAGGTATCAAGGCGCCGACCCTGACCATGTCTCGCCTTAACCTGAATGCGCCTCCGTACTTTTTCTCGTAAAAGACTATCACTCCCGCCATAAACCTCCACAAATCGAGCCTCCTGTCTCCGAACGGCTCGTCGTTTACTACTCCCAGCTCCCAGAGCCTGAGCTTGAATGGAGGCTCGTACTTGAATGGCTCGTCAAACCTCACAAAGTAGGCGTCAATGTGTCTCTCGCCTAGAAGCCAAGCGACGTAGGCCCTATGGTGTCCGTCGATCACGTAGAACTCAGTACCTGTCCTGCAGACTGTTATCGGCACTCTATAGCCTTCGTAGATCGCTCTCCTGAGCACTAAGCCCAGCTTACCTCTCTCCAAGCCGAGTTCTGTGGCATAGAGGGAGTCTAGGGGGACCTTAGTCGCCGCTATCCTCGTGGGAACGCCGTAGATTCTCGATAGGCTAAGCGCAATACTCCTCGCCTTTGCAAGAGCTCCATCGGCATCGACAAGCCTTCGGATGATAATCCCCATACTCCTAAACGACGTAGTGAGAGAAAACGTTTAGCAAGCTCTTCCGACTGTGGGGGCGTGGCACCACTAGTTGCCTTTAACAGGGTTTCTATGCTAGAAAACTAGGGGCACTGCATGTCAGAGGAACTAGGGAAGTTACTAAAAGAGTTTAATAGACGCGCGGCACCCGACGCAGAGGCAAGCCTTGAGTCCTTCTCGGAGGGAGCTGCTACGATAGTAGTCAGAGGCTCCTTCTACACTTCGTGCGGCCTTTACAGCTGGGTAGACGAACTAGTAGAAATAGCTAGAGAGCTAGGCCTAAACCTCGAAATAAGAAGTGTAGAGGAGAAACCTGACGCGCTAGTCCTAGAGCTAGCACTAGAGAAATCCGAATAGTGTTTCCAGCTAGTCGCTGAAGGGACTCGACAGTTAATTGGCCTATAAAAAAGCTAAGCTTTCTGCGGGGAGTTCAAGAAATAGTACACAGCGTTTTAGATCCCATCCTGAGGCTTTCCGGGCCTTTCCTAATGTTCGCGCTAGTTTTCACTCTAGACGGTGGTAGCATGGAGCTTACTAAGCTCGTGGTGCTGGGTGTGGTAATTGCAGTCTTGCGTACTTCACTCATAGTATATAC
>CAZPLI010000052.1:0-11415 GCA_964587325.1 uncultured Thermofilaceae archaeon | reverse complement strand
GGCTATCGGACGTGGGGAGGGAGCTTACAGAGTCGGCAGTGGCCGTACTATGGCCTCATACCACCGTCAAGGGCGCGCTTAGGCGCATGTTGAGGGCTAAGTCGGCCTTTGCGGTTGTGCAGAGAGGGGGGAGGGTGAGAGGAGTAGTCGGTATACATGCCTTACTGGCGCCGTTAACAGACCCCGAGGTCTTAAGCAAGGTTGATGCGGGGCACGATGACTACTACTTCTATGCATCAGTGGTTAACATACCTTGTAACAACCGCTCGGTTGTGCCTCGCTCCCAACTGACACGCGGCAGGTTAGTGGAGGTTCTCTCGGAACACGGCAACCTAGTAGTGACACACCAAGGCTATATGGACCGTTTCTTTGATGACTTTCGGGTGGCAGCTTACGCGAGAAGACTCGCGAGAAGAATGCTTCGTCGTTGACGCTATGCTGGGAAGGCTAGCTAAGTGGCTCCGTGTCATGGGATACGACACAACGTACTCCCCCTCTATGAGTGATCCCGAGGCTATACGTGAGGCTAAGGCGCGGGGAGCGGTGCTGGTAACTCGAGATAAGGGTCTTGCGGCTAAGGCCCGGGCTGAAGGAGTCGAGACAGTCCTAGTAGGCGAGGACCTAGAGTCGCAGCTCAAGGAGCTTGCTGACCGAGGCTACATAGACCTCAGAATAGACTTGGAGAGGACTAGGTGTCCCCTGTGCAACGCGAGGCTCGTCAGGGTAGAGAGGGTACGTGTTAGGAGACTCATACCGGAAGCGGTAGCTAATCGTTACGAAGACTTCTGGTTTTGCCCCCGATGCCGTAAAGTATACTGGCCAGGCAGTCACCTCAGGGCAATGAGAGCCCTACTAAAAAGGCTGCGGGAACAGATTAAAGGCGGCTAGAGGGAGTGAGAGGGGGAGGGGGTTGGAGGCTAGGCTGAGCCTAGAGGAGGGCGTTTTTCTCGTAAGACTCGCCAGGAGGGCTGTAGAGGAATTCTTAGCCACAGCTGTAAGGATAGAGCCTCCCGGTGACACCCCTTCGAAGCTGCGTGAACCTCGTGGAGTCTTCGTGACAATAGAGAAGGTGTTTGAAGATGAGTCAGGGGCTGTGCAAAAGACGTTACGCGGCTGTATTGGGTATCCAGAACCTGTGCTCCCCCTTGTCGAAGCCACCATAAGTGCCGCGATAGCCGCAGCTACAGAGGATCCTCGTTTCCCCCCGATGACCGAAGACGAACTCGACACCGTAGTCTTCGAGGTAAGTGTCCTCACCAGGCCCAAGAGAATAGAATACGAGAGGCCAGAAGAGCTTCTTAACAAAATAGTGGTTGGACGCGACGGCATAATAGTCAGAGCCGGCCCGTTCCAAGGTCTCCTGCTTCCTCAAGTACCCTTAGAGTACGACTGGGATGTTATAGAGTACCTGTCACATGCATGCCTCAAAGCTGGTCTACCCCCTGACTACTGGCGGACGTCACGAGTAGACATATACACGTTCCAGGCACAAGTCTTCACTGAGGTAGCACCGAAGGGGGACGTAATAGAGAGATTCCTCACTCCTCTGAAAAGCGGATCTGAGGAATAGCTCAAGCGCACAAAATAAGACCTAGTCACGGATAGAGTGGGCGGGGATGGGCTAGTGAGCGAGCGTAAGGCCCTAATAAGGCTATTCGTGGCCAAAGACCCTAGATCAGAGCGGCTATTAGAGGAGATAAAGGACATAATTGGAAGGATACCGGAGAACAGACGTCCTGAAGTAAAGATACATGTAGTTAAAGTGGATGACCCCCGTGAGTTTCCAAAGTTCCTAACATACCTAGAGGAGATTTACGGAGGGCTTTACACGGTCGAGTTTAGGAAGTACGGAGTTGAGAAGCTTCCCACAATAGTGATCAATGGGAAGAAAGTGCTAGAGGGACGTTTTCCGAGCCGAGAGGAACTAATAGGAATACTAAGATCTGAAGGAATAGAGGTCCCAGAGCGTCCTAGGCGGAAGATCCCAGCACCCGTGGTACGCCCTCCACAGCCCTACTATATGCCTCCCGCAGAGATGAGAGAACAGATCACACCCAGCCAGCCTCCCACTCCACCCCCTGAGCTTCCTCCTCCCAGTCCGGCCGAGCATCTGCCCTCAGAGCCCGAATCCCCTGTGCAGACTACGCAGGAGGGCGAAGCGAGCTTAGAGACGGCCCCTCCACAGCCCCAGCCACCGACCGTATCTCCTGCCCAGCCTATGGAGAGAGAACAGAACTTAAGAGGAACGTGCTACGACTGCATATTTTTCGATGAGAGTAGGAGCTGGTGCCTACTGCTAAGGACTAGCGTTAACGACCCCTTAAGACCTATATGTGGGAGGCGTAAGTAAGGGGAGGGCGAGAGTTATGCGGGCTATAATAATGAACTTCAAGATAGGCGGCAATACGCAGGACCCCCGCCGCGTGATACTCGCCGTAGAGGGTGTTACATCATTCTCCGACGCCTCACGTCTAGTAGGACGAAAAGTCGTGTGGAGAAACCCCCTGTCAGGCGAGGAGTTCATAGGGAAGATTGTGAGGCCTCACGGCAAGAAGGGCCGAGTAATCGCTGTGTTTAGGAAAGCGCTGCCAGGCCAGGCCCTGGGGACTGAGGCTTGGGTCGTTTAGAGGTAGAGGTCAAAGTCAGGGTCCACGGAGATCCGCACGACGTCGGTGTCAAGCTTAGAAGCATAGGGTTCAACAAGGTTGCTGAGGAGCAACAAGTAGACATCTATTTCTCTCACCCCTGCTACGATCTAGCTTCGAGGGATGAGGCATTAAGGCTCAGGATAGTAGGAGGTAAGGCTATTCTCTGCTTTAAGGGGCCTAGGCTTCCTGGTCCTCTTAAGTCCAGGAAGGAGATCGAAGTAGAAGTCAGCAATGCAGAGGAGTGCCTAGAGCTTCTCTCTTCTCTAGGCTTTAAGGAGCTAGCTAAGGTGATTAAGAGAAGGAGGATCTTCGAGCGACGCGGAGTTAAGGTCTGCGTTGACTCGGTGGAAGGTTTAGGGCATTTTCTTGAAGTGGAAGCTGATAACCCGGAGGATGTCTTAGAGGTATTAAAGGTCCTCGGATATGATGTCTCTGACGTCGTGAGGGAGACCTACCTAGAGATGATTTTATCCTCCAAGAAGTCTTCAAATAGCTAGTCAGAGAGTTCCTCTTCGGGGATAGTATGGGTAGAGACTTAGAGTACTCAGTACTCGCAGATTTCTACGAGAAAATAGAGGCTACAACTAAGAGAATCGCTATGACCGAATACCTTGTAGCGCTCTTTAAGAGAGCCCCTATTGAGGTAATCGACAAGGTGATCTACTTAACCCAGGGCAAGCTGAGGCCTGACTATGAGGGAGTTGAGCTCGGTGTGGCAGAGAAGCTCGCAATGCGAGCAATAGCTCAAGCTGCCGGAGTTAGTCTCAAGGAGGTAGAGGCCGAGTATAAGAAGGTCGGCGACATAGGTCTAGCTGCACAGCAGATATTGAGCAAAAAGAGGACAGTCTCCATAACCGAGTTCTTCGGGATAGAGACCAAGCATGAGGCGCTGACCGTGGGAAGAGTCTACGATACTTTAATGAAGATAGCTGAAGCCTCGGGTCCAGGCGCGCAGGACACTAAGATCTCGCTGCTCGTGTCGCTGCTCAGAGACGCCAGCCCCAAGGAGGCTAAGTATCTGCTCAGGACGGTCACTGGCAGACTTAGACTAGGCATAGCTGACATGACTATCATCGATGCTCTAGCGATAGCGTTCACCGGCTCTAAGGCTCATAGAACGGTCATTGAGAGAGCCTACAATATGCACCCGGACCTAGGCTATATAGCCAAGACTCTAGCATCAGGCGGCTTAGAGGCAGTAAAGTCAATAGGCATCACTATTGGCATTCCAGTACTACCAATGCTGGCTGAGCGGCTTAGCGACCCTCGGGAGATACTAGAGAAGCTCGGCGGAATGTGTATGGCTGAGTACAAGTACGACGGCGAGCGCGTACAGGCACATAAAGGTGGGGACAAAGTCTTGCTCTTCAGTAGAAGACTGGAGAACATAACGCATCACTACCCCGACGTAGTTGAGATGGTCAGGAACAACATACTCGCTGAGGAGGCAATAGTCGAGGGTGAAATAGTTGCCGTAAACCCTGACACAGGCGAGATGCTGCCTTTCCAGGAGCTAATGCATCGTAGGAGGAAGTACGAGATCGAGAAGGCCATGGAGAAGTACCCTGTCGTCCTCTTTCTCTTCGACGTAATATACGTTAACGGAGAGAGCCTCATAGACAGGCCCTATCCCGAGAGGAGGAAGAAGTTAGAAGAGATAGTCATGCAGGATGAGAGAGTCAGGCTAGCTCATGCTAAGCTCGTCAGAACCCCCGAGGAGCTAGAGCTATTCTTCGAGCAAGCTATCGCTGACGGATGCGAGGGGGTCATGTGCAAATCGGTTCGAGGCGACTCAATATACCAGATGGGCGCAAGGGGCTGGCTCTGGATCAAGTTCAAGAGAGACTACAGATACGAAATGACTGACACAGTAGACTTAGTAGTTGTGGGGGCGTTCTACGGTAAGGGTAAGAGGGCTGGCACTTACGGTGCGCTACTGATGGCCGCTTACTGTCCGGAGGAGGACGTCTTTAAGACCGTGTGTAAAGTGGGGAGCGGCTTCACGGACGAGGACCTTGCGAAGCTCCCAGAGCTCTTAGAACCATACAAGATACCTCACAAGCATCCACGCGTCGTATCAAAGATGGAAGCCGACGTCTGGTTCGTACCCGCTATTGTGCTCGAGATCGTAGGTGCCGAAATAACTCTCAGCCCAATGCACACTTGCGCACTTGGCAAAATAAGGCCCGGCGCGGGGCTCGCTATCAGGTTCCCGAGATTTACCGGTAGATACAGGTTCGACAAGTCTCCTGAACAGGCGACGACAGAGAAGGAGCTAATTGAGATGTATAAGTCTCAGCGTAAAGTCGCTGCTCAGTAGCTTGCTCTAGCTTCTTTTTCATACATTTTGTTTAAAGTCCACCTAATAGCCCCTCTCAGCTCGAAGAGTCTCTGCCGGTCTCCGTAGTTCCTTATTATCAGCTCTTTGAGGACTCCTCGCTCATCCTCTATAACCTCATAGTCGAGAACCTCATCCTCTGCGAGCTCTCCCATGTCGACACGTCTCATGTCTTTCTTTTTGTAACCCTCAAGGGTCCTTGCTATTAGAAAACTCCTGAAGGGAGGCGTATCTGTGTGTAGCTCAACTTCGGGCCTTACGACGATCCTGTCCTTATAGACGAGCATTTTGGCTATTAACTCGCCCGATCTCGACGTGATATTAAACTCGCTTATTGGCTTCTCTTCAGGGACTTCTGCTCTTTCTTCTCTTAGCTTAGCTGCCGTAACAAAGCTCTCTCTGCCAAGAGCCTGGTCCACTAGGGTTAGTAAAGCCCTTATAACCTCTATTTCTCGCTGGAGGTCTTCTAGCCTTTTCTCCAGATAGGCCTTGGCTTCTGCGAGAGCCTTGAGCCGGTCCTCCTCCATCTGGGGAGCACCGCTTTATACATCCCTTGAGACGCTTATAACCTGTGACCGTGAGGCTAGTGATTTTCGACTACGATCAGACACTTGTTGAGTCGCTAGAGGCTTTTAGGTTTTCATTAAACTTAGCCAGAACTATGTATGGTGCTAAGCCCTTAAGTCGCTCAGAGTTCCTTTCGATGTTCTTTTCAGACTCGCTTAGTAATGCTATACCTAAGGGCGTAAGCCCGGAGGATTTCTGGGAGATCTTCCTGAGAGCCTACGAGCTGTCTCACCCGCTACCAAAACTTCGTAGTGAAGCTAGGAGAGCGTTAAGCGAAATCAAGAGTAGAGGCCTCCTAACAGCCTTAATAACAGGAAGAAAGTGCTCTCACAGCACTCTGGGGCGTGAGCTTAGGGCCCTGGGGCTATGGGAGCTTTTTGACACTATCGTAACGGGCCTAGATTGGGAGGCTTACGATTACGTGTTCTCGAAGGTAAGGGGGCTTGAAATGATCCTAAAGGAGCTAGAGGTTCGCCCTAACCAAGCGGTCATGGTAGGCGACTATAGGGCTGATATAGTAAGTGCTAAAGAGGTGGGAATTATCGCTGTAGGATTAGCTACGACCCGGTATACTTCTCTAAAGCTGATCGAGTGGGGAGCTGATATAGTAATTAGAAGCTTAGATGAACTCATACGAGTCTTGGAAGCTGAGGGCCTCTTATGATTCCCGGCTTCAAGTACGCGGGAATGCTGTCTCCTAAGGACTTAGCTACCAAGGCCGCAGCAGGGGAGAGAGCCCTATTACCCTTCGGCTTGTTGTCTCTCGAGAAAGTGTCTGACGAACCTCTAGATGCAAGAGTGGTGAGCGCGCTCTACGTGCTACTGGAAGTTGCTGAGGAAGTTGGCGGGGTAGTAATGCCCCCGGTTTACGCTTATAGCCGACAAGTTCTAGTTACAGTTTTCAATGAGTCCTTGAGAGCCCTAGCTAACTTAGGGTTTAGAGAAGTAGTAGCATTGACGCTATGCGACGATCTCTGCGATCTTCCGATAGACGAGTCTCTTACTAAGTCTCTCAAGGTCAGAATTCTGTGCCCTAAGCAGCTAGGTATAAGGGACATTAACAGTGTTGTACTGTCGTACTGCGGATGGAGTGAGCGTGCACTTAGACTAGGAGGTGCAAGAATTTGGAGACAGCTCGTAAAGTCTGTAGTGAGGAGCCTGATTCATACCTAGGAGTATTAGTCTATGGCAACATAAATGTAGACGTGACACTGTTTGTGGAGAGCCTGCCCGAGCCCGGATCTGAGACTGAGGCTCACGCACTTAGAGTAGGAGGTGGGGGAAGCGCAGCTAACACAGCAGTAGCCTTAGCAAGATTGGGTATACCAGCAGCTATGCTTGGTTGTGTGGGTAATGATGAGGAAGGCAGGGCGGCTCTCAAGTCTCTCGTAAAGGAAGGAGTTGACGTCTCACTCGTAAGGAAGGTAAGTGCGCCCACTGGTAGGGTCTTTGTCGTAGTCGATGCAAGGGGTGAAAGGACTATGATAGCTCTGCGTGGTGCGAATACCATGCTAAGCCCTGAGGACCTAAGCAGTACCTTCCTAGAAAGGGTAACATGGGTGCATGTGAGTGGCGGTAGGCTCGACGTGGGCAGGAAATTGCTAGAAATGGCATGTGAAGCTTGCATACCTTCATCTTACGACCCGGGATCCGCTGCTTACAGGGCACCGGTTGAAGCCGTTAGGCCACTCATAGAGAGAGCAGGAGTACTCCTAGTTAATGAAACAGAATACGGTGCATTAAAGCGTAGGAGTATTGAACCTTCAGGAATAGTAGTGGTGAAGCGCGGTGCTAAGGGATCTGCAATTTTGCTTGACGGCGAAATTATAGAGGTTGAGGCTTTTAGAGTAAGAGCTGTAGACACCACGGGCGCCGGTGACGCTTTTAACGCAGGCTTCTTGGCCGGTATGCTCTACGGGTTTGAACTTAAGGAGTGTTTGATTCTGGCAAACGCCGTAGCGGCGATAAAGGTAACAAGAGAGGGCGCCCGGGCTTCACCTAGTATCATGGAGACAGCAGTCTTTCTAGGTAATGCTGGATATAGGACTCTTGCGGAAAAGCTTCTAAGTATTGGAACTTGAAATCACGATGCCACTATCTGAGAAACCTTGATTTAGGCGTTATGGAGACAGTAGGCCAGCCGCTGGGGAAGTATCATGGAGGTGAAGTGCAAGCCCATATGCCCCTTTAGAGCCTTCTACTGCGTGAAAAAGGCCCTAATTATAAGGCCGGGAAGCGGCGGTCTCCAGGCTTGGTGCGCATGGACTAACGACGAGTGCATAGGATACAAATGCCAGTATGCAGTCTGCACCCGGAGAGCACTAGCTCCTGACGGTATCTGTATGTTATTCTCTAGGAGACAGAGAAAGAGGCATAAAGTTAAGAGCATAGAGGAAGAGGCCGAAATGCTTGAGACGGAGTACGCACGCATCAAGAACAAGCTTAAGAAACTGAGTTTTGAGCTGGAGAAGCTAGAATAGGGCGAGAGCTTGAACCTAATACTAGTACACGCCGACGAGTTTTCATACAAGGTTAAAGGGAGAACGTGTATAGAGGCTGACACGCTTACGGAGGACAATAAGTCCGCGAGCGTATCCAATGCGCTAATAGTGTTTGTCAAAGTGGAAGGATGTGACATTAGCGAATCAAACAAAGTTCTGAGTAAGGCCCTAGACATAATAATGCGCCGGGCTCGCGAGCTTGAGGTAGACACTATCGTGGTTTACCCTTACGCCTCCTTGTCACCACTCGCCCCCCCTCCTAAGGACGTTATCAGACTGGTAACAAGACTCGCCGAGGCTCTATCACGTAATGGTGTAAGGGTGATAAGGGCGCCTTACGGTTGGTGTAGAAGTTTTTATCTCAGGTGTCGAAGCCACCCTAAAGCCGAGCTAGCAGTCAGATTGGTGCCAGCTCCCTCAGGCGAGATCCGCGCTACACACTTATTCAGCAGTCATTAGAATAAAGACAGGATGAAAATAGAGCGTATTTCCACAGGAGTCCCAGAAATAGACTCGATCCTAGCAGGGGGTATACCAAAGGGATTTTTTGTAGCCGTGGTAGGAGAGCCGGGCTGTGGCAAGACAATATTCTGTCTTCACTTCGTGAACGCCGGTATAACTCGGGGAGAGAAAGCTATCTTCGTGACCACAGAGGAGAGTAGAGAGTCTATCATAAGGCAGGCAGCACAGTTCGGGATGGACTTTGAGAGCGCAATAGAACGGGGAGACCTCGTAGTAATTGACGCCCTACTCAGGCCGAGAGGCGATCCTTACTCTCTCTCGAGCCTGGATCCCGAGGAGCTCGTTAACAAGGTAATCTCTGTCAAGAGAAAGCTAGGATATGGTCACATGAGGCTAGTCGTTGATAGTCTCTCGGCTTTCTGGCTCGACAAGCCCGCCATGGCGAGAAGGTACTCATATGCGTTGAAAAAAGTGTTCTATCAGTGGAACTTCACAGTGGTGGTCACGTCACAATACGCGATAACGACTAGTGAGGCCTTCGGCTTCGGGGTAGAGCACGTAGCTGACGGCATAATAAGATTCAGGAGGGCGGTAAGGCACGGGATACTAAAGCGGTACTTAATAGTAGAGAAAATGAGGCAGACACCGCATGACCTAAGGATGTACGAAATAACGATTGTGGATGGAAAGGGCCTAGTGGTACTAGGACCCACAGGGGAGAGAAGAGAAGATGTAGTCTTGCCTGAGTCAGTTATGAGGAAAATACTTGACGCTTCGAGAAGAGCTAAAGAGGAGATTCCGTAATGCCTACACTAGCGGAGCTACTAGCTAGGAAGAGGCTTATAGAGCAGAAGCTCCGTACGATGTTAGGTAGTGAGAGGGCACGGAAAGCTGCTAGTGATCATCACGCAAGGAGAAGACCTAGGCCTTGCGGGCTTACGGTGCATGTAGTGCTGGGCTGTACTGGCAGGTGTGCTTACTGTTACATAACCGATATGGGCGTGAGCTATGAGGAGGCCAGGCCTTACGCCTTATCGCCTGAGGAGCTGACCTACGCTATACTGGTCAACAAGCATTTTCTACCAGGAAGGTGGGGGACGTACCTTGCGCTAGGCAGTATCGGAGAACCGTTTCATCCTCTCGGAGCCAGGAAAACACTGAACTACATTCACACGTTTACTAAGTATCTCGGTAACCCCATACAGTTCTCAACGAAGATGCTTACACCTGAGATGGCGGCAGAATTCTCAAAGTATGCGAAGCAGCCCCTTAGCCCATTAATCACGATAGTAAAGCTAAAGGCTTGGAAAACTCTAGAGCCGGGCGCCTTACCGCCTGACACGCGCTTTGAGACCATTAAGGCATTAAGAAAGTCAGGCCTTTATCCCTCCCTCTTCCTCAGACCAGTAATACCAGGCATTAACACAGATGAGCTCGAGGATATATTAAGGGAAGCTAAAAGGGCTGGAGCTGCATCTGTCGTTATTGGAGGCTTCAGGGTAACACCGCTAATACTCAACAGGCTCAAACAACTCGGGTTCGATGTATCGCAGATCCTAGCGAGAGTAGACAAGAGCAAGTTAGCGCCCAAGGTGCAGGTACCAGTACCACTGAGGGATCTAAAGGAACATGTAGCAAGCATCGCTAAAGAGATAGGTCTTATTCCTCTCTTCAACGCCTGCTGCGCTAATACACTTTCCTCGTACTTCTCTACAGGGGAACGGGTCCCCTGTGCAGGTCTTTGCTTTACTAAGGGTGGAGCGTGTTCTCGCTGTCCAGTGAAGTGTTGGGAAATAGAGGTAAAAGTCGACGAGGAAGACGTGGTTCGCTGGGCAAGGACTCTAGGAGGCATTGAAGCTAAGAGAGTAGAAGTGCTTCCTCACAAGATAGTTATCAGGACAGATAATCCAAGACATGCTAGGAACAGGCTTAAGAGGACGCCATTGAGAACACTGATAGAGACTGCCTATAGAAGGAGGCTAGAAGTTGGGTAGACAGAATCCTCTGAGAAACCTTCTAAACAGGCTCGTATGGGACGCGAATCTGCTACCTGATGATTACGTGATAGTTTATATCTCAAGGGGTGCTCCCGGAGACTTGGAGGAAGTTAGAGGTAGTGCTATAGTTAAAGTGTGGGCGAGAGGTTTTGAGATAAAGGCTGGCAATAAAACTAAGTATATACCCTTTCACAGGATTGTAGAGATAAAGAATATAAAAACAGGCGAGGTGTTATTTAGGTCTCCTCGGTATAGGCTTTAGAAGCCGCCCTTTTCGGCCATGTAGACCATTACGTCTACAAGCCTGCAGCTAAAGCCCCACTCGTTGTCGTACCAAGCGAGGACTTTCACTAAGTTGCTCTTCTCGCCTAGTACCATGGCGGCGAGTGCGTCGTATATGGCGGAGTGCGGGTTACCTATGATGTCGCTGCTCACTATGGGGTCTTCGACGTACTGTAGGACGCCCTTCAGCTCGCCTTCAGCTGCCTTCTTGAACGCAGAGTTAAGCTCTTCTAGGGTCACTTCCTGCTCGAGTTCGGCCACAAAGTCTACTATTGAGCCGTCGGGTACGGGAACTCGCATAGCCATTGCAGCGAGCCTGCCTTTCAGCTCTGGGAAGATCTCCATAATGGCCTTAGCCGCGCCAGTAGTGGTGGGTATTATGTTCATGGCGCCAGCTCTTGCTCTTCTTGGGTCTCGGTGTATTAGGTCGAGGATCCGCTGGTCGTTAGTGTAAGCGTGGACCGTAGTCATCATGCCCCTTACTAGCCCGAAGTTCTCTTTCAGTACCTTGACCAATGGCGCGAAGGCATTGGTTGTGCAGGACGCGTTGGATATTATTAGATGCTTCTCGGGGTCGTAGAGATGGTGGTTAATACCGTAAACTATGGTCAGGTCAGGCT
>CAZPLI010000051.1:10338-11526 GCA_964587325.1 uncultured Thermofilaceae archaeon | reverse complement strand
GTACGGTGTCGAGTGGAGGCTTATTAGGGCTCCGGGGAAAACTACTAGAGTAGACGATGCAGCAAGGTTCCTGGGTGTGAGCAGGTCTAGAATAGTCAAAACCCTCATAGTAGTTGCTGGAGGCGAAGTATACGCTGTGGTTATCCCTGGAGATAGAAGGCTAGACATGGGTAGACTCGCGGGTATTACTGGGGCTAAGCCGAGACTAGCTAGACCAGGCGAGGTGGTTGAGAAAACCGGGTACCCCGTAGGCGGAGTACCTCCCGTCGCACTCCCAAGCCACGTCAAGTTGGTTATTGATGAATCCCTACTCAGACACGACAGAGTCTATGGGGGAGGAGGGGAGGATGGAGTATTACTGGAGTTCAACCCTAAGGAGCTCATAGAACTAGCAAAACCCCTAGTTGCGAAGCTAACGAAATGACTTAGTTAAATTTTGAGAAAGAGTCTATAGTAATTCGATTTCTAAGCTCTTTAGCCCTCCCTTCAAGCCTCATCTTCCTAGCTACTTCAGCCGGTATCCTGACATGATATCCCTTTAAGAAGCATTAACCATACTGAGGCTATATGGTAGAAAATGCAACGAGAATAGCCTGCTCTAAGGTTAGTGCAATGCCGTGGTCGGAGTAGAGGTAGACGTGGAAGGCGGAGAGGGGTAGCTGCGAGATCAGACTTAGGCAGCTCTCAACTAATGCCTCAATTAAGCTGAAGGCTATCTCGTAGACCCTCTCGTAGTCCTTTTCCTTCAAGGCCTTTTCCAGCACTGGGTATAATCTACGGGGAAGCCCCGCGCCTTTCTCGACTAGTTCTCTCGAGGGCTTGGCTTCTACCTTTAGTGAGTCTGGGTCGATCCTGGAGAGTATGGATTCTATGTTTGCGTCTAGGAACTTCCTGTACCTCTCCGCGAAGCCCTGATCGGCGCCGGGGTACGTGTTGAAGGGGTTGTAGGCGTCTAGGAGGTAGCTGAGCGCATACGCCAGGTACCTTGCCGCGTCTTCGAGATCGTTCCTTCTCAAGTGCTCTGCGGCTTTCGCGTAGTAATACTCCACGATATCTGGGAGGCCTCCCTCATCGCCGTAGTAGGCGTGGTTCCACTTGTCGCCCCACGTGTCTGGCTCGGCGGCCCAGAGAGCGATCTGTGCTAGGTAGGGCTTGAAGACCCCGTTGGCTTGAGCTGACGCTCTCACC
>CAZPLI010000051.1:0-10328 GCA_964587325.1 uncultured Thermofilaceae archaeon | reverse complement strand
CCAGCATCTCTCTAAGAGTAAAGCCGTCTAGGTCTAGGCTCTCTAGGGGTTCCATGACGCCGGGCTCCTCTACTCTAGTTCTAGAGACTGATGACTTGGAGGGCTCCTACTCCATAACAGTTCGCGGTACAGCCGGCGGGATAGAGAGGACAGCTAATCTACAGCTAAGAGTCATAGTCGGGAAGTTCGACTTCGAACCACTTGTCCGACCAAAGAATGTTGAAGTAGAGCAAGGCAATACACAGACTCTGGTTACTCGAGCAACCTTAATCAGTGGAGACCCTTAACCTGAGAGCCTGTCACTAACAGGCTGCCGACCAAGGTATCATATGATTTCAGCTCGTCTGTAATCACGCCAACTGGGAGTTCTATACTAACGATAAATACAGGCTCCGCCAAAGGCACCTTCACAGTTTTAGTTAAGGGTAGCGGAGGAGGAGTAGAGAAAACTGCAACGTTCACAATTACTATTAAGGAGAAAAATGCATAATAGCAACATCTACCTATGGGTCTGAAATCGAGCCTGAAGTAGAGTTCCTCAGGAGCTTCAGGGATAACATTGTACTAGACACTTATGCCGGAAGGATGTTCTATTCCGTCTTCGACCCCTTCTACTACTCTTGGAGCCCCTATATAGCCCACTACCTAAACGAGAACTCACAGTTAAAACCCTACATGAGAATAATGCTATGCCCTCTATCAGCCTCACTCAAGACATCTGCTATTATCACCACGCCGCTAATGCAGTACGGCTCTGAACTAGCCGTATTCATCGCTGGCGCTATGTCTTCGATCTTAATAGGAATAGTATACATTGGAATTCCTATGCTAATCTTGAAAAGGAAATTCAGGAGAAGAAATGTAGTAATAGCGTTAGCTTCACTATCGATGACTATTTTCTGTTCAATTCTTGCTGAAATTCTAACGTGGGACAGTCTGCTAGCATTTTCGACAGTAATGTACGTTACTTCGTTCGTATCCATCGGAGCCTACACGCCGTTAATACCACTATCTCGAGTCTTTAGGGTAAAAGAGTACGTGAGTGAAATATCCAATTATTTTTACTCTTTCTTTCTTTTCAATATGCCACATAAGTATCGCTTTATAGCACGCACCTCAGGATCCTGCCCGTTGAAACATAGGCTAATAGACGTAGCGATAGTAAGGACACTACGTGAAAACATCGGAAGTAGCATCGTATGCTCGTGCTACGTACTTGCGCACGCATAGAAGCAAAGTAGCTTGTCTTTAGGTAAGGATGAGTATTCGCTCTCCGTTGAATAAGTAAGATCGATGCTCTGATCGAAAAAATTACATGTAAATGTATGTTGGATGGGTCTTTATCGGTATCTTTTTCCTCAATCAATGCAAAATTTTTTAATTAATATGGGCAAGTGCTCGAACGATATGTCCAGGCTGAAATCCATACAGTTAAGGTATCATCCAAGCGTGGAGAGACTCGAGAGAGAGGTTACTGAGGCCGACTTCCTCGAGAAACTGCGGGAGAAACTTTCGAAGTCATATAGACTCGTGCGAGAGGAGAAATACAAGAGAATCATTAAGATACAAGCCACGATTTTAGCTGCTATAAGAGAATACCTCGACTCGCATGGTTTTGTTGAGCTACTGCCGCCCATAATAGGCCCTGTCACAGATCCGGGAATACGCGGTGCTAAACAGGTTACAATAGACTTCTACGGCATGGAGTACAAGGTGATGAGCAGCGCCATTCTGTACAAGCAAATGATGGCCACGGCTCTCGGCAAGATATACTTTGTCAGCCCGAACATTAGGCTCGAGCCTCCAGAAACCGTTTACACCGGGCGGCACCTAGTCGAGTTCTTCCAAGTAGACGTGGAGATGGCTCGTGCCAGCTACTTTGATGCCATGAAAGTGGCTGAAGAGTTGTTCTCTTACGTCGTCTCTAGGGTGAAAGAGGAGCACGAGGAAGACCTTGCTAAGCTGGGGAGGGAGCTGAAGGACTACAAGCCCCCATTCAGGAAGTATACCCATAAAGAGGCTGTTGACCTCCTACGCGAGTTAGGCTATGAGGCTAGTTATAGCACGGAGATACCGTGGGAGGGCGAAAAAATACTCTCAGGTTACCATGGGGACCCGTTCTTCATTTACGACTATCCGAGAGGCTCTAGGGGCTTCTATGACCGCGAGGACCCCGAGAGGCCGGGCATCCTCAGAGACTTCGACATGCTATATCCTGAGGGGTTCGGTGAGGCTATTAGCGGCGCGGAGAGAGAGTATGAGGTAGAGAAAGTTGTCGAGAGAATGAGAGAGACCGGTGAGAACCCGTCTAAGTACGGCTGGTACATCGAGATGCTTAAAGAGGGGATAGAGCCCTCAGCCGGATTCGGCATCGGCGTCGAGAGGCTAACTCGGTTCATATGTGGTCTAAGCGCTGTTTGGGAGGCAAGACCCTATCCTAAAGTCGCTGGCATATATTCACCCTAAGTCGCCTACTAAGTGACTACCATGCCATATAGGCTCATCAGAGGAGGGTGTCCCTACTGCGACCTCTGCTGCTCGTGTGATATAGCGATAAAAGCGGTGTTTGACAGAGACGCGGTTTACCCCTTCCTTCCATCCAAGGAGTTCGGCGAGATTCAGGCAGGGGCGACGTTTACCTTGAAGGCTACCCGCGCTTCCTGACCTTAGACCATGTTATTACCCTGTCAAAGCTCTTCCTCTCGAGCAGACTTCACAAGCTAGTTAAGCTAGGGAGAGAACCCGTATTTGCTGACGGGGACACAGATTGCGAGATTGGCGGCTTTAAGTCGAAAGTTCCGTACTCATAGCCGCTATGAGTTCTACGGACATCGCGAACAAGCGCGGCCTCGTCCTGAGCGAGGGAACCGCTAGAGCTGGCATAATGATGGTAATCTCGCAAACATAAGAGGTTACGATAAGAGGTTAGGAGACTGACCCTGCCTGAAAGAAAGGATACTGAAGTACTTCGAGCACTTTGACAGCGAGTACGGAGGCGTAGTCATACAGCAGAACGTCGAGGACGCAAACTATGAGCTCTGGAACAAACTTTACTCTGATAAAGATCTCGAAGAGTACATAGAGCCGGGCTTCATAGGCTTCGAGATAAAGGCAGGACAAGGCGCTAAGCCGGGGCTAGGCGGCGAAGTTAAGGTTAGGCGCGAGCTCGCGCTCAGACTCAAACACAAGTTCTACTTCCCCGTAGACCCCGAGAAAGAAGTCAGAGAATGGTATGAGAGACACCCGGTTCTGGGCACGTTTACAAAGGAGATCTTGTACAACATGATAGGGCTGGCCAAGAACAACTACCCTTGAGCTCGTATATGGCTTAAGCTCGGCCGTACGCCGACCTAGACTAAGCAATAGACGTAGCCTACAAGGCGGGCATAGACTGTATAGCGATAGATGGCTCTGAGGGCGGAACTGAGATGAACTCCCTAGCCGCAATGAGAGAGCTGAGCTACCCTACTATCGTATGCTTAAAGAAAATAGCGGACTAAAGACAAGCCTGGTGATAGCGGGAAGGCTCTTCGACGGAAGTCATATAGTCAGGAGCCTCTGATTAGGTGTCGACACCGTAGCAATGGCAAGACCATTCATAATAGCTAGCGAGAACCGTTCCGGACTACGTAACAAACCTATTAAGAAACTTGACAACCCTGCTCTGGTGGCATTGTCAACTTCATGGAAGCTCTCAAAGTAGAAGTACAAATGCTAGTGCCGGCTCTAGGCAAGTACAAGTTATTCGGGCTCTCTAAGGAGGATATAGGAGCCCTAGACAAAAAGACTTACAGAAATGTTCGAGATAGAGTACGTTTACAAGCTCTAATAACGAAGAACCTGTAAAGTTCTTTTTCCTTTTTACTCTTTTTATATTGTTTCTACTCATTATATATTTCTCCGTTTTTATTAGTGCTAAAAAGTGGTAGACAGTTTTTACCGCTTAAGCCCGAATCTTGTATAGCGAGAGAAGTGCTCATTAAGGGGAGCTATCTATACCCTTTAGCGTTTACTCAATGCAATAGCTCTTTTTAAAATACCATAGCGTCACGCAGTGCTCAATGTCGTTATTAATTTCACGAGAAATGCATGTATTATTAGCAAAAGTATTCATCTTTCATAACTTTTATTAAAGTATTCACCCTACCTTGATACATCAAAAATTAAATGTCCTGTTGTTGGAGACTGTCAAAGAGGGTATTGATGCGTGTAGAAACTACGCCTCAGGTGATAAAAAAAGAGTATTTCCCAGAGCGTAAAATAGTAGTCATCAGTGTGGAGCTTGAAGGTAGGATAGGCTTCGCGCTTGACCCTTTAAAGCTCCTGTCGGAGCATGGAATAAGATTGCTTAGCTGTATTGTCCAATCGCATCCTGATAGGCATAGGGTACATGCCACGCTGTTTCTCGATCTTACCGAGTCAGACTTAGCTACAGCCGACTTGCTGTCTAGGTTAAGGCACATACCTCATATTAAGAAAATAGAGCTACTCGATGTGCCCCTAACTCATGGGGAGGCCAGACTCATAGTCTTTACGTTAGAAGACATGTACCGCCTCTTCGGGATGCTTAGAGAGCTAGGGAGTGGAGGACTAGCCATAATGTACCACATGGGGTATAAGGCGGGCGAGGCTTTAGCTCAGAAGCTGGCCACGTATTTCGATAGCAGTAGGAGAGCGCTAGAATACATGCTCCTCTATTACGAGAGCCTTGGTCATGGACGCTTCAAGCTAGAGAGCTACATAGACAAGACCTACTGTAGAGTAGTCGTGAGGGAGCTTCTTGAGTGCCTAGGCGTTAGAAACGAGAAACCCAATAGCCAGGTATTCAGAGGGATGCTTGCGGGATTCTTATCAAAGCTTTGGGGAAAAGAGGTTGAGGTTAGAGAGATTAAGTGCTTAGCTCTGGGAGACCCCTACTGTGAATTCGAGGTAAGAGCTAAGTAACTTACTAAGCCACGGGGGGTTGTTTGCTATATATGTAAATCCCTGTAGCTATTACTATGTAGCTGATCACGTATATGAGATCTAAAAGATTCCCAGGGTAATAGCCTCCAGCAACGAAATATGGCATGTCGCTAATTGCCATAAGTGCGAGGCCCAGAGAGAACAGTGCAGGCCCTTTAGCTACTTTACCGCCGTAAAAGAACGCTACTCTCTGAAGAGTTAGTGCTAGCAGCACAAGGTCTAAGATCATGTACAGGTTGTCTATGACTACTACTTGAGGCTCCTTAGCGATGACCTCTCGTGGCGCGCTGGTGATAACTAGGGCCAATAGTAGTACGCCTAGTGCGATAGGGATTACGGTCGCTAGCCTAACTTTTCGGCTTACCTGTTTTACGTCCTTCGATATTGACGCAAGGGGCTTTATGCCGCGGTAGAGACCGAATATCATCGACACATAGCCTGAAAGCCACATACTGTCAGCTAGCGATACCTCGAGGGGCCTTCCAAGGAATGCAGCATAGATGAACCATATAGTCTCTGCCACTAGCCAGAGCCCCAGGCCCGCTGATATGTAGAACCACGGGGCCCTCAGCAGGTCGTACAGTATTCCTCTTTGCTTCTCTAGCACGCGTAGGCTCGCCCAAAAAGCCGCAGCAGAGGCTATAACTGTTAACAGATCTAAACAGGCCCCTACACCATGGAGATCAGGATAAAGGTTCCATACGGCAAATACCACCGACACAAGGATGATCGCCAGAGCAGCAACGCAATAGGCCCTCCTCTCGTACCCTTCCCCATTCTCGCTCACTACGAGGTTTGAGGAAAGGCACATTAAGGCCCCCTTTAGTACAAGCTCCTTACTCCCATAACTTTATCTTTCACTTTTTCTCACACGATTCTAGTCGGCTGTCATCCTTAGCGTAAACACGTGCGTCCTGCGTCTTGTGGTCTTACGAAGACATCCATGAAGCTAAAAAGAGGATGTCTCGATAACAGTATCATTTTGTAGCATGTATGGAAAGTATAACTGTAGATGCGCAGCTATACACGCTACCATTACACAATAACTCTCTTAGGTTCGATTACTTGTGTAGCGGAATTCTTATGTCGTGTCCTAAGCTGCGGCGTGAAATTCTCGCTATTGGTGGAGCCCTTCTCTTGTGCTCTGAAACTCTAACCTTGTCTAGAATCGTCTTCACGAGCTCTCTTGCAATTCCAGTAGCCTTAGGTATCTCGTAAGGCTTCATTCTCAAGTCGAAGTAAGCGTACAGCACCACGTCAACTACTTCATAACTTAGCCCCAGCTCTTCCTCAGCCATTTGTCCTGGCCACAGCCTAGGGCTACTAGGCTTATACGCTATCCTCCGAGGAACACCAAGTCTCTCGGCAAGTATTCGAACTTGCGTCTTGTAGAGATCGCCTATGGGTAGCACGTCTACTCCGCCATCGCCATACTTTGTGTAGTACCCTAAGAGTAACTCGCTCTTGTCTCCCGTGCCGAGAACGAGGTAGTTATTGGCATTAGCGTAGTAGTATAGTAGCGTCATTCTTATGCGGGCCTTTACGTTACCTAAGGCCACTTTGTTAGAGGGATCGTAGAAAGGCAAGCTAGTGTATCTCTCTAGGATACTGTTTATGGGGACTTCGTAGTGCTTTATACCGAGCATTTTAGCTAGGTACTTTGCGTCCTCGACGTCTTCAGGAGGGGTGGATGTTATGTCGGGCATTATCAAGCCGACAACTCTAGTACTGCCCACTGCTCGAACTGCTAGGGTTGCGGACGTAGAGGAGTCTACTCCGCCGCTGAGTCCTACTACGTAGCCCTCCGCGCCCGCTGCCTCCATATACTCTTTTAAGAAAGCTTCTATGACTCTCGATGCCTCTTTGTAATCAATGCTATTCTTGACATCATCTATCGTTAAAGTTGCCATGACTCTCACCACAATGCGTTTGGCTCTACGTAAAGCTTAACCCTTTCGTCTAGCACTATTTCTAGCCTAATAGGTGACCACAATGATCGTGCGGGTTGGCCTCTGCCAGTTTCGCGCCAAGACAGGTGATGCGGATAAGAACTTGGAGATTATACGAGATCTATCGGGTAAAGCCGCCCGAATGGATGCTGACATTACAGTCTTTCCCGAGCTAGCGCTCTCAGGCTACATGGCGCGCGACGAGATATTCGCCCTAGCAGAGCCCGTAACAGGACACTACGTTGAAGAGTTAACGCGCATAGCCGAGGAATACGGTCTCTACCTAGTCGTCGGCATGCCCGAATTGGATGAAGAGACTCTTATGCTCTACAACTCGGCAGTCCTCGTGGGCCCTCAAGGCCTCGTAGGAGTTTACCGCAAAAGGCATCTCCCTAGCTACGGACTATTTGACGAGGCTAGATACTTCAAGCCTTTCAGAGGACCCATAGAGGTCTTCGACCTTCCTTTCGGAAAAGTAGGCTTAGCGGTGTGCTATGATCTCTTCTTCCCCGAGGTCGTCAGAGCCGAGGTACTGCGCGGAGCCAAGCTAATCATCACTATATCAGCGGCTCCTGACATGTCTCGCGAGCACTTTGAGACCTTAGTTAAGGCACGTGCAATGGAGAACACAGTGTTCGTGACCTACGTCAACCTGGTCGGGTTCTACGAGGGCATAGGCTTCTTTGGCGGGAGCCACATACGGGGGCCGCTGGGCGAGCTCATAACTAAGCTAGGGATACACGAGGAAGGTGTAACGGTCGGTGAAATCGACCTAGCATACTTGCGCAGTGCGAGAGAAATCAGGCCCTTCTTAGGCGACGTAAACATGTCGGACTTTAGTGAGCTCTATGAGACTGCAGTCCGCGGAGTGATTACGAAACCACCGAGCCGACACTCACAAGCCTAGGTCATCTACTTGTCACAGACGGTCAGAGAGAGAAATAGAAACTCTCTACTCGCCGTGTCTCTCCGGCCTGTTCATGAGATCTAGGACTATCCTCACAAGATCGGTTCCTCCTATGCGCCCCATTATCCCTCGAGCACAGCTTATCTCGTCGTACGTATCGACGTCGTCCTTCCTACCATTAGGAGCTAGCAGATAGGATTAATAAGCAACTGCGAGGGAGGTCGCCGCTGTGATAAGATGTCATACTGCGAGCCTCCGTCACGCAGGCTCTGCGAGCTTGGGCAGGGAGGTAGCATACTCGACGTAGGCTGCGGCAACGGTAGAAACACATATGCCCTGCTAGCTGCTGGGTGGGAGGTTGTAGCACTGGACATTCGGATTGAATGCCTTAAGGCGCTGAAGACGCTACAAGGCTTACTACACCTCCTCAACGCGGACGCTAACATGTTACCGCTAAGGTCCTGCTCGCTTGACGCGGTCCTTGACTCATTTACGTACACGTTTCTCGACAAGGAGAGATACGCAAAGGAAGTCGCCCGTGTGCTTAGAGAGGGCGGTGTAGCTCTGGTGGAGTTCGATGACGACCCTCACGTAAAAAGCTGCCCCGAGCTACTCATGCTGGCTGAGCCGCTCGTCACAAGGCTAAGTCTTGAAAAAGTGTGGGTGTTAAGTCACGAGTGGGGCAACGTAGCCATAGAAAAAGCTCAGGTTCCGTTTCTCGCGCTACTACTCGTCAAGCGGAGCGCCTGCTAGTCCTCAAATACTTGAGAAAGGTCCCTGAGTACGTATGTAGGCCTGACCGGACTCCTCTCAATATCCTCTCGCTTCGCGACACCTGTTAGCACTAGTAGAGAGTCTATTCCAGCGTTATGGGCCCCTGCCACGTCGGTGTCTAGTCTGTCTCCTACCGCGAGCACTTCAGAGGGGTCAACATTTAGATCTTCCAGTACCATTTTATAGAGGTAGGGCTCGGGCTTACCTATCGTGATGTCTGCACGTCTACCAGCAGCTACCTCTACTGCTGCCACCATAGCCCCCGCGCCCGGAATGAGACCGCTCTCTGTGGGAAGCGTGGCATCTCTATTTGTTGCCACGAAGTAAGCGCCGTTCCTCACTAACGTGCTGGCCCGCGCTAACTTAGCATACGTGAAGCTCCTGTCCATGCCAACAACTACAGAGTCCGCGTCGTCAGACGTGCTGACCCCTGCTAGGTTAAGCTCTTCGATGAGACCCTGCTCGCCAACGACGTATGCAGACCTGTATCCGCTTTCTGCTATGTGGCGTGCCGCTCCGTAACTGCTCGGGTATATACGCTCAAGCGGTATATCAAGCCCTAATTTAAGCAGCTTTAACCGATAGCCAGCCCTAGAGGACGTGGAGTTATTCGTTAGGAGCACGATTACCTTGCCCTCGGTGATTAGCAGTCTAGCAGCGCGTACTGCCTGCCATATCGGTTCGCTCCCGCGCCAAAGAACTCCGTCGCCATCGAGTATTAAGACTTTATACCTCCTAAACTCTCTCTTTAGCTTCAACCTGACACCCCGTTTCCTTGAGATCGACCAGGTATGCTAAGAACTCGTGAGCCGCTACTCTCGCATATGGTCGCCACTCCGGGCTCAAATACAGGAGAGCTAGTGCGACGCGGGGTGGGAGAGGGCTCAGCTTCCAGAGGTCGCGTGCGTGCTGTGCTAGCTCAGGTGCCTTCGTAAGCACGGAAGCTAGCACTTCCCCGAAGCTTATATCCTCTCCCTCCTCCTCGCTCTCTCGCAGTAGCTCAAGCACGAGCCTAGCCTTCCCTTTCGGCAAATTCAATCCCTCTGGTAAAGAATTTTACAGGGTCTAGTCCGTAAGCAGCCATTCTGACTATTGTTGTCTCATAAGGATCGCAGATTTCCTCTTCGAGGTTAGCTGCCACGAAAGGATCTATTTCTGCCAACCTCTCAATGAGTTCTTTTCTCTCGTTCTCGCTCATCAAGCGGGGGTCCGTCATTGCTGCGACGTGAAAACTAACACCGTGGTCAAGCAATGCTTCTATCGCTTTAAAGGGTAACTCAAAGGCTTCGGGAACAGCACCAGTTCTCTGGGTGAAGGTCTCAGGACGCCCTGCTTTCAAGCTAACTCTGATATGCACGCGTTCAAACCTCGAGATCTCTCTGACGTAGCTCCTGTCGTTGCCGAGTAGTATACCGTTAGTCTCGAGAATGAAGAGCGAGAGATCTGTTTGCTCGAACTCCTCTAGGCCTGGCGCTTGGTTAATCATTCCTTCCCTGGGAGGCTGGGCTTGTTTGGGGGCGGGCCTGGTCGTCACTGTTCGGCAGCCTTGCCCCCTTAGTGACCCCAGGGGAGGTTAGCCGGGGGTTTTAGCCCCTGCCCCGCCAGGCTCGGGGCTGCTCCTGCGGTTCTTGGGCCTAGTGGTAGGGTTACGGTTATTGTTGGCGAGGCTCACAGGCTTGCAAGGGCTAGTGGCGACAGGGTAGCGGGGCCAAGTACGGTGTGGACTGGCGTAT
>CAZPLI010000050.1:0-11699 GCA_964587325.1 uncultured Thermofilaceae archaeon | reverse complement strand
TACCCCATAACCTCGGCCGTGCCCGAGGTGGGAGGTAGGAGTGTAGCTAGCACTTTGAGAAGGGTAGTCTTGCCAGACCCATTAGGGCCTAAAATGCATACGAACTCCCCCTTCTCGATCTTGATTGATACGTCCCTGAGGGCTACTGTCACTAGTTTCCTGCCAGTGAGTCTCTTGTAGAGCTCATAGAAGAATGTGGTATCCTTATCTATGCCAACATAGTTCCTGTAGATTCTGGACTCGTAGACTCTAGTTAATCTCTCAGTACGAACAATGTAGACCATATTCCCCAGCTCTACTATTGTAGGGTGACGCATAGTTTTTTCTTTTATAACGAAGTTCTTCTATGCTTTGAGTACAGACTAAATTTTGCACGTCAAGCCTTTCCTTGTTTTTTAACGAAAAGACCAATATACGCGCGACTGCGGCGTGGATACGGGTGTATTAAGTGAATACTACGCCTGTAGTGCACCATGTAAATGGGGCTTGGGATGCGGTCTATGTACTGTTGGCAATAGTTCTCTTCACAATCGTAGTAGAGATTCTAGGCTCTAAGCGGCGCACTAGAAGGATTGTTGTGGGGGCAAAGAGGGTTCTCTAGGGCATCTAGGGCAGAGACTTTTTAAGGAGTAGTTAGTGAGTATCGGGAGTCTGTAGTGAGGGGAGGGAATAGTCCAATGACTGAGAAATACAAGGGTTTAAGCGCAGCTGAGTTTTTCTATAAAAACAGGGAGATAGCAGGTTTTTCTAACCCAACTAGGGCTCTCTATCAAACTGTCAGAGAACTTGTCGAGAACGCTCTGGACGCGACTGAGACTCACGGAATTCTGCCCGATATCCGCCTGAAGATAGAGCCGCTTAACGATAAGGTCCTAGTGAGAGTAGAGGATAACGGTATAGGCATACCCGCCGAAGAGATACCTAACGTCTTCGGCAGAGTCTTCTACGGCTCTAAATACCAGCTTAGGCAGACCCGCGGCATATTCGGGCTCGGCGTCAAAATGGCCGTGCTATACGCTCAGATAACTACGGGGAAGCCCATTAGAGTCATTAGCTCAACTCCGAACTCTCGCTACGAGTATGAGTACGAAGTCCAGATAGACATCGAGCACAATATCCCGGTTATTCTCTCCCTGAAGGTCAGGAAGAAGAACAAGGAGCATGGAACCACGGTGGAGCTGATAACCGAGGGCAACTGGTTGATGGCTAAGAAGAGGATAGAGAACTACCTCGAAAGAACGGCGATGATCGCACCCTACGCGCACATAGTCTTTGAGAGCCCCGATGGAGTCAAGGAGTACAAGCGCGCGTCTAGAAAGCTGCCTCCTCCCCCGCAGACCGGCAAGTATCATCCTCGCGGCGTAGACATAGAACTCCTTAAGAAGCTGATAAGAAGGACCGGTCGTAGCAAGACGCTACTAGAGTTCCTGACAACCAACTTTGATGGTGTAGGGAAGATAACCGCTGTGAAGTTCTGCGAGTGGGCAGGGTTCACGCCCTCAACGCGGCTCGGCAAGCTCACAATGGAGGACCTCGAACGCTTGGCTAGGAAGATGAAGGAGTACCCGAAGTGGAGAAGGCCAAAGCCTATAACTCTCTCACCGGTTGGCGAGGAGCTTCTAAAGCGGGGAGTCAAGCACATTCTGAAGCCGGAGTTCGTTACTGCGGTGTCTCGACCACCTTCCTCTTACGGAGGCAACCCGTTCATAGTCGAGGTAGCGCTTGCCTACGGGGGTGAGATACCCTCGTCTGACAGCCCCATACTCTATAGGTTCGCTAACAGGATACCGCTACTGTACGACGAGGGCGTGGATGTCGTCAAGAAGGTCGTAGACAGTATAGATTGGAGCGTCTACAAAGTCAAGTTCCCTGCACCGCTAGCTATACTCACCCACGTCTGTTCGACTAAGATACCCTTCAAGGGCGTGGGCAAAGAGGCAGTGGCAGATGTTCCTGAAATAGAGAAAGAGCTAACTACTGCCATTAGAGAAGCTGCAAGAAGGCTAAGGGCCTATTTAACCAAAGTCGAAAAAATGTACGAAATCAAGCGGCGTAGAGTAACCATAAGTAAATATATAGGCGAGGTAGCTAGGGCCCTCGCCTACGTAGTGGGCCTAGAGGAGAAAGTGATAGCTAACAAGCTGCACGAGCTCCTCGAGGAAGACATTAAGAGGAGGGGGGTGGTGAATGCCGAAGCTGAAGGCAGGCAGCGCTAGGGCGCCAAGTGACGAGGAAGTCATTAGGATACTCGAGAGTTTCGCTAAGAAGATAACAGAGCAGATAATGAAAGGCAAGCCACCCGTAATGGAGATACCAGTCAGGACTCTCTCTAACACCATCTGGGACGAGAAGAGGAAGATACTGGTCCTAGGGCCTCGCAAGGCCCGCCGCGAGTTCTTTGACATCGGAGAGTCTAAGCGCTTCATGCAGACGGTGCTCATGCTCTCGATAATAGTGCGCGCCCGCAGAGAAGGAGACTACCCGACAATCAGGGACCTCTACTATACTGGTAAGCACACAATATACTACGTCGACGAGATGGGTAGGCGCCGGAGTGAGGAGACCTGGAACGACCAGAGAGAGTCTAATGCCGTCATTCAAGACATAGAGGTAGCCACAGGGCTACTAAGAGAGCACATGGGTATAATGCACGACGCCAAAGGAAAGATCGTGGGCAACATCATTGTACGCTCAAAGGGCTACGAGATAGACCTCTCAAGAATGGGTAGCGGCGCGTACGCCATACCACCGAACGTCGACAAGCTAGAGATCCTCCGGGTTGACGCCGACTACGTGCTCGTAGTGGAGAAAGACGCGATATTCGAGAGACTGAACGAGGAAGAGTTCTGGAGGAAGCACAACTGTATCCTGATCACGGGTAAGGGTCAGCCAGATAGGAGCACAAGGCGCATGGTCAGGAGGCTCTGGGAGGAGTTCGGGCTCCCGGTCTACGTGCTTACGGACGCCGACAGTTACGGCTTCTACATATACAGCGTGTACAGGAGCGGGTCTATATCGCTCAGCTACGAGAGCGAGAGGCTAGCTACTCCCGAGGCGAGGTTCCTCGGAGTCACGGTCACTGACATCGACGAGTACAAGATTCCGCGCAACTACATAATCAAGGCCACGGACAGGGACATAAAGAGGGCCCAAGAGCTCATGCGCTACCCATGGTTCAGAGAGTCTAAAGAGTGGATGAGGCAGCTAAAGCTATTCGTGAAGAAAAAGGAGAAGGTCGAGATAGAGGCTCTCTCTGGTCATGGATTCAAGTTCCTTACACAGCGGTACATTCCCGAGAAGATCAAGTACAAGAAGTGGATTGTCTAGCTGGCAGAGAGGAACTTTTCGAGGCCTTCCTCCTCCCACGCTTCCCCTTTTACCTCCTTTACGTACTTCTTCAGGCCAGGAAACAGGTATAGGCTCTGTACCCACTTTCTCCTAAAGTAGGCGCTCTTCTCCTTAGGGTTGGAGATGTTCACTATCTCGTAGACCTTCGCTGTCTTGCTTGGAGCGTAGCCGAGCACTCTGCCTATCCTCTGTATCATTTGCCTCGCCTCCCCACTACCCTCGTATATTACGGCTACTTCGGCGTCTGGTACTGTGATCCCCTCGTCAAGCACTGTTGTGGTCACAACTACGTTGCTCGTTCCTTTGCGGAATTGCAGGAAAGCGAGCTTTCTCTTTGAGGGGCTTACCTGTCCTGTTATGAGGAGCGGCGAGAACCCCTCGCGGAGTAGCCTCGAGTAGACACGTTTCGCGGTCTCTAGGTACTGTGTAAACACTATTGTTTTAGCGTCCTTGTGTTTCCTCAGTATTTTTACTAGTGCGTCGAGTTTTTCGTCCTCGTCCTCTACGAACACTACATCGTAAACCTCTATTGGTGCCACTATTCTCAGCTCAAGGAGCTCCTTGTATCCCATGTTAAACAGCAGGTCGCCGCAGAGCGCGTAGAGTAGCTCCTCGTTGCCGTCGCGCCGCCTCGGGGTAGCGCTGAGGGCCATGCGGTACAGCGAGTCGATCTTGAGTGCGATCTCCTTGAACGTGGCAGCCGGTACGTGGTGTGCTTCGTCGAATATTGCAAGTTCAAACCGCCCTACTAGTCGGTCCGAGTACTTAACCCCGCTGCTATAGGTGGCCACTGTAATGTCCCTTAGTCTTACCTCACCTCCTCCAAGCACTCCTATGTAGGGACGCGGCACACCTAGGTACTTCTCTAAGTAGTCGAGCCACGTGAGCATAAGCTCCTTAGTTGTGACGAAGATTATGGTAGGTCTCCTGAGCTCCTCTATGGCTTTAAGGGCTATGAACGACTTACCTCCTCGCGTGAATATAGCTATGGTGCCGCGTTTCCTTTCGCACCATCGACGGTAAGCCTCCTCCTGGTGAGGCATGAGGTTAAAGCTTGGCTTAAGAGTTAGGTTAAACGGAGGTAGAGGGTCTATCTCGCGCTTAACGTTGTAGCCGAGCTCGCTTAAGGCCTTCTCGATCCTGTCGATTAGGCCTACAGGAGCCTCTACTGTGCGTCCACCATCAAGCACTCTGTGAGTGCGTATTTTCCTCTCTACTACTTCAGTGCCTTCAAACTCCCCTTCAGGGCTCAGTATTACTTTCTCTATCCTGTACGTGAGTGTACAAGCCGATGAGAGAGCACCAAGCGCGTCTCTATCGGGCACTTCAAGGCGAACCTTGAGCTTGCCCTGCTCTCTTGTAATTCTGGCAGTGAGTAAAGACTCTAATGACTCGGCTCCACGAACGCTGTAGCCTTCCCCCCGAAGCTCGCTTACTGCCTTTTTGAGAGCAGCTAGTCCTCGAGGGTAGAATACGTTGCCCTTCCATTCCCCGAGCGGAGCTAGCCTTTGAAGGAGCCCTAGGGGTGGTTCTTCGTTGAAGGTTAGTGACGGGGGTTTAATGCGTAGTACTACGGTCTTAGCAATTTCCTCTAGGAGCTCCCTTAGCGCGTTCTCGTCAACTTCGGCGTACTTCTTAAGCTCTCCGAGCACTTCCTCGAGTCTGCCTTCACGGGCTAGCTTAGCAGCTTTCCAGGGAGCTATTACCCAGACCCTGCGCTCAGCGTCGTACGTGGCTATCTCTCTAACCACCTCTAGGAACCTTCTGAATTGATCAGAACTTAGGTATCCACGTCTCACGACGAGACGACCATCGGTCAGCATACGTGGCCGCCTTTCATCCCCACGTGAGGTCAACGCTCACCTCCTTGCCATCATCCCTTTCGTACTTCCTTTGGTAGCCGTATATAAGTGCAAGGGAAAGCATGAGGGGAGTTATTATAAACCGCCACTGCCTAGGCCTCGCGGGCGTGGCGCACTATGGCGAAGCGCGCTCTTAACGCACTGCTGAAGGAAGTACTTGATGAGGTCCGCGCTGCCCGAAAAGTAGGGCATAGAAGGCTTGTTGTCTTAACGGGGGACGATGACGAGAAGCTCGTTAGAGCAGCTGCGGCTATAGTCAACGCCTTCACGGACGTGTTCGGCTTCAGGGAGCCGGGGCTGTACGTCTATCACGCCTTCTACGACGATGGAGTAGAGAGGCGTAGGGCTTTCAAGAAGCTATGCAGAGAGGAGGCTGACATAGAGTATGTGCCGTACCACGAGAGCTACAAGATACTCGGGCGGACTTTCGACCTAGCAGTCATTGACCTCATAAACAACCTCGAGCCCAACGACCTAGGTAGGCTATCAGGCGTTGTTCAAGGCGGCGGCCTGTACGTGTTCCTGACACCTAACTTTGACTCTTATAGGAAAATAGTCACTAGGTTTCAGAGTACACTCCTGACCCCCCAGTATGGGCCAGAAGACCTAAGGCACCTCTTTGTTGAGCGCTTTATTAGGAAGCTATTCGAGCACCCCGGCATACTGATCTACGATGTAGACTCAGACAGGGTGCTCAGAGAGTTCGAGAGACCGAAACTTGAGGGCGTAAGGAGGAGGGCACTAGAGATACCACAGCGCAGTAAGCTACCTAAGGTCGCGTACTCGCTAGCTAGGACCCAGGATCAGGTAGAGGTGTTGAAGCTCCTAGAGGTGTTCTACGAGAAGCCGCCTGCCGATAGGAAGTACGTGCTCGTGGTGACTGCGGACAGGGGGAGAGGTAAGTCTTCAGTACTTGGTATAGGCTTAGCGGGGCTTGCACACCGCCTGAGAAGAGCTAGAGGCAGATGTAGAGTGGTGGTCACAGCCCCAAGCGAGATGAACGTCCAGGAGCTTTTCAAGTTCGCTAAAATAACGCTTGAGAGGCTGAGGTATAAGGTTGAAGTCGAAGAGAAAGGCGACGGAGTAATTACTGGCCTAGCGACTAAGGGTATAGAGTTCGAGTACGCCAAGCCCCTCGACGCCTTAAGGAAGAGGGGTGAGATTCTCGCGGTTGATGAGGCCGCTTCGTTACAGGTCCCTATGCTCTTCAAGCTATTAGACCGCTTTGACAGGATAGTCTATTCCTCTACCATACACGGTTACGAAGGCTCGGGAAGAGGCTTTTCTGTGAGGTTCCTAGGCAGGCTTAGAGGAATGCCCGGGGTTGAGCTTTACGAGTACGAGATGGAGGAGCCGATAAGGTACAGTTCAAACGACCCAATAGAGAAGTGGGCCTTCGACACCCTCCTCCTAGACGCCGAGCCTGCACAGCTCGACGAGGAGGACATGCGAGCTGTGGAAAACCTTGCTGTCGAGTACTACGTGCCCGATCTCAAAGAGTTCTTCCTAGAGCGCGAGGACGAGCTAAGACAGTTCATAGGTATATACATAATGGCTCACTATAGGAACAATCCCAATGATTTAGGTATGATGATGGACGCACCACACCACGTAGTCAGAGCGGTCAAGCTGAAAACAGGAAAACTGGTAGTATCCCTCGAGCTCGCAGAGGAAGGCCCCCTGAAGGGAGAGCTGGCTAAGGAGTCTGCAAAGGGGGCCTGGATAATGGGCAACATAATACCTGACAGGCTGATAAAACACTACAAGATACTAGACTTCGGAGAGTTCGTTGGATGGAGGATAGTCAGAATAGCGACGCACCCTGCTGTCATGAGAAGAGGACTTGGCTCAAAGGCTCTAGAGTTTGTTGAGAAAGAGGCGCGTGAGCGGGGCTACGACTGGATAGGCGCCGGGTTCGGCGTGACTTACGAGCTACTTAAGTTCTGGCTTAGAAACGGCTTCGTGCCTGTACACATGAGCCCTGATAGGAACCCTGTAAGCGGAGAGTACTCAATACTGGTAGTCAAGCCGCTGAACGACACAGCTGCTAAGTACGTAGAGCTAATAGCGTGGGAGTTTAAGAAGAAGTTCGTTAACTCGCTAACTGACCCGTACTTCGACTTAGAGGCAGACGTCGCATTGTTAATTCTCGAGAACACGCCTAGGAGGAGGGTAAGGCCCAACCTCTCGATATTCCAAGTGGGACGCTTCGTTTCGTACGCTTGGGGCGAAATGACGCTTGAGAACTGTACGGACTGCGTTAAAGAGCTCACTAAGGCTTACTTCCTAGATGAGGGGGCGGCGAGGCTGCAGTTAACAGAAACGCAAAAACTCCTCCTAGTAGCCAGAGTGCTTCAGTCCAAGACTTGGAGAATGGTTTGTGACGAACTAGGGCTTACACCGCCTGAGGCTATGGAAGAAATTAGGAAAGCGGCGAGGCTCATAGGGGCCTACTTCTACGGGATCGCTGACGAGAAGGACGCCGAGAGGTACCTATTCCTTAGAGTATCGCCTACTTCTCCTGCGGTATGGGAATAACATGTTACTCAGGCTTGATCTCTCGGTAAATTTTATACTCTTTGCACAGGCTCATGCAGACTCCGCAAGCGTCACATTTCGCTGTGCTATAATACTGCTCTCCCCACTTTTCGAGTAGACCAAAGGGGCAGACATTAAGGTCTTTCACAACTATGCCTAAGCCTGGGGGGACTTCTATCCATTTAACATTCCCCAGCTCGGTAGCGCTTGCCAACACTCCTCGTGATAGGAGCTCCTCTGCTAGCACCGAGATGCCTGCGAGGGTCTTGAAATGTGGGTTAGTGTATAGACTGAGGTCTTCTACTACAAACCCTACCTCCACGGTTGAGGGCAGTAGTTGGCGCATCTTCTCTATGATCATTTTAGCAACGCGCGATAGAACGGTTGAGTGAACTCTGAAGTACTCACCTTCGCGGGTGTACACTACGTGGGGAGCAAAAATCACTCCCTTAACTTCATCCATTCTCTCTAGGATGTCAGGTGGCGTGCTAAACACTGGCAGTTTTACGTACACGTCTAGGGAGAACATCTCCGAGACCTCTCTTGCTATTTCTGGCGCGATGCCTAGATGTAGTGACGAGCCTCGCGGGACCGTGAAGTCGAGCTCTATAGCCTCGTAGTCGCGCCCCAGTAGCGCCAGAGACTCTTCGGCTTCTATAATGCTGTAAGCCTGGAGTGACGGTATCACGTTAACCTCGGCATTTCTGAGAGCTGTAGCTAGTTCTTTGATGTCCTCGGGCCGCGCCCACAGAGGACGGGTCACTATCAGATACTCGTCTTTTCGCAGCTCGCAGATATGTATCCTCGTTTTCCTACGCTTAACAAGTGCCTTTAGACCTAGCGTGGGCAGAAACACTACCTCGGCTTGAAGCTTATTAACTGCCGACTCCAAGAACGTGGGATCTCGAATGCAGGAGTCGCTGCTGAGAGCCCACGCTCTCATTTTAAGCCCCTTCAGGCTCAGGAACTGCCGAGAGGCATAAAAAACAGTACCCAAGGAGTATATTTAGCTGAGCTGTGAGGACGGGTACCAAAGCTGACTGCGGAATGATGAGCGAGCCCTTTTAGTAAAATAAGGAGGCTTAGGTGAATATCCTCTTGAACTCTTCTCTGATCTTCTCGTACCTCTCAATGTCCTCTTTCGTCAGGCTAGGCTTCACTTTCTTTAGAGCTTCCTCGAAGTGGCGCATCGTCACCTTTGTAGGTTTACCCGCTTCTCTCAGTGCTATTATTGCAGCCTCTCGGCATACTGCGGCTATGTCGGCTCCTGTATAGCCTTCTGTCATGTCCGCTAGCTTTTCTAGGTCTACGTCGTCTGCTAGTGGCATCTTTCTGGTATGTACCTTGAAGATCTCTAGTCTTGCTTTTCTGTCGGGTGGTGGTACGTAGATTATTCTGTCGAATCTTCCGGGCCTGAGCAGTGCGGGGTCTAAGATGTCAGGCCTATTAGTAGCACCAATCACAACAACTCCCTCTAGCTTCGCTATGCCGTCTAGTTCAGTGAGTAGCTGGTTGACTATGCGATCTGTCACTCCCGAGTCGAACCTGAAGCCCCTTCTAGGTACTATAGAGTCTATCTCGTCGAAGAATATCACGCAGGGGGCAGCCTGCCTAGCCTTAGCGAAGATTTCCCGGATCGCTCTCTCGCTCTCTCCAACCCACTTGCTCAGGATCTCTGGGCCTTTAACGGCTATGAAGTTGGCACCGCTCTCGGTAGCTACCGCCTTGGCTAGTAGCGTCTTGCCGCAGCCAGGAGGACCATACAGTAGGATGCCCTTAGGAGGTTCGATGCCCATTTCCTTGAAGTACTCTGGGTGCTTCAGGGGCCATTCTACGACTTCGCGTAGCTCCTGCTTAACCTCCTCCAGACCGCCTATGTCGTCCCAGTGGACCTCTGGTATCTCCACGTAGACCTCTCTGAGCGCAGATGGCTGGATGTCTTTGAGAGCCTCTAGGAAGTCCTGCCTAGTGACCTTGAGCTCCTTTAGAACCTCTGTGGGAATCCCTTTCTCGAGGTCTATCTTCGGCAGGAACCTTCGTAGAGCGTGCATGGCCGCCTCTCTGCATAAGGCAGCTAGGTCGGCGCCTGTGAAGCCGTGGGTTATCTCCGCGAGTTCGTCTAGGTCTACGTCGTCTGCTAGTGGCATGTTCCTCGTGTGGACTTGAAGTATTTCCTTCCTTGCTCGTTTATCGGGCACGGGAATCGCTATCTCTCTGTCAAACCTGCCCGGCCTGCGAAGGGCAGGGTCGATGTCGTTAGGCCTGTTGGTGGCGGCAATGACTATTACCTGTCCTCTGCCCTTGAGACCGTCCATGAGTGCTAGGAGCTGAGCAACGACTCTGCGCTCTACCTCGCCTGTCACCTCGCTACGCTTAGGCGCTATAGCGTCTATCTCGTCGATGAAGATGATTGCCGGTGCGTTCTCCTCAGCCTCCTGGAAGACCTCTCTCAGCCTAGCCTCGCTTTCTCCGTAGAACTTGCTCATGATTTCTGGGCCGTTTATTGCTATGAAATAGGCGCCAGACTCGTTTGCTACTGCTTTGGCTAGCAGCGTCTTACCACAGCCAGGGGGACCATACAGTAGTACGCCCTTAGGCGGGTCGATTCCTAAGTGCCTAAAGAGCTCTGGGTGTTTGAGCGGTAACTCAACCATCTCACGAATCTTCTGCTTAGCCTCCTCCAAATCACCAATATCCTCGTAAGTAACCCTAGGTATCGCAAGCTCCGCTTCGGTCACAGGCTTGGGGCGTATGACGATCTCTGTTCTCTCGACTACCTGGACTATCTGAGAGGGCGAAGTCGATATCGCAGTGAAACGGAGGGCTGTGTTTAGAACCGGTATCTCGATTGTGTCTCCTCGCTTGATAGGCCTACCCAGCAGTCTATGCTTCACGTATTCGGTGAAGTCGGGAGTGGGGGCTACTGCGGGGCTTTCTAGTGGCGCTAGGACCACTCTGTCCGCTGGGTCCACCTTTACCTTCCTTACTACGACAGTGTCTCCTATACTGACTCCGGCATTCCTGCGTAGCAAGCCGTCCATTCTGATAATGCCAGCACCCTCATCTTCTAGGTAAGCGGGCCAGACCGTAGCAACAGTACTCTTAGTACCGATAATTTCCACAACATCGCCAGGCTCCACGCCTAATTTTCTCATAGTTTCTCTATCTATCCTGACTATGCCTCTTCCGACATCTCTCTGCCTGGCTTCGGCTACGCGTAGCTCAACGCGGTCTGAGCTCATACAAGGCCCCTTGAACGAATGTCTTAGTCAATATAAAAAGGGCGCGCCCACAGTGAGCTAAGCCTTGGCTATTATCTCTACCACGTCTCCGTCCTCAAGCACGAAGTCTGCACCCACCCTTTGAGGGCTGAATTTTAGTCTGTCACTCCATACTCGCGCGTACTTGAAGTTCTCGTAGAGTGATGAGTGAATCTTCTCGGCGAGGTCTATGACTCTCAATCCTCTCCTCACAACGAGCGGCCTATACGCTATCTCGCCAGTTCTCGGATTCCTCGTGTATATCCTCATGAGTTCTAGCTCGTTGAAGAAGTAGCTCGCTATGGTCTCGCCGACTTCTTTGCCGGGAGACCTAGCGTCTACGGGAATTACCTTGATTCCAAGATTTAGTTCTGCGAGTACGCGTTTGACATTGTCTACATTATGGGGCGCTAGGTCCGCTTTGGTAGCGACGACTATAGCTGGCTTGTAAATTCTAGGGGCTATGACTGCTGACTCAATATCGTCCAGCGAGGCTCTTCCTCGGATTCTAACGGCAGCGTTGTATATGCCGTAGCTCCTTAGGAGTTTCTGAACGTCAGCTACTGAGCAGCCTTCTAGCTCGCCCATTACGACTATGCCTCCTCCCCTTCTCCTTTCAATCGTGACCTCGCACTTACCGCGTGAGACAGAAATTTGAAAGTCCTCAAGCTCCTTGAGCAGCGTCCGTAAC